>NZ_JBBDGM010000003.1:0-352197 GCF_037204185.1 Microbacterium bandirmense | reverse complement strand
CGCCTCAACGCGCCCGGGATGGCCCCGATTTGATGCGGCCCCCGGGCGCTGGTAATGTAATTCCTCGGTCGGGTTACCCGGCCATGCGCCTCTAGCTCAATCGGCAGAGCAATTGACTCTTAATCAATGGGTTCAGGGTTCAAGTCCCTGGGGGCGCACGGATAAGCCCCGGAATCTCTCGCCAGATTCCGGGGCTTTTTCGCTTCCGGGTCGATATTCACGATCTGGTGACGTTCCGAGGTTCACGATCTGGTCACGTTCGAGCGGGCTCGAGGTGGCAGGTGTCGTTGAACCGGAGCACGGCGAGCTCGCCGTTCGAACGGCGCTGCATCTCTGTGACGCCCGTGTTTTCGACAGGGAGCAGCATCCATGCCGAGGGCGGGGCTGCCAGCGCCGCCGAGACGAAGCTGCCGATGACGAACGCGTGGGTGACCACGACGAGCGTGCCGGGGGTCGCGCCGGTGATCATCTCCGACAGAACTGTCCAGGCCGTCTGCAGCGCGACTCCGTTTTCGTCCCGCTCCTCTGGTGGCGTGTCGTGCAGCCACTCCCAGCGGTGTTCCGGATAGTCCGTCCAGCGCTCTGCCGACGGCATCGGTGTGAGGTCATCGATCATCGGCACGATCTCGGGTGCGAGTCCACAGGATCGGCCGATCGCGGACGAGGTCTGCTGAGCTCGCAGCCTCGGGCTGCTGAGCACGCGAGCCACGGGTTCGCCGGACAGGCGTGCCGCGAGCTGTCGTGCCTGCAGCTCTCCTGCGGCGCTGAGTGCTGGATCCGCGTGCCCGTGACCGGTGGCCTGGGCGTGACGTACGAGGAGGAGCCTGTCCATCAGTGCAGTCTTCCAGAGCCGGGTGATGAACGGCCCGCGGGTTCAGAGGTCGGCAGCGAGCCCTCCCGGGCGCTCCTGCACGAGCGCAGCCGCCTCCTGCACGAGCGCAGCCGCCTCCTGCACCGTCTCGACCAGATGCACGTGGTTCTGCATCGGACGCCCCTTCGCCAGCGCGCGCAGCAGCGGCCAGGCCGGCAGCTCCTCGGTCCAGTACCGTCGTCCGACGAGCACCATCGGCGCGATCGACGACTCGTCGGCGTAGTAGTTCTCGCACGCGTCCTGGAAGATCTCCTGCACGGTGCCGCCGGCGCCGGGCAGGAACACGATCCCGCCCGCGCAGATCTCGAGCAGGATCGCCTCGCGCTGGGCGTTGTGGAAGTACTTCGCGACCGCGGACGCGAAGGGGTTGGGCGGCTCGTGGCCGTAATGCCACGTCGGGATGCCCAGTGACTCCGCGCCGTCCGGGAAGCGCTCCTGCACTGCGAAGGCGGCCTCAGCCCACGCTCCGATCGTCGGGGTGAAGCTCGGCACGGCCGACAGCATCGTGACCGCCTCATCAAGGGCATCCTGGTCATAGCGGGCGAGGTACCCGCCGAGGTTCACCGCCTCCATCGCCCCCGGTCCGCCGCCGGTGGCGACCGTATGGGTCTGCGACAGCATCCGACCCAACGTCGCCCCGTCGACGTACGTGCGGTCTCCGCGCAATGCGCTGTGCCCTCCCATCACCCCGACCAGGCGGCGATGCGAGACCCAGCTCTCCAGCGCGATGCCGATGCTGTGATCGTGCAGCGCCTGCGCGAGCGCCGCATCACGGGTGATCTCGCGCTGCGACCAGGCGTACACGGTTGCGTCGAAGCTGCGCGGATAGTCGGCGGTGCCGAAGAGCTCGCGCGGCGAGTACAGCGTCGTGCGGTAGGTGTCCACCGGCACGTCGGGCACCGACGGGAACACCACGGCCCCGCGAGCACGGATGGACTCCTCGTCATCGCTCAGCAGGTCGCATCCGAGGAAGAGCGCCCCGGCGACGTCGACCGCCTGCAGTGCCCGACCACGTCGGGTGAGGTCGACATCGCGCAGGCGCCACCCGGCCAGCGCGTGCACGCCGCACGAGAGGCGACGGTCGAAGTCCTCGAGTGAGTCGACGTCGACGACGCCTCCGCGTGTTCTTCTCATGGCACCGACCCTACGGGCATCCCCTCTTCCGTCCGGCGCGGAGCGGTGAGAACATGTCGGCAAGGAGGTTCTGATGATCGAGCTTGAGGACATCGACACCGATGAAGACGGCGCGCTGACGGCCGGCGTCGAGCTTCCCGGTGGGCGTCGCGTGACGGTGGAGTACGAGTTCGACGAGGAGTTCGAGCGCGACGATGACGACGACGATGACGACGACGATGACGATGACGATGACGACGACGAGGTGTTCGAGCCGGAGGACATGCCGGATCTGGACGTGATGCAGGAGACCGTGCAGCACGCGCTCGCGCGGTTGACCGAGGAGATCCTCGACGCACGCGAACGCGAGGTCGCCGAGGAGCTCACCGACGCCGCGTACGAGGATGACGACGACGTCGACCTCGACGAGGCGCTGCGATCGCTGCGCGCGGATATCTCGCTCGATGGGGTCGTCGTCTTCGGCGACGGCGGCATGACGCTGCTGTACATCGCCCCCGAGGAGTATCCCGACCTGATGATCTACTGTCTGCTCGACGAGGACCTCGAGATCGAGGACATCATGGTCGAATAGCGGTCTACGCGACCGGAACCACCCGCCCGGCCGTGACCGTCTTCAGCTGCGCGAAAGTCAGGGGCATGACCGTCTCGGGCGTACCGCCCGCCGTCCAGATCTCATCGAACGCACCCAGATCCTCATCGAGGTAGGTGGGCAGCGGTGCGGGATGGCCGACCGGCGCGACCCCGCCGATGACCTGACCGGTGGCCGAGCGCACCACCGGAGCCGGTGCCATGGCGACCGTGGTCGCCCCGATGCTGTCCGCGAGAACGGCGAAGTCCACGCGGTGTGCGCCGCTGGTCATCACCAGGATCGGCTCGCCATCGGCGACCAGCACCAGGCTGTTCGCGATCGCCCCGACCTCGCAGCCGATGGCCTGGGCGGCAAGCGCCGCGGTGCGTGCGGAGTCGGGCAGCACGACGATGTGGCTCTGTATGCCCGCGGCGGCGAGGTGCTCGTGCACGATGCGGCTGCGGCTGGGGAGGGCGTCGGTGGTCACGGGATCAGGCTCCTCTGCGCGGTCGGGTGCGGCCGCCCGGCCGGTGGGCCGTGTGGAAGGCTCGGATGCCTCAGGCGGCGTCTCCCACGACGATAGCGGCTGCGTGCTCCTGTTCACCCGCGCCGGGATCGTCGATGTGTCCCAGCACACGGCGCGCGAGCAGCACGGTCAGTGCGGCGATCAGCACCGCGGCTGCGGCGAAGAGGTACGGCACGGTCTCGCCCCAGACGTGCGCGAGCGCGGCGGCGATGGGCGGAGCCATCGCGCCGCCCAGGAAGCGCACGGCCGAGTACGCCGACGACGCCACCGCGCGCGGCAGGTCGGTGGCCTCCATCACCGCCTCGGTCAGCACCGTGTTCATCACTCCCAGCAGCAGGCCGCCCACGATGATGCAGACGACCAGCGCGGCGGGATCGCCCACCAGCAGGCCGGCGGCGATGAGGTCGAGTGCGAGCAGGGGCAGGGTGACCAGGATGATCGTCGTGCGGGCGACGCGCCGCATGAGCGCGGGGGCCAGCCACACGCTGGTGATCGCCAGGGCGACGCCCCAGCCGAAGAACGTCAGGCCGATTCCCATGGCCCCGAAGCCGAGCGGGAACGGCGAGAACGCCAGCAGCACGAAGAATCCGATGTTGTAGAACAGCGCGGTGACCGCCAGTGCGGCGAGCGCCGGATGACGCAAGGCCCTGATCGGAGCCGACAGCGGGATCGGCTCGCGCGTCTCGCGCCGTTCGCGCACGAGGACGAGCACCGCGATGAAGCCGATCGACATGAGCGCGACCACTCCGAAGAACGGGCCGCGCCAGCTGATCTCGCCCAGAAGTCCGCCCAGCAGGGGGCCGATCGCGATGCCCAGTCCGAGCGCCGCCTCGTAGAGCACGATGGCCGCGCCGCTGCCGCCGGATGCGGCGCCGACGATGGTGGCGAGCGCCGTGGAGATGAACAGCGCGTTACCCAGACCCCATCCGGCGCGGAAGCCGATCACCGCGTCGACGCTGCTGCTGAGCGCGCACAGCAGCGCGAACACCACGATCAGGGCGAGGCCGAGCAGCAGCGTCGCCTTCGCGCCGATCCGGCTCGAGATCCAGCTGGTGATGAGCATGGCCAGGCCCGTCACCAGCAGGTAGCTGGTGAACAGCAGCTCGGTCTCGACGGGCGTCGCCTGCAGCGAGTAGGCGATGGCGGGCAGGATCGGATCGACGAGCCCGATGCCCATGAAGGCGACGACGCAGGCGAACGCCACTGCCCAGACCTGTGCCGGCTGTCGCCAGATGGAACCCTGGGGTGTGCCGGTCATGCGCGTTCTCCTGTCGTGGTGTCCGTCGTGGTCTCGGGGTTCGTGGGCGGCGTGGATCCGACAGTGCGTGAAGCGAGGATCTCGGCGGCCCGCTGCAGAGCGGACCAGTCCTCGTCGGTGAGCGCACTGAAGCGCGGGGCCAGTGAGTCGCGAAGTTCCGTGCGCCAGGCATGCAGCGCCTCGAGTCCGCGGGGTGTGGGTGTCACGAGCGTGGCGCGCGAGTCGTCGGGGTCGGCCGCCCGCTCGACGAGACCGGCATGCGCGAGTGAGCCGATCAGGCGCGTCATGCCCGGCTGGGTGGTGCGTGCGGTCGCCGCCAGCGCCCCCAGTCGCATGCCGCCCTGGCGCTCGAGGATGCTCAGGGCGCGCCACTGGGCTGAGGATGCGTCGTTTCCGGCATCCCGTGCGGCGATGCGCGCAAGGCCGTGGGCCGAGATGACGATCGAGGTGATGACATCGGCTTTTTGCATGCCAGCAAGTATATATCGGGTGATATGTATCTCGGCTCGGCTTGACGTGATCGCGTGGATCGGCTTACGATCCCAATACCTGAATCGGGTTTCATGTTCCCGACCTTCCAACGTTGAAAGGCATCCAGATGCGGGTTACGAAGAAGTTGCTCCTGGGCTCGGTGCTCGCCACCGCCGCCCTCGTCATGACGGCGTGCGCGCCGCAAGCGGATGCCGGCGCCGGCGACACCGGCGACGCCGGGCCCTCCGAAGTGCGCGTCGGCGTCATCACCAGCGAGACCGGTCCGCTGGCGGGCTACGGCAAGCAGTACCTCGACGCGTTCACCGTCGGTCTCGACTACGCCACCGACGGCACCAGCGAGGTCGACGGCATCAAGATCGTCATCGAGAACCGCGACGACGCCGGTGACCCCGACACCGCGGTCACCGCAGCCAAGGAGCTGATCGGCGACGGCGTGAACATCCTGATGGGCAGCGCCTCATCGGGTGTCGCCCTCGCCATGGCCGAGCAGGCCGAGCAGAACAAGGTGCTCTTCATCTCCGGCCCGGCCGCCGCAGACGCTGTCACCGGCATCAACGACTACACGTTCCGCTCCGGGCGCCAGTCCGCTCAGGACGTCGCCACCGCTGGTACCTTCCTCGATGACATCGAGGGCAAGAAGATCGCCGTGTTCGCCCAGAACAACGCCTTCGGGCAGGGCAACGTCGCCGCGGTCGAGGCGATCCTCGGCGGCAAGGGCGCGACGGTCGAGCCCGTGCTCGTCGCCGAGGACGTCACCGAGTTCACCCCGTTCGCCCAGCAGGTGCTCACCGCACAGCCCGACCTCGTGTTCGTGGCCTGGGCCGGCGCAACCTCGGGTGCGATGTGGCAGGCCATGAGCCAGCAGGGCGTGCTCGACGACATCCCCGTCGTCACCGGACTCGGAGACCGTGCCACCTTCGGCGCCTACGGCGTCGCCTCGGAGCAGATCAACTTCCTGAACCACTACTTCGCCGAAGCGCCCGACAACGAGGTCAACACCGCCATGCTCGAGGGCCTCGAGGCCGCCGGAGCCGAAGCCGATCTGTTCAGCCCCGACGGCTTCAACGCCGCCATCATGCTGGTGCAGGCGGTCAAGGAGGGCAAGGGCGACGTCGACGCGATGATCGCGGCACTGGAGGGCTTCGAGTTCGAGGGGCCGAAGGGCACCAACACCGTCCGCGCCGATGACCACGCCCTGCTGCAGGACATGTACCAGGCCAGGCTCGTCGCCGACGGCGACTCGTTCAAGCCCGAGCTGGTCGACACCGTCCCCGCCGCCGACGTCGCTCCGTGACCCGCACAGAGAGCTCTCGGAGGAAGACCACGTGAACACCCCAGCCCCGCCCACCGCCGGCGCATCCCTGCGGATCGAAGGCCTCGGACTCGACATCGGAGGCGCGACGATCCTCAAGGACGTCGACCTGACCGTCGAGCCGGGCGCCCTCGTCGGCGTCATCGGCCCGAACGGTGCGGGAAAGACCACGCTGTTCAACGCCGTGTCCGGTGTGATCCGGCCCACCGCGGGCCGCATCCTGATGGACGACGTGGACATCACCCGCGAGAGCGTGCCACAGCGCGCCAGGGCGGGGCTGGGGAGGACCTTCCAGACCTCCAGCCTGTTCCCGCAGCTCACCGTGCACGAGAACGTGCGCGTCGCGGTGCAGGCCGCATCCGGCGGCAGCTACTCCCTGCTGCACTTCCCGAAGCGGTCGGATGCCGACAGCATCCGCGCAGAGGAGCTGCTGCGCTCTGTCGGACTCGGCCACCGCCTCGACGCCCGCGCGGGCGACATCAGCCACGGCGACAAGCGCAAGCTCGAGATCGCCGTGCTGCTGGCCACCCGCTCGCGCCTCGTCCTTCTCGACGAGCCCATGGCCGGCGTCGCCTCCGGCGACGTCGCCGGCCTCGTCGACAGCATCCGAGGGCTGCAGGCCGAGACCGGCTGCACCGTGCTGATGGTCGAGCACCACATCGAGGTGCTGATGGGTCTGGTCGACCTCGTCGCAGTGATGTACTTCGGCAGCATCATCGCGGTCGACACCCCACAGAAGATCATGGAGAACGCCACCGTGCAGAGCGCCTATCTGGGGACGGCGGCATGAGCGCCCCCATCCTGCAGGTCCGCCACCTGAGTGCGTCCATCGCCGGCCAGCAGGTCGTCGAAGATGTCACCTTCGAGGTGCCGTCCACCGGCATCACCGCCGTGCTCGGCCGAAACGGCGCGGGGAAGACCTCCACGCTGCGCGGCATCCTCGGCCTCATCCCGCGCAAGGGCGAGGTGCTGCTGGACGGCCAGCGGATCGACACCCAGAGCACCCACCGCATCGTGCAGCGCGGTGTCGGCTACGTCCCCGAAGACCGCGAGGTGTTCGCCGGACTCACCGTGGCCGAGAACCTCGCCCTGGCCGAGCGGCAGCGCGAGCCGCGCCGCGCGTTCGTCGACCAGCTGTTCCCCGACCTCGTCGCCCGCCGCGAACAGCGCGCCGGCACGCTGTCGGGCGGACAGCAGCAGATGGTCTCGGTCGCCCGCGCCCTGATCAACGACAACCGGCTGCTGCTGGTCGACGAGCCCACCAAGGGACTCGCCCCCAAAATCGTCACCGAAGTGGCCGACGCGCTCGCCGAGGCCGCCAAGACAGTCCCGATGCTGCTCGTCGAGCAGAACCTCGATGTCGTGCGCCGCCTGGCCGACCAGGCGGTCGTGATCGCCGGTGGGCGCGTCGTGCACACCGGCGGCGCCGTCGAGATCCTCGACGACCCCGACCTCACCCGTCGCCTGCTGGGCGTCAGCGCGGAGGAGCACGTATGCGGTGCATTGAGCGACCGGAGGGAGTCGAAATGAGCACCCTGATCCTCACCCTCATCATCGGCCTCGGGCTCGGCGCACTGTACTTCCTCGTCGCCAGCGGCCTCAGCCTGATCTACGGCCTCATGCACGTGCTGAACTTCGCACACGGCGCGTTCCTCACCCTCAGCGCCTTCGTCGGATGGGCCGTCGCCCAGGCCGTCGGGGTCGACAGCTGGGGCGGCTTCCTGCTGTCGATACTCGTCGGCGGCCTGGTCGGGGCGGTCTTCGCCGCGATCACCGAGTTGCTGCTGATCCGGCCCCTGTACGAACGGCACATCGAGCAGGTGCTCGTCACCGTCGGACTCTCATTCGCCGCGATCGCCCTGTTCGAGGGCATCTGGGGCACGGACCCGGTCAACGTGCGCGGGCCGGCATGGCTGCGCCAGACCACCGAGGTGCTCGGCGCCAGCATCCCGAACAAGTACTGGGTGCTCATCATCGCCGCAGGCCTCGTACTGGCAGGTCTCGTGATCTTCCTGCGCAAGACCCGCTACGGCATGATCATCCGCGCCGGTGTGGAGAACCGATCGATGGTCACCGCCCTCGGCATCGACGTGCGCCGCTCGTTCACCCTCGTCTTCGCGATCGGCGGCGCCGCCGCCGGCATCGGCGGGGTGCTCGCCATGCACGCGCTGACCTATGTCTCGGCCCACCTCGGGTCGACCCTGCTGATCTTCGCATTCATCGTCACCGTGGTCGGCGGGCTCGGCTCGCTGACCGGAGCCGCCATCGCCTCGGTGCTCGTCGCCGTGCTGCAGCAGGTCGCGAACACGTATCTCGGCGGCACCGGCGACTTCATCGTCGTCATCCTGCTCGCCGTCGTCCTGCTGGTGCGCCCCGCGGGTCTCATGGGAAAGAAGGCCTGATATGCGCACCACGACCCGCCCCCGCTGGATCCCGGCAGTCGTCGGCATCGCCCTCGTCGTCGTGCTGGCCATCCTTCCGCTGCTGAACCTGTCGATCCCCGGCGTCCTGCCCGGTCCCACGTACACGCCCGGTTCGCTCGCACTGATGTCGCTGTGCATGGTGTTCGCCGCCCTCGCCCTGTCGTACAACCTGCTGCTGGGCACCGCGGGCATGCTCTCCTTCGGGCACGCGCTGTACTTCGGCGCCGGCGCCTACGGACTGGGCATCGTGCTCGAGGCGGTCAGGCTCCCGCTCGTACCGGGACTCTTCGTGGCACTGCTGGGCGGCCTGGTCATCGCCGTGGTCACCGGTGCCGTCGCGATGCGCGTCAACGGCATCCCGTTCGCGATGGTCACCCTGGCGTTCGCCCAGGCCGGCTCGGTGCTGGTGCGCCGCAACCAGGCCATCACCGGCGGCGAGGAGGGCCTCAGCCTGAACACCGACGGTGTGCCGGACTGGCTCGTCGGCGTGATCAACACCCGCAACCTGTACTGGGTCGCGCTCGCCGTCGTCGTGATCGTCTACCTGGTGGTGCTGTGGGTCGACCGGTCGCGTCTGGGACACATCGCCGCGGCCGCCCGCGAGAACGACCTGCGTGTGCGGGTACTCGGCCTGCAGCCGACGCGCGCCAAGCTGATCGTGTTCGTCATCGCAGGGCTGTGCGCCTCCCTCGCCGGCGTGGCGTATCTGCTGCTCCAATCGGGCACCCAGCCCACCGCGGTCGGCGCCGATCTCACGATCACCGTGCTGGTGATGGTGGTCCTCGGTGGCGTCGGGTTCCGCTGGGGTGCGATCCTCGGTGGTGTGCTCTATACGATCCTCGATCAGCGTCTGACCGTGCTCGCCCGCGCCGAGGGCATCCAGCAGCTGCCCGATGTGCTGCGCGTGCCGCTGTCGGAGCCGCTGTTCATCCTCGGTGTGCTGTTCATCCTGGTGGTGATGTTCCTGCCCGGCGGGATCGCCGGCACCGTGGACTCGTGGATCCGCCGCCGACGCGGGCGCGGCGCCAACGAGACCGAGCTCAGCATGATCGACGAGCCCGAGCCCGAGCCCGAGTCCGTGCCGGAGATGGCGCGATGACCGGTACCGCCGGGGCGCACACCATCGGACGCTGGCTGCACGACCGGGCGATCGCCGGCCCGGCTCGTATCGCGATCGACGATCGCGGTGTGCGCACCGACTACCGCGCCCTCGCCGCCCGCGTCACGCGGCTGGCCGATCGCCTGACCGAAGCGGGCTACGGCGCCGGTCAGCGGATCGCGACGATCTCGGGCAACTCCACCGACCACGTGGTCGCGTTCTTCGCCTGCGCGCAGCTGGGAATCGCGTTCGTGCCGCTCTCATGGCGATTGACGCCATCCGAGCTGGCCGGCCTCATCTCGCGCACGCGTCCAGCGCTGCTGCTCATCGAGGATGAGCACGCCGCGCTCGCCGCAGCAGCGCAGGAGATCACGGGGGAGCGGCCTCCGTGCGCCGCGCTGGGCGTGTCCGGCATCGAGCACGAGGCGCCCACGGCGTCGCACTCCGCCCCGCACCGTGCCGCGCGCGATGACGATCCGCTGCTGGTCATCTACACCTCTGGCAGCGAGGCGGCGCCGAAGGGCGTCGTGCTCACCCATGAGAACTGCTTCTGGAACAACCTCGCCCTCGACAGGGCCATGCCCCTCGGCTCCGACGACATCGTGCTGGCGATGCTGCCGCAATACCACGTCGCCGCGTGGAACGTGCAGCCGCTGCAGGCCTGGTGGCGCGGAGCGACCGTGGTGCTCGAACGAGGATTCGACCCCGGCCGGGTGCTGCAGCTCATCTCCGACCGCGGGGTGACGGCGATGATGGGCGTTCCGACGCAGTATCGGATGCTGCAGCGGCACCCGCTGTGGCACTCCGCCGCCCTCTCGTCGCTGCGCCGCATCGTCGTCGGCGGTGCGACGATCCCCGAGGACCTCGTGCGCACCTGGGCGACGCGCGGGCTCGCGTTCACCCAGGGGTACGGCCTGACCGAGGCCGGCCCCAACGTGCTCCACCTGGCCTCGGAACTCGTCGCGGCGCATCCCGGCGCGGTGGGGCTGCCGTATCCCGGCGTCGACGTGCGCATCGCGGATCCCGCCACCGGTCTGACGCTCGAGGGCGCCGCGACCGGCGAGCTGTGGGTGCGGGGCGAGAGCGTGTTCGCCGGATACCTCGACGACCCCGACGCGACCGCGCGCGCGATGGCGGGGGACTGGCTGCGCACCGGAGACCTGGTGCACCGCGACGCCGAGGGCATCCACCGGGTCGTCGACCGGCTGAAGGACATCTACGTCTCCGGCGGTGAGAACGTCGCGCCCGCCGAGGTGGAGCGCGCCCTCGCCGAGCATCCGCTGGTCGCCGCGTGCGCCGTCGTCGGCGTGCCCGACCCGGTCTGGGGGGAGCGGGGCGTGGCCTTCGTGGTCGCCGCACGCCCGGTCTCCGCCGAAGAGCTCAGCGCCTTCGCAGCCGAGCGGCTGGCGGCGTTCAAACTGCCCACGCGCATCGAATTCATCGACGAACTGCCCCGTGCCGCCATCGACAAGGTGGCCCGCGCACGCCTGCGCCGGATGGCGCTGAAGGAGGACACCCATGACCGTGCACACTGACGACCCGCCGGTCTCATCGGCCACCGGCAGGCCTCTCACCACACGCGGCCGGCAGACCCGCCGCCGACTGCTCGAGGCGGCCGAGCAGGTGTTCGCCGATCTCGGCTACCACGAGGCATCGATCGTGAAGATCACCGAGCACGCCGGTGTGGCACTGGGCACGTTCTATCTGTACTTCGACGGCAAGCAGGCCGTCTTCGACGAGCTGGTGCTCGATCTGAACAGCCGCGTCCGACACTCGATGTCGGAGGCGATGTCGACGGCAGCCGACCGCATCGAGGCCGAGCGGCTCGGATTCGAGGGGTTCTTCCGGTTCACGGCGGCCCACCCGGCGCTGTACCGGGTCGTGCGCGAGGCGGAGTTCGTGTCGCCGGCGATGCTCAAGCTGCACTACGAGCGCATCGTCGACGGCTATCGGGCGGGATTGGCCGCCGCGCAGCGCGACGGCGAGATCGCCGCCGAGCTCGACACCGACGTGGTCGCCTGGGCGCTGATGGGCGCCGGTGAGCTGATCGGCATGCGGTACCTGCTCTGGGAGAAGGACGCTGACGGCCGCCCGCCCGCGCAGATCGACCCGGCGGTGCTCGACGGCATGACTGCTTTCATCACCCGCGCGCTGCGGCCGGACACCACCGAGGGGAAGACAGATGACTGAGCAGGATCTGACCGGCAGGCGTGCCGTGATCACCGGCGGTGCGAGCGGGATCGGGCGCGCGTGCGCCGTCGAGTTCGCGGGCCGCGGAGCGCACGTGGTCATCGCCGACCTCGATGCGGATGCCGCAGCGACCGTCGCAGCCGAGGTGGATGGCGAGGTGTGGACCGTCGATCTGTCGGACACCGCCGCGCTGGACGACCTCGAGCTGGAGGCCGACATCCTCGTCAACAACGCCGGCATCCAGCGGGTCAGTCCGATCGTGGACTTCGACCCGGCGGCATTCCGCACCATCCAGAGGATCATGCTCGAGGCGCCGTTCCTGCTGATCCGCGCGGTGCTGCCGGGAATGTACTCCCGCGGCTGGGGTCGGGTGATCAACATCTCCAGCGTGCACGGGCTGCGCGCCAGCGCGTTCAAGTCGGCCTACGTCGCCGCCAAGCACGGTCTCGAGGGGCTGTCGAAGGTGACGGCGCTCGAGGGCGGCCCGCACGGTGTGACCAGCAACTGCATCAACCCCGGCTACGTGCGCACGCCGCTGGTCGAGAAGCAGATCGCCGATCAGGCGGCCGTGCACGGCATTCCCGAGAGTGAGGTCGTGGAGACGATCATGCTCACCGAGAGCGCGATCAAGCGTCTCGTCGAGGCCGACGAGGTGGCGTCGCTGGCCGGCTGGCTCGCGTCGGATGCCGCCGGCATGGTCACTGGGGCGTCATACACCATGGACGGCGGATGGAGCGCCCGATGAGGGGACACGACTATCGCACGGTCGATGTTCCCGTCGCCGGGGGAGAGCTGCGTGTGGGCGTCTGGGAGCCGGTCGGTGGGGCCGAGCACACCGTGCTCGCCGTCCACGGCGTCACCTCATCGCATCTGGCGTGGCCGCTGGTGGTCGAGCAGCTGCCGGGGGTGCGGGTGATCGCCCCCGACCTGCGCGGGCGCGGCGCGAGCAACGCCGTGCAGGGCTCGGCGGGCATGACGGCCCACGCCGATGACCTCGCCGCCGTGCTCGACGCTCTCGACGTCGACAGCCTGACCGTCGTCGGGCACTCCATGGGCGCCTTTGTCGCCGTGGTCCTCGCCGGACGACACCCGGAGCGTGTCACCCGGCTGGTGCTCGTCGACGGCGGCCTGCCGCTCGACGTGCCGCCGGGCATTCAGCCCGCGCAGCTCGTGCAGCTGATCCTCGGACCGGTGGCCGAGCGGCTCTCACAGCGCTGGGCGGACGTCGACGCCTACATCGCCGACTTCTGGCGCGATCATCCCGCCTTCGCCGACGACTGGAGCGACGAGCTCGAGGCGTACATCGCCTACGATCTCGTGCCCGAAGGCGATGCCATGCGATCGGCGACCTGCGGCTCGGTGATGGCCGACGACGTGGTCGACATGAACACCGGATCGACTCTGCCCGACGCGCTCGCCGGTCTGGCGACGCCGACGCTGTTCATCACGGTGCCGCGCGGGCTGCAGAACGAGACGCCGGGCCTGTACCCGCCCGCTCACCTCGAGAAGATGCTCGCCGAGTACCCCGCGGTGCGGCATGTGCACCTTGACGATCTGAACCACTACACCGTGGTGATGGGCCGACGAGGCGCGGCTGCGCTCGGTCAACTGGTGCGCGCGGAACTCGCCGCGCTCCCGGCGGCGACCTGACGCCGCGAGCCCGCGATGCGGGAGGACAGCTGGTGGGCGTGCGCGAGCAGCGTGCGCCCCAGCTGCGGCAGCCGCTCGGGACCGAAGCGGAACTCCACCCCCGTCAGGCTCAGCGCCCACTCGGGGCGGCCCTCGCGGTCGAACACGGCCGCCCCTATGCCCCAGGACCCCTCCACGATGAGGCCCGGATTCACGGCATATCCGCGCGAGATGGTCTCCTGCAGCCGCCGGCGCAGCGGGACATCTCCGTGGGCGCGACCCCAGCGCTCCTCCAGCTCGGGATGACGCTCGAGATAGGCATCCACATCGTGGTCAGGCAGGAAGGCCAAGATGGCGAGCCCCGCGCTGGCGACACCCAGCGGGAAGCGCACGCCCTCACTCAGCACGAATGAGCGGATCGGGAACGAACCCTCCTCGCGGACGAGGCACACGGTCTCGTCCGCGCGGCGTGTGGACAGGAACGCGCTCTCCTCGGTCTTGACCGCGAGCGAGCGCACGATGTCGCGGGACAGCTCGGTCACGTCGTAGCGCGAGGCGGCCACGGTGCCCATCAGGTACAGCTCAGGACCGGGCATCCACTTCGAGGTCGCCTCATCCTGGTCGACGAGGCCCTCCACGCGCAGCGCCGTGAGCAGGCGGTGGGCGGTGGATCGACTCAGATCGGCATCGCGCGCCAGGCTCTGCAGCGGGGCGCCGTCCGCCGATGCGGTCACCAAGCGAAGCAGGGAAGCCGCACGGGCCACCGCCTGCGCGCCCGGCACCGTGCGCTTGCGCGCGGTCGTCGATTCCATAATGTGGACGCTACTCGGGAAGGTGACCACATCGCAAGCATCGGCTTGCCGCCGACGGCGGCGCGGACGGATGCTGAAGACACCCCATCACGAAGGAGTGACCTTGATCGACAAGCAGATCGCATCCGCGGCGCAGGCCGTGGCCGACATCCCTGACGGGGCATCACTCGCCGTCGGTGGGTTCGGACTCTCGGGTAACCCGATGACGCTCATCGAGGCGCTGCACGCGCAGGGCACCACAGAGCTCAGCGTCGTCAGCAACAACTGCGGTGTCGACGACTGGGGCCTGGGCATCCTGCTCGGCTCGCAGCGCATCCGCAAGATGACCTCGTCGTACGTCGGCGAGAACAAGGAGTTCGAGCGCCAGTTCCTCGAGGGTGACCTCGAACTGGAGCTCACCCCGCAGGGCACCCTCGCGGAGAAGCTCCGCGCCGGTGGATCGGGCATCGCGGCCTTCTTCACCCAGACCGGCGTCGGCACGCAGGTCGCCGAGGGCGGCCTGCCCCGTCGGCACAACCCCGACGGATCGGTCGCGGTCGCATCGCCGGTGAAGGAGGTGCGCAGCTTCGACTTCCACGGTGAGCAGCGCGACTTCGTCCTCGAGGAGTCCATCACCACAGACTTCGCGCTCGTGCACGCATTCAAGGGCGACCGGCACGGCAACCTGGTCTTCAACAAGGCGGCCCGGAACTTCAATCCGCTCGCCGCGATGGCGGGGCGCGTCTGCATCGCACAGGTCGAGCAGCTGGTCGAGCCGGGTGAGATCGACGCCGACAGCATCCATCTTCCCGGCGTCTTCGTGCACCGCGTCGTCGAGGTCGGTGGCGACATCGAGAAGCGCATCGAGCGCCGTACCGTCCGCCCCTCGACGGACTCCGCCACCCAGGGAGGGAACTGACATGGCACTCACCCGTGACCAGATGGCGGCTCGCGCCGCGCAGGAGCTCACCGACGGCTCGTACGTGAACCTCGGCATCGGGCTGCCGACGCTCGTGCCCAACCACGTGCCGGCTGATGTCACCGTGGTGCTGCAGTCCGAGAACGGCATCCTCGGCGTCGGCCCCTACCCGACCGAGGAGAACGTCGACCCCGACCTCATCAACGCCGGCAAGGAGACCGTCACGCTGCTGCCGGGAGCGTCGTTCTTCGACTCGGCGACCAGCTTCGGCATGATCCGCGGGGGCAAGATCGACGCCGCGATCCTCGGCGCCATGCAGGTGTCGGCGACCGGCGACCTGGCGAACTGGATGATCCCCGGCAAGATGGTCAAGGGCCCGGGCGGCGCGATGGATCTCGTGCACGGCGCCGGACGGGTGATCATCCTGATGGAGCACGTCGCCAAGGACGGCTCCGCGAAGATCGTGAACGAGTGCTCGCTGCCGCTGACGGGCAGGGGAGTGGTCGATCGCATCATCACCGACCTCGCGGTGATCGACGTCACTGATGAGGGACTCGTGCTCGTCGAGACCGCGCCCGGCGTGACCGTGCAAGAGGTCATCGACGCGACCGAGCCCGCACTCACCGTCTCGGAGTCGCTGAAGGAGAAGTCATGAGCGATATCGTCATCGTCGCCGCCGCGCGCACCCCACAGGGGCGACTCAAGGGGCAGCTCGCTCCGTTCACCGCGCCACAGCTCGGCGCCTTCGCGATCAGGGGCGCACTCGAGCAGGCGGCCATCTCTCCCACGGAAATCGATGCCGTGATCATGGGGCAGGTCCTCGCCGCGGGCTCGGGACAGAACGCCGCCCGACAGGCCGCGATCGGCGCCGGCATCGGGTGGGACGTTCCCGCAAGCTCGGTCAACAAGGTGTGCCTGTCGGGTCTGACCGCCGTGATCGACGCCGCCCGCATGATCCGCACCGGCGACGCCACCACCGTCGTCGCGGGCGGCATGGAATCGATGACCCGCGCGCCCCACCTGCTGATGGGATCCCGCGACGGCTGGACCTACGGCAGCGTCGAGGTGCTCGATCACATGGCCCATGACGGGCTCACCGACGCCTACGATCGCGAGAGCATGGGCGCCTCCACCGAGCGTCACAACCCGCGATACGAGATGACCCGCGAACTGCAGGACACCGTGGCCGCGCTCTCGCACCAGCGAGCTGCGGGGGGCCAGGCCGACGGCGCCTTCGCCGCCGAGATCGTCGAGGTCACCGTGCCGCAGCGCAAGGGCGCCCCGCTCGTCCTGACCAAGGACGAGGGCGTGCGTCCCGACACGACCGTCGAGTCTCTCGCCGGTCTGCACCCCGCCTTCGCCGAGGGCGGCACGATCACCGCCGGCAACGCCTCGCAGATCTCCGACGGCGCGTCCGCCGTCATCGTCACGACGCGCGAGAACGCGGATGCCCGTGGCTGGCCGGTCCTCGCCGTCATCGGCGCCAACGGACAGACGGCTGGTCCGGACAACTCTCTGCAGGCCCAGCCGGCGCGCGCGATCGAACGCGCCCTCGAGAAGCAGGGCATCACGGCATCCGATCTCGATCTCGTCGAGATCAATGAGGCGTTCGGAGCCGTCGTGGCGCGCTCACAGCAGGAACTCGGCCTGTCGAGCGACATCGTGAACGTGCACGGCGGTGGCATCGCGATCGGGCATCCGATAGGCGCCAGCGGCGCACGTCTGGTCGTGCACCTCGCGCATCAGCTCGCCAAACGCGGCTCCGGTACGGCAGTCGCCGCGCTGTGCGGCGGCGGCGGTCAGGGAGAGGCACTCATCCTCACGCGCTGAGCCGGGCGGAAGGGTCAGCGCTGCTTCGCGATCCGCGCGACCTCATCGCGGCGCTTCTCGCGGCGGTCCTTCTTGTCGGGCTTCGGCGCGAACGGCGAGTCGGTTGCGACCGGCAGGCCCTTCTCCTGTCGCCGCATGTCCTTCACGGCGCCGATGGCGAGTGAGAGTGTGATCGCCCAGCTGACCCAGGCGAGCACCGCCCGCCAGGTGATCTGCTGCTCGCGCGAACCGCGCAGCAGGGTCACGCCGGTGGTGATGGCGCTGAAGAGTCCGGTGCGAAGGAGATAGCGCATGAGTCAACGGTAGCCGAGTGCGCCGGCTGTTCCGGTAGGGTTGACAACAGTTCAGCTGTGTATCTACCGGCCGCCGGCGACCCGGCGGAAATCGGCGGCACCCGACCCGCGTCCCAGGCGCGCGAGAGCCATGGCACAGACATCGTCCTCATCCGCTGCACCGAGCCTGCTCGCCCTGGCCGGCTGGCCGTACTTCGTCATCGCGTTCGTGGCGCGGCTGCCGTTCGCGATGATGGTGGTCGGCGTGCTCACCATGGTCGTCACCGCGCGCGGCTCGCTCTCACTGGGCGGACTCGCCTCCGCAGCCGTCGGCGTCGGCACCGCCGTGATCGGACCGTTCCTGGGCGCGGCGGCCGACCGATACGGCCAACGGCCCGTGCTGATCGCGGCCGCCGTGCTCAACGCGGCGATGCTCGCCCTGTTCGCCGTTGTCGTCTACAGCCCGCTCGGCGAGCCGACCGTGCTTCTGGCCGGCTTCGCGATCGGCGCCACGGCGCCGCAGGTGTCGCCGATGTCGCGTTCGCGACTGGTCACGATCATCGACGAGCGGATGCCGGCGGCGCGGCGCGCCCGCACGACCTCGTCGACGATGTCCTACGAGTCCGCAGCCGACGAGACCTGGTCGGCATCCTGGCGTCCTTCATCGCGCCCTGGGCTCCCATCGCGGTCGCCTCGGTGCTGACGCTCGTGTTCGTGGGCGCCTTCGCATTGCACCCCACGGGACGTCACGTGTCCGCGTCGCGCACACCGGGCGGGGCCGCGCCCTCCGCGGTGTCGGAGCTGTTCCGCCCTGCGCTGCTGACGGTCGTGGTGGGCATCTTCGGTGTCGGACTCTTCTTCGGCGCGACGCTCACGTCGCTGACCGCCTTCATGGCCGATCGCGGTGCCGCCGAGCAGGCCGGTCTGCTGTACGGGGTGATGGGCATCGGTTCGGCGATCCTCGCCCTCGGCGTCGCGTGGCTGCCGCCCCGGTTCACCCTCGCCGCCCGCTGGCTGGTCTTCGGCGGAATCCTGCTCGCGGGGTCGCTGCTGGTGGTGACGGCGACCTCGGTCGGGATGATGCTCGTCGCGCTGGCGATCCTCGGCATCGGCGTCGGCCCGACACTGGTCACGCAGTACAGTCTCGGGGCGGCACGCAGTCCGCTCGGGCGCTCGGCGACCGTGATGACGATGCTCGGCTCCGGTGTCGTCGTCGGGCAGGCGCTCGCCTCGGCGATCACCGGCGAGCTCGCCGAGAACACCGGCACCTGGGCAGCCCTGCTGATGCCGCTGATCGCCGCGTCGATCGTCGTCGCCGCGGGCATCGTGAATCGCTTCATGACGCCGATCCGGCGCTGAGTCGATGGCACTCGGTAGCCTGGAGTCACCGAGCAGAGGAGTCCCCGTGACCGCCGCAGAGTTCGTCGTCGTCGCCAACCGCCTTCCGGTCGACCGCATCATCACCCCCGACGGCGAGGAGATCTGGCGCACCTCGCCGGGCGGACTCGTCGCCGCCCTCGAGCCGATGATGCGCAGCGTCGACGGAGCATGGGTGGGCTGGGCCGGCCAGCCCGACCTCGACGTCCCGCCCTTCGAGGCGGACGGCATCCGTCTGCTGCCCGTCAGGCTCAGCGCGCAGGAGGTCGAGGAGTACTACGAGGGCTTCTCGAACGATACGATCTGGCCGCTCTACCATGACGTGATCGCACCGCCCCAGTACCACCGCGAGTGGTGGGAGGCATACGTGACGGTGAACCTGCGGTTCGCCGAGGCCGCGGCCGCCGCGGTCGCCAAGGGCGGCACGGTGTGGGTGCACGACTACCAGCTGCAGCTCGTACCCGAGATGGTGCGGAATCTGCGCCCCGACATCACCGTGGGCTACTTCCATCACATCCCATTCCCCGCACATGGGCTGTACGCACAGCTGCCGTGGCGGGACCAGGTGCTGCGCGGACTGCTCGGCGCCGATGTGATCGGTTTCCAGCGCGCGCAGGACGCCACGAACTTCCTCGCCGCGGCGAAGCGCCGCCTCGGCCACGAGACGAAGGCGACCACCATCGCGCTGCCCGACGGACGCACTCCGCTGGTGAAGGCCTTTCCGATCTCCATCGACACGACGCCGTACCGCGAGCTGGCCCAGCGCCCCGACATCAAGGCGCGCGCGCTCGAGATCCGCGAGGGACTCGGCAATCCGAAGCGGATCCTGCTGGGCGTCGACAGGCTCGACTACACCAAGGGCATCCGGCACCGCATCAAGGCCTACGGGGAGCTGCTCGACCAGGGGCGCATCTCGGTCGAGGACGCCGCCTTCATCCAGGTCGCCAGCCCGAGTCGTGAGCGCGTCGACGCCTACATGCACCTGCGCGACGAGGTCGAACTCGCGATCGGCCGCATCAACGGAGATCACGACACGCTCGGGCACACCGCGATCCGCTATCTGCACCAGGGCTTCCCGCGGGAGGAGATGGTGGCCATGTACCTGGCCGCGGACGTGATGCTCGTCACCGCGCTGCGCGATGGCATGAACCTCGTCGCCAAGGAGTACATCGCCACCCGTGCCGACAACCGCGGAGTGCTCGTGCTGAGCGAGTTCACCGGCGCCGCCGACGAGCTGCGGCAGGCCGTGCGCGTGAACCCGCACGACATCGAGGGGGTCAAGGACGCGATCATGACCGCCATCGAGATGCCGCGGCATGAGCAGTCGAAGCGCATGCGCTCGCTGCGCAAGCGCGTGCTCGAGAACGACGTCTCCGCGTGGTCGCGGTCGTTCCTGACCGCCCTGGAAGACGCCGGCGCCCGCAACCGATCGGGGGCGTCATGACCCGCGGCTGGGACCCGGACGTCTCCGACGCGGCCGTCACCGCGATCGCCCGCACGCCCCGGCTGCTCGTCGCGCTGGACTTCGACGGCACGGCATCCGAGCTCGTCACCGACCCGATGGCCGCTCGCGCCGTCCCCGCAGTGTCGGATGCCATCGCGCGCCTGGCTGTACTGCCCGACACCACCGTCGCCTTCGTCTCGGGCCGCAGCCTCGTGCACCTGCGCGAGATCGCCGAGCACGCGGACGACTCGCCCATCGTGCTCGCCGGCTCCCACGGGGCGCAGTACTGGTACCCAGGGGCGGGGGAGCAGGATGCAGGAGGCACCGACGAGGAGCGCGAGCTGCGCGACGCCCTGCTCGACGAGCTGGCATCGCTCATGGGCGAATACCCGGGTGTCGAGCTCGAGACGAAGACCTTCGGCATCGGCATCCACGGCCGCCCGGCCGACGCCGCCGTCGAGAAGGCGGCCTTCGCGCGCGCCGACGAGGTCTTCGCCCGCCGCGCCAGGAACTGGCGGCGGCGGGCGGGCGACCGCATCCTCGAGTTCTCGTCGCGCGACGAGGGCAAGGATGCCGCGATCGGCGCGCTGCGCGCGCGCACCCGCGCCACCGGCGTTCTGTTCGCCGGCGACGACGTGACCGACGAGGACGCGATGCGCGTGCTGACCGCCGAAGATCTCGGTGTGCGGGTCGGACCGGGCGAGACTGCGGCGACGCTGCGTGTGGACGATCCACAACAGATCGGCCGGCTCCTGGGTGTCATCGCGACCGAGCGGAGCGCCGGTCGGGAATAGACTGCCGTCATGTCCACCCGTGAAGCTCACTCCGGCGCGCCCGGTGCCTCCTCCGACATCGACATCAAGCCGCGAAGCCGCGTCGTCACCGACGGCATCGAGGCGACCACCTCCCGAGGCATGCTGCGCGCCGTCGGCATGGGCGACGAGGACTGGGACAAGCCCCAGATCGGCATCGCGTCGAGCTGGAACGAGATCACCCCGTGCAACCTCAGCCTCGACCGCCTCGCCCAGGGTGCGAAGGAAGGCGTGCACTCCGGCGGCGGATACCCGCTGCAGTTCGGCACCATCTCGGTCTCGGACGGCATCTCGATGGGCCACGAGGGCATGCACTTCTCGCTGGTCTCCCGCGAGGTGATCGCCGACTCCGTGGAGACGGTGATGATGGCGGAGCGCCTCGATGGCAGCGTGCTGCTGGCGGGCTGCGACAAGTCAATCCCCGGCATGCTGATGGCCAGCGCGCGTCTGGGGCTCTCGAGCGTGTTCCTGTACGCCGGCTCGATCGCACCCGGTTGGGTCAAGCTCTCAGACGGCACCGAGAAGGACATCACGATCATCGACTCCTTCGAGGGTGTCGGCGCGTGTCGCGCCGGCCGCATGACCGAAGAGGACCTCAAGCGCATCGAGTGCGCGTTCGCACCCGGCGAGGGCGCCTGCGGCGGCATGTACACCGCCAACACGATGGCATCCGTCGCCGAGGCTCTCGGACTGAGCCTGCCAGGGTCGGCCGCGCCGCCCTCGGCCGACCGTCGCCGCGACTACTTCGCACACCGCTCGGGCGAGGCCGTGGTGAACCTGCTGCGCCAGGGGATCACCACCAAGGACATCCTCACCCAGGAGTCGTTCGAGAACGCGATCGCCCTGGCGATGGCACTGGGCGGCTCGACGAACGTCGTGCTGCACCTGCTCGCGATCGCCCGTGAGGCGGGGATCGAGCTCAGCCTGCACGACTTCAACCGCATCGGCGACAAGACGCCGCACATCGCCGACATGAAGCCGTTCGGCAACTACGTCATGAACGATGTCGACCGCCACGGCGGCATCCCGGTGATCATGAAGGCCATGCTCGACGAGGGCCTCATCCACGGCGATGCGCTCACCGTGACCGGCAAGACCGTCGCCGAGAACCTGCGCGAGCTGAACCCCGACCCGGTCGACGGCGACGTCATCCACACCTTCGACAACCCGATCCACGCATCCGGAGGCATCACGATCCTGCACGGCTCGATGGCGCCGGAGGGGGCCGTCGTGAAGTCGGCGGGCTTCGACGCCGACGTCTTCGAGGGGCCCGCCCGCGTGTTCGAGCGCGAACGCGCGGCGATGGATGCCCTCGCCGAGGGACGCATCAACGCCGGTGACGTCGTCGTCATCCGCTACGAGGGCCCGAAGGGAGGGCCGGGCATGCGCGAGATGCTCGCCATCACCGGCGCTATCAAGGGCGCGGGGCTCGGAAAAGATGTACTACTCTTGACAGACGGACGATTCTCAGGCGGCACAACCGGCCTGTGCATCGGCCACATAGCACCCGAAGCGGTGGACGCTGGTCCCATCGCCTTCGTGCGCGATGGTGATCTGATACGGGTCGATATCGCGGCTCGCTCCCTCGAGCTACTCGTCGAGGAGGCAGAGCTGAACTCCCGCCGCTCTGGCTGGGAGCCCCTTCCTCCGCGCTATACCCGTGGCGTCCTTGCCAAGTACTCCCGTCTCGTGCGCTCTGCAGCAGAGGGCGCGACGACCGGCTGAGTGCGGGTTCGCGGATATTCGACTCGACAGACACCAGAGGAACACACATGACTGCTGATTCCGCACCCGCCGTGCCACGGCCTCCCGCACGTGCTGCCGCCGCTCCCGAGATCTCGGGAGCCGAGGCGGTCGTCCGCTCGCTCGAGAAACTCGGGGTCACCGACGTCTTCGGCATTCCCGGTGGGGCGATCATGCCGGTGTACGACCCGCTGATGGACGCCTCGGGCCTGAGGCACGTGCTCGTGCGCCACGAACAGGGCGCCGGTCACGCCGCCGAGGGCTATGCCGCCGCAACCGGAAAGGTGGGCGTGTGCATCGCCACGTCCGGGCCCGGCGCGACCAACCTCGTCACGGCCATCGCGGACGCGTACATGGACTCGGTTCCGCTGGTCGCCATCACGGGTCAGGTGTTCTCCACGCTGATGGGAACGGATGCCTTCCAGGAGGCCGACATCGTCGGCATCACCATGCCGGTGACCAAGCACTCCTTCCTGGTGCGTCGCGCCGAGGACATCCCCGGCGCCCTCGCCGCGGCCTTCGAGATCGCCTCGACAGGCCGTCCCGGGCCGGTGCTCGTGGACATCACGAAGGACGCGCAGCAGGATGTCGTGCCGTTCGTCTGGCCGCCGAAGGTCGACCTGCCCGGCTACCGGCCGGTGACCAAGGCGCACGGCAAGCAGATCCAGGCGGCCGCCAACCTGCTGGCCGCGTCGAAGAAGCCCGTGCTCTACGTCGGCGGGGGAGTGATCCGAGGAGGTGCCGCGGCAGAGCTGCTGACGCTGGCGGAGTCCACCGGCGCGCCGGTGGTCACCACGCTGATGGCGCGCGGCGCCTTCCCCGACTCGCATCCGCAGCACCTGGGCATGCCCGGCATGCACGGCACCGTTCCCGCGGTGCTGGCGCTGCAGGAGTCCGATCTGATCGTCTCGCTCGGTGCGCGGTTCGATGACCGCGTGACCGGCAAGGCTGCGCTGTTCGCACCGAACGCCAAGGTCGTGCACGTCGACATCGACCCCGCCGAGATCTCGAAGATCCGCACCGCGGATGTGCCGATCGTCGGCGATGTGCGCGATGTGCTGGTCGATCTCGACACGGCGTTCCGCGGAGTGATCTCGGGCGAGCAGCCCGACACCGAGGAGTGGTGGTCGTACCTCGACGGTCTCAAGTCGGAGTTCCCGCTCGGCTTCGTGCCGACCGCGGACGGCCTGCTCTCGCCGCAGCACGTGATCCAGCGGATCGGCGAGCTGACCGGACCGGAGGCGATCTATGCCGCCGGTGTCGGCCAGCACCAGATGTGGGCGGCGCAGTTCATCAAGTACGAGCGCCCGAACTCCTGGCTGAACTCGGGCGGCGCGGGCACGATGGGCTACTCGGTGCCGGCAGCGATGGGCGCGAAGGTCGCCGAACCCGAGCGCGTGGTCTGGGCGATCGACGGCGACGGATGCTTCCAGATGACCAACCAGGAGCTCGCCACCTGCGTCATCAACAACATCCCGATCAAGGTCGCCATCATCAACAACTCGTCGCTGGGCATGGTGCGCCAGTGGCAGACGCTCTTCTACGACGGCCGGCACTCCAACACCGATCTGAACACCGGCCATGGCACGGTGCGCATCCCCGACTTCGTCAAGCTCGCCGAGGCGTACGGCTGCCTCGCACTGCGGGTCGAGAAGGAGGAGGACGTGGATGCTGCGATCCAGACGGCTCTGGAGACGAACGACAGGCCGGTGGTCATCGACTTCGTCGTGAGCGCCGACGCCATGGTGTGGCCGATGGTGCCTCAGGGTGTCAGCAACAGCTACGTGCAGTACGCGCTCGACCACGCCCCGGCGTTCGATGAGGAGATCTGACATGTCGACACACGTGCTGAGTCTTCTGGTCGAGGACACGCCCGGTCTGCTGACGCGCGTCGCCGGACTGTTCGCCCGCCGCGGCTTCAACATCGAGTCGCTGGCCGTCGGCGTGACCGAGGTGCCGGGCATCTCGCGCATCACCGTCGTCGTCGACGTCGACGCCCTGCCGCTCGAGCAGGTCACCAAGCAGCTGAACAAGCTGGTGAACGTGATCAAGATCGTCGAACTCGAACAGAGCTCGTCGGTGCAGCGCGAGCACATGCTCATCAAGGTGCGCACCGACAACAACACCCGCTCGAACGTGCTCGAGGTCGTGAACCTGTTCCGCGCCTCGGTCGTCGACTACGCGCCTGATGCGCTGGTGATCGAGGTCACCGGAGATCAGGGCAAGGTGCAGGCGCTTCTGCGCGCTCTCGAGCCGTTCGGCATCAAGGAGCTCGCCCAGTCGGGCCTGCTCGCGATCGGCCGCGGCGGTAAGAGCATCACGGAGCGCGTGCTGCGCGGCTGACCACCGAGACAACTGAACTTCCGGGTCCCCGAGCTCGTCGGAGGGCCCAACCGAACCACAACCAAGGAGAAACACAAGTGAGCACCGAGATCTTCTACGACGACGACGCTGACCTCTCGATCATCCAGGGCAAGAAGGTCGCCATCGTCGGCTACGGCTCGCAGGGCCACGCCCACGCGATGAACCTGCGCGACTCGGGCGTCGAGGTCGCCATCGCCCTCAAGGAGGGCTCGAAGTCGATCGCCAAGGCGGAGGAGGCCGGCTTCCCGGTCAAGACGGTGGCGGATGCCGCCGAGTGGGCCGACCTGATCATGATCCTCGCGCCCGACCAGCATCAGCGCACGATCTACACCGACTCGATCAAGGACAAGCTGACCGCGGGCAAGACCCTCGCCTTCGCGCACGGCTTCAACATCCGCTTCGGCTACATCGACGCGCCCGAGGGCGTCGACGTCATCCTGATCGCTCCGAAGGCGCCCGGTCACACCGTGCGTCGCGAGTTCGTCGCGGGTCGTGGCATCCCCGACATCATCGCCGTCGAGCGCGACGCATCGGGCTCGGCATGGTCGACCGCGCTCTCGTACGCGAAGGCGATCGGCGGCACCCGTGCCGGCGTCATCAAGACGACCTTCACCGAAGAGACCGAGACCGACCTGTTCGGCGAGCAGGCCGTGCTCTGCGGTGGCATGAGCCACCTGGTGCAGGCCGGCTTCGAGACGCTCGTCGAGGCGGGCTACCAGCCGCAGATCGCCTATTTCGAGGTGCTGCACGAGCTCAAGCTCATCGTCGACCTGATGTGGGAGGGCGGCATCGCCAAGCAGCGCTGGTCGATCTCCGACACCGCCGAGTTCGGCGACTACGTCTCAGGCCCGCGCGTGGTCGACGAGCGTGTCAAGGAGAGCATGAAGGGCATCCTCTCCGACATCCAGTCGGGCGCGTTCGCGAAGCGCTTCATCGATGACCAGGACAATGGCGCCGAGGAGTTCCTCGCCCTCCGTGAGAAGGAGCAGGGCCACCCGATCGAGGTCACCGGCAAGGAGCTGCGTTCGCTGTTCGCCTGGAAGGCACAGGACGAGGACTACGTCGAGGGCAGCGCAGCGCGCTGATCCGAGCGAATCCGTCGAGCGGGCGTCCCTTCGGTGGCGCCCGCTCTGTCGTGCAGACCTCTGAAGACGCTGCGGGGTCGAAAACGCTGCTCCCGGGCATCCGACAGCGGCATTTTCGACCCCGCGACGCACGGCAGCAGCGGATCGAGCCCTACTCCGCGGCCGGGGCGTCCTCGATCTCGATCGGCGCGTCGCCGGCGGCCCACACCGGGGCAGGAAGCGTCACGGCGTCGCCGGCCTGGATCGCCCGCAGCGCGTCGGTGATCTCGTCGGAGTTCTCCGGCACCGGCATGCCGCACTTCTCGAGCTCGGAGACGAACTTGAGGGTCAGGCGGCTCTTGCCCGCCTCGATCGCCTCGGCGGTCGTGCCGTACTGGATCTCGCTGCCGGTCTGGATGTCCGAGACCGTGTCGCAGACGTGGTACACCGCGCCGCCGTCGACCCAGGTCACGGCGTCCTCGCCGAGCAGCATGATCACGGTCGACTGATCGGCGGTGTACTGCTCGACGGACGGCGGGTCGAAGTCCACACCGACGAACAGTGCCACGGCTGCCAGCACGATGCCGACGATGCCGGCGGTCGCCTTCTGGCCCTTGTCCATGTCCTTGTTCAGGAAGATCAGGATGATCAGCGGCAGGAAGGCGATGATGGCGATGATCGCACCGAGCTGGTTCTGCACGAAGAAGCGCACCTTGTCGGACTTGCGAGCGGGGTCGAGGCGGTTCGCCTTCTTCCACAGCACCGACCCGGTGATCGCCAGGGCGGCGATCACGACGAGCATGACGAGCAGCGTGATGAAGGCCCATTGCGGGAACACCACCGAGGCGCCCTGCTCCTCGAGCAGCCCCGTGTCGGGGTTGCGCACGATCTCGCCGTCGGCGCCGACGACCTCGCGCTGCGGCAGCAGCCAGAAGATCGCGACAGCTTCGGCGGCGATGGCGACGATCCAGAGGATCATCGCGATCCAGCGGAAGGTGGTCGCCTTCTTCTTCCCTGCGGCGGTGGGGGTCCATTCCCGTCCACCGGCCCCTTCTTCGGGGCTTACCCTGTTCTCTGCGCTGTCGGCCACGCGTGCCTCCCAAGTGGTGTCGACCCTGAGCCTAGTGGGAGAGCAGTTCTCGCGTCGGTACGCTGGGGGGATGAGTTCTGATCCCGAGGACGACGCCCTCAGCTGGGAGGGCGACGATGCGCTCGAGGCGCGACGTCCGTCCGCGCGTCCAGCGAAGAGCGAATCGGTCGAGGCGCCCCCGCCCGCGCCGGCGGATGCCCCTGGCGAGCCTCGCGTGACGCCGACGGCAGGCGTCGCCGAGCAGGCGGGTGTTGCCGAGCAGGCAGGCGTCGCCGAAGAGGACGAACAGGGCATCGGCACCGTGAGTCTGCTGATGTTCGGCATCCTCGGTGGGATCTACCTGCTCTACACCGTCGGCTGGTTCATCGGCGGGGCGGGGATGCAGTCCAAGGCGATGTTCATGCTGCCGGCGCCGCTGTACGTCGCGAGCCTGTGGATCGCGATCCTCGCGCCGGCGCTGTGGTTCGCCGCATCGCTCGTGCTCACCCGAGGGGCGAAGACGTGGGTGCGGTTCGCCGCACTGATCGTCGGCGTCGTGCTGCTCGTTCCGTGGCCCTTCGTCGTCGCCGGGGGAGGGGGAGTCCTGTGACCGACAGCACCGCATCTCGTGCCGAGTCCGGCTCGCGGCTCGTCGCCGCGCTGCATGGTTTCCTGGTCGGCATCTTCGGCCTCGCGTACGCATTCCTCGTCTGGAACGCGGTCTTCTACCTCATCGAGATGGCCCAGGCTGGACTCGGCACCTACGGATGGGTCGTGCTGCTGCTGCCCGTCTTCGTGCCGATGATCGTGTTCGTCATCGCGCTCGCGCTGAGCCGGCGCACGTCGATCGGCGTGTTCGCGCTGGTGATGCTCGCAGGGCTGGGCCTGAGCGCCGTGTTCTGGCTCGACACGCTCAGCTACGCGCTGCGCAACGGCGCATCACTGTTGAGCTGATCGGGTGAGAGCCCGTCATTAGGGCACAGCCGTCATCAGGTCCTCGTGTGACGCTCGATCTGACACACGGTCTCGGCCCCGCCGGCGCTGCGGTAAAGTGTGTCCCGATTGCGCCCCGACGGAGTGCGGCGCATCGTCTGACCTCACCCTGCCGCGCTGCCCCGAAGGATCCCTGTGCCGACTCAGACCGCCAGCAAGCCCGTCGTCCTCCTCGCCGAGGTGCTCTCGCCCGCCACGATCGAGGCGCTCGGCCCCGATTTCGATGTGCGCGAAGTCGACGGCACCGACCGCGATGCGCTGTTCTCCGCTTTGCGCGATGCGAATGCCGTGCTCGTGCGCTCGGCGACGCGCATCGACGAAGAAGCGCTGGCACACGCACCGAAGCTGAAGGTCGTGGCACGTGCTGGAGTGGGCCTCGACAACGTCGACATCAAGGCCGCGACTGCCGCGGGCGTCATGGTGGTCAACGCACCCACCTCGAACATCGTCTCGGCGGCTGAGCTGACCGTCGGTCACATCCTGAGCCTCGCCCGTCGCATCCCAGCCGCGCACGCCTCGCTGTCGTCGGGTGCGTGGAAGCGCAGTTCGTTCACCGGCGCCGAACTGTTCGAGAAGACCGTCGGGATCGTCGGCCTCGGTCGCATCGGCGCACTGGTGGCCGCGCGCCTGAACGCCTTCGACATGCGCGTCATCGCCTACGACCCCTACGTCACCAGCGCCCGCGCCCAGCAGCTGGGTGTGCAGTTGGTCTCGCTCGACGAGCTCGTCGCCGAAGCGGACTTCCTCACGATCCACATGCCGAAGACGCCCGAGACGACCGGCATGATCGGTGCCGAGCAGTTCTCGGCGATGAAGCCGACGGCGTATGTCGTCAACGTCGCGCGCGGTGGACTCATCGACGAGGGCGACCTGCACGAGGCGCTGGTCGCCGGCGAGATCGCCGGGGCCGGCCTGGACGTGTTCACCTCGGAGCCGCCCGCCGAGGGCAGCACGGCGCACGCGCTGCTCGACCTGCCCAACGTCGTGGTGACCCCGCACCTGGGTGCCAGCACCGACGAGGCACAGGAGAAGGCCGGAGTCTCGGTGGCCCGTTCCGTGCGCCTCGCACTGGGCGGCGACCTGGTGCCCGATGCGGTCAACGTCGCCGGCGGCGTCATCGACCCGTACGTGCGCCCCGGCATCGCGCTGGTCGAGAAGCTCGGCCAGATCTTCTCGGCACTGGCGAAGTCGCCGCTGACCAGCCTCGACATCGAGGTGCACGGCGAGCTCAACAACTACGACGTCAGCGTGCTGCGTCTCGCGGCGCTGAAGGGCGTCTTCACGAACATCGTCAGTGAGACGGTGTCGTACGTGAATGCGCCGCTGCTGGCCGAGCAGCGCGGCGTCGCGGTGCGCCTGCTGCAGGACGAGATCAGCGAGGAGTACCGCAACGTCATCACGCTGAGCGGCGCGCTCTCCGACGGCACGCAGCTGTCGGTCTCGGGAACGCTCACCGGTCCGAAGCAGATCGAGAAGCTCGTGGCCATCAACGACCACGCCATCGAGCTGCCGATCGAGAAGCACCATGTCGTGATGATGTACACCGACCGCCCGGGCATCGTCGCGGTCTACGGTCAGAAGTTCGGCGACGCCGGTATCAACATCGCCGGCATGCAGATCGCCCGTCAGGCGGCCGGCGCACAGGCCCTCAGCGTGCTGACGCTGGATTCGCCGGTCTCTGAAGAACTGCTCGAGGATGTCAGCGCGGCGATCGACGCCGACCTGTTCCGCCAGATCGAGATCACCGAGGTCTGATCCGGCTCACTCCGAGTCCGACGCGGGCCCCGCAGCTGCCGGGGTCCGCGTCGTCGCGTTGAGCACGCGCGCGACCAGGCGCGTGAGCGCGGCACCACTGGGCACGAACCCGCCGAACCTGCGTGGATCATCGCCGGAACCCAGCAGGGAGTTGTTGAAGTACAGCCCGTCGCTGACCAGCATCACCAGGTCGAGAGCGCTGTCGTCGTCGACATGGGGACGGATCGTCTCGGCCCAGCGTCGTCGTGATTCGCGCAGAGCCTCGGATGCCGGGGCCGATCCGCCCTGGGCGAGGCGCGTGACGGCGATGAGCGCGCGGTCCAGCGCGTCGTCCTCCATGACGGACGTGCGCACGTAGTAGGCGACGGCCCCCTCCGGGGCCTGACCCATGCGCGAGACGTCGTCGTCGGAGAGCGCCGTGAATCTCCGGATCATCCCCTCGGCCAGGTCATCCTTCGAGGCGAAGTGGTAGAGCAGCCCGCCCTTCGACACTCCGGCGGCGCCTGCGACGGCATCCAGAGTCGCCGCCCGCTCGCCGTCGCTGACGAGGATTCCCTCGTAGGCGTCGAGCACACGTTCTCTGGCGAGTGGGGGACGGGGCATCGCTCTCTCCTGAGTGCGTTCGAACGGGTCTGTATGTGTTACTGTACCATCCGGACGGTTCAGTAATCGAAAGGCGCACACATGTCCACCACGGCGACCATCCGGCTCTCTTCGGAAGACGGCCCGCGCGTGGGCATCCGGGGCTGGGCCGCCCTGGCGGTGCTCATGCTGCCCGTGCTGCTGGTCTCTGTCGACAACACGGTGCTGAGCTTCGCACTGCCCGAGATCTCGCTCGCGCTGGCACCGACCGGGGCAGAGCAGCTGTGGATCATCGACGCGTACTCGCTCGTGCTCGCGGGCCTGCTGGTGACGATGGGCGTTCTCGGCGACCGGTTCGGTCGTCGTCGGATGCTGTTCATCGGCGCCACCGGCTTCGCGACCGTCTCCGTGCTCGCCGCCTTCGCGCCGACCGCCGGGCTGCTGATCGCGGCCCGGGCCGCCCTCGGCTTCTTCGGCGCGATGCTGATGCCGTCAACGCTGTCGCTGCTGCGCTCGGTGTTCCCGAACCGTGACCAGCGTCGTCTGACGATCGCGGTGTGGGCCTCGGCGTTCTCCGCCGGTTCCGCCCTGGGCCCCGTGGTGGGCGGATTCCTGCTCGAGCACTTCGCCTGGGGATCGGTGTTCCTCATCGCCGTCCCTGTGCTGATCCCGCTGCTGATCGGCGGCTACTGGCTGCTGCCTGAGAGCAGGGACCCGAACCCGGGCCGCATCGACCCGATCGGCATCCTGCTGTCGATGGCCGCGATGATCCCCGTGGTCTACGCCATCAAGTCGTTCGCCGTCGACGGGCCCAACGTCACGGCCGTGCTGCTGGTGCTGCTGGGCCTGCTGATGGGGTATCTGTTCGTACGGCGCCAGTTGCGCGCCGATGTGCCCATGCTCGACATGGCGCTGTTCCGCCGCGGCGGCTTCAGCGGGGCGATCCTGGTGAATCTGTTCAGCATCATCGCGCTGGTCGGCTTCCTCTACTTCGTGCCGCAGCAGCTGCAGCTCGTGCTCGGACTGTCGCCGATGACCGCGGGGCTCGCCCTCGTGCCCGGCATGGCGATGATGATCGTCGCCGGGCTCAGCGTGGTGCCCATCTCCCGACGCGTCCCGCCGCACATCGTCATCCCCGTCGGTCTGACGCTGTCGGTGGCGGGCTACGTGATCGTCGCGGTCACCGCGCAGCTGAACAGCGTGGCGTGGCTCATGATCGCGTTCGTCGTGCTCGGCATGGGCATCGGCGCGGCCGAGACGATCTCGAACGAGCTCATCCTCGCCCACGCCCCGCCCGCGAAGGCCGGCGCGGCCAGCGCGGTCTCAGAGACGGCGTACGAGCTCGGTGCCGTGCTGGGCACCGCCGTGCTCGGCGGCATCATCACCGCCTTCTACCGTGGCGCCCTGGTGATACCCGACGGGGTCCCCGAGGCTGTCGCCGCGGGGGCGCGGGAGACGCTCGCCGGGGCCTACGCGGCCGCGCACGAGCTTCCGGACGCCCTGGGTGCGCAGCTGTGGGACGCGGCGATCCTCGCCTTCGACAGCGGCATCGTGACGACCTCGCTGATCGGGGCGCTGCTGGTGGCATCCGCCATCGTCATCGGTGCGACCACGCTGCGGCCGCCACGGCAGCGCGCGGCGCGCTGAGTCGTCATCCGGCGGGCGGCACGCCTCCCCGGCGCTACGCTGGGTGCAGTGTGTCGGCCGCGACTCGCGCGGGCGATGAGCAGTGCATGCCAAGGAGTCTCATGTCGCGTGTCGTGAAGCTGGCCGTCATCCCCGGCGACGGGATCGGCCGTGAGGTCATCGCCCAGGCCGAGCGCGTGCTCGACGCCGTCACCGCCGACAGCGGCGTGACGTTCGAGAAGACGCCCTTCTCGCTGGGTGCCGACCGCTTCCTGCAGACCGGTGACACCCTCAGCGACGACGACCTCGCGGCGATCCGCTCGCACGACGCGATCCTGCTCGGCGCCGTCGGCGGTGTGCCGGGCGACCCGCGTCTGAAGGACGCGAACATCGAGCGGGGGCTGCTGCTCAAGCTGCGCTTCGAACTCGACCACTACGTCAACCTGCGCCCCTCGAAGCTGTTCACCGGGGCGCCGGGCCCCCTGAGCGACCCCGGCGAGATCGACTTCGTCGTCGTCCGCGAGGGCACCGAGGGTCCGTACGTCGGCAACGGCGGCAGCATCCGCACCGGCACCCCGCATGAGGTCGCCAACGAGACGAGCGTCAACACGGCGTTCGGCATCGAGCGCGTGGTGCGGTACGCATTCGAGCTCGCCGAGCGCCGCCGCAAGAAGCTGACGCTGGTGCACAAGACCAACGTGCTGGTGCACGCCGGAGCCATCTGGAAGCGGGTCGTCGACACCGTGGCATCCGAGCACCCCGACGTGGCCGTAGACTACCTGCACGTCGACGCGGCCACGATCTTCCTCGTGACCGACCCCTCCCGCTTCGACGTGATCGTCACCGACAACCTCTTCGGCGACATCCTCACGGATCTGGCAGGCGCCGTCACCGGCGGCATCGGCCTCGCCGCCTCGGGCAACATCAACCCCGACGGCACCTTCCCGTCGATGTTCGAGCCGGTGCACGGCTCCGCACCGGACATCGCCGGTCAGCAGAAGGCGGATCCGACGGCCGCGATCCTCTCCGTCGCGCTGCTGCTCGACCACCTCGGGCTGCGCGACGAGGCCGCCCGCGTGCAGCGTGCGGTCGAGGCCGACATCGCGAGCCGTGACCGCGCCCGCAGCACCGATGAGATCGGCGACGCCGTGCTCGCGCTGCTGCAGGCGTAACCTGACACTATGCGCAACGCCGCGGCATCCGATCGCCCGCGGCTCCTGACAGAGGACTGACATGACCGACACCGCAACGCCCACAGGCACCGCCGAACTCACGTTCGCCGTGACGAAGAACCTCGCGGCGAAGAGCCCCGCTCAGCGTGAGGAGATCCTGCGCGATCCGGGCTTCGGCACGAACTTCACCGATCACATGGTCGACATCTGCTGGTCGGAGAAGGGCGGCTGGCATCGTCCGCGCGTGCAGCCGTACGGCCCGATCGCCCTCGACCCGGCCGCTGCGGTGCTGCACTACGGGCAGGAGATCTTCGAGGGCATCAAGGCGTACCGGCACGCCGACGGCCCGGTGCACACGTTCCGACCCGACCGCAACGCCGCTCGTCTGCAGCGCAGCGCCCGGCGCCTGGCACTGCCCGAGCTGCCCACCGAGCACTTCCTGCAGTCGCTGCGCGAGCTGATCGCCGTCGATGGCGACTGGGTGCCTTCCGGTGAGGATCAGAGTCTCTACCTGCGGCCGTTCATGTTCGCGAAGGAGGCGTTCCTCGGAGTTCGCCCCGCCAAGAAGGTGGCCTACTACTTGATCGCCTCGCCCGCCGGCGCCTACTTCACCGGCGGCGTGAAGCCCGTGCGCATCTGGCTGTCGAAGACCTACGCCCGCGCGGGCAAGGGCGGCACGGGAGCTGCGAAGACCGGCGGCAACTACGCGTCGAGCCTGCTGCCGCAGGCCGAGGCATCGGCGCAGGGCTGCGACCAGGTCGTGTTCCTCGACTCCGACGGCAACGTCGAAGAGCTGGGCGGCATGAACGTGGTGTTCGTCTACAAGGACGGCCGCATCGTCACCCCGCAGTCCGACAGCATCCTCGAGGGCATCACGCGCGATTCGCTACTGCAGCTCGCCGAGGATCGCGGCCTGACGGTCGAGCGCCGAGCGGTCTCGCTTCAGGAGTGGCGCGACGGCGTGGCATCCGGCGACATCGTCGAGGTCTTCGCGTGCGGCACGGCCGCCGTCGTCACCCCGATCGGCGCGCTCGTCTCGGACGAGTTCGAAGACGCTCAGCCTCTTGGCGACCTGGCGCTCTCGCTGCGAGAGGAGCTCACCGACATCCAGTACGGCCGCCGTGAGGACAAGCACGGCTGGCTGGTGCGGCTCGACTGACCCCCACCTCTTCGCCGACACCCCCATCTTTCGTCCACACCCCCACGTATAGACGACCATAGATGGGGGTGTCGGCGGTTAATGGGGGTGTCGGCGGCGGACGACTTGTCCTGCACAATCCGCCGGATCAGGAAATCTCGTCATCAGGCTGTGGACGCCCGCGATGCGCGGCCGTCGAGGTCGCACCATAGGGGGATGCGGCGGCGGATCGATCTGTCAGAGGCAAGAGCGATGTTGAGATCTCGAGCGCGGCTGGAGGCATCGGGCGTCACCGACCGGCAGCTGCGTTCCGAGGTGCAGGCGGGAACCCTCCTCAGGCTGCATCGGGGATCGTATGTGTCGGCCACACAGTGGAACGAGCTCTGGTGGGAGGGGCAGCATCTGCTGAGAGTGCTGGCCGTGCATGCGGCGAGCCCGGGCAGCGGGCCCGTGTTCACGCATGCGTCGGCGGCGGTGCTGTGGGGACTCCCGCTGTACCGCATGGGCGAGGTGCCGGTGCAGGCGCTCGTCGACAGTCGACGTCACAGCCGTGTCATCGCCGGCGTGATCCGGCGAGACATGCAGGTCGCCGACGACGACGTGGTGGAGATCGAGGGGATGCGTGTCACGTCGCTGATGCGCACGGTGATGGATGTCGCGCGTGCGAGTGCGTTCGCCACGGCTGTCGGGTGCGCGGATGCGGCACTGCGTCGCGTTGCGGTCGACGGATACGTGGTGGATGCCGACGCCGAGCGGCAATGGCGATCGGATGCCTTCGCGCTGGCGGCTCCGGGATTGCGCGGCGTGCGCCAGGCGCGACGCGTCATCGAGTTCGCCGACGGCAGGGCGCAGTTGCCGGGTGAGAGCGTCAGCCGAGTGCACCTGCACGCTCTCGGGTTCTCGCACTACGACCTGCAGGTGCCCGTGACGGGCGCGATGGGCGATCAGTACTGGCTGGACTTCGCTTTCCCGCGCTCGCGGACCTTCGGCGAATTCGACGGTGAGGGAAAGTACACCGATCAGGCTCTGCGAGGAACGGCCTCGGCGCATGAGGCTGTGCTCAAGGAGAAGCGGCGTGAAGACGACGTGCGCGGTGTCACGGGCTGGCGATTCGCGCGCTGGGGCCATGAGCACATCCGCACGGCCGATCTGCTCGGCGCGCGTCTCGCCGCCTTCGGCGTCCGCCCGAAAGGCTGACACACCGGCATATCGGCCGACACCCCCACTTCTCGCCGACACCCCCAGATGCCGGCGCCGATACCCGGGGGTCTCGGTGGCACCTGGGGGTGTCGGCGAAGGTGAGGTGCGCCCGGCAGGTGAGGCCAACTGCGGGCGCGGCTAGGCTGTTCGGGTGAAGATCGCTCGGTTCAGCCACAACGACGCCATCCGCTACGGCATCCTCGACGACGGCGAGCTGGTGGTGCTCGACGGCGACCCGATGTTCACCGGATACGAGCCCACGGGCGAGCGCATCCCGCTCGCCGACGCCGCGCTGCTGGCACCGGTGATCCCGCGCTCCAAGGTCGTGTGCGTCGGGCGCAACTACCACGACCACGCCGCGGAGTTCGGCAACGTCGCACCCGAGGAGCCGCTGCTGTTCCTCAAGCCGAAAACCGCGGTGGTCGGACCCGGTGACGCGATCGTGCGCCCAGCGATCTCGGAGCGCACCGAGTTCGAGGGCGAGCTGGTCGCGGTGATCGGGCGGGTGGCGAAGAACGTCAGTGCGGCGGATGCCCTCGATCACGTCTTCGGATACACGGTCGGCAACGATGTGACCGCGCGCGATCTGCAGCGCAAGGACGGCCAGTGGACCCGCGGCAAGGGCTTCGACACATTCTGCCCGCTCGGTCCCGTGATCGAGACCGAGTTCGAGGTGGCCGCCGCGCGCATCGAGACGCGGGTGAACGGGGAGGTGCGTCAGCAGGCGCCCCTGACAGACATGATCCACTCGGTCGCCGACATCATCGCCTACGCCTCGGCGGTCTTCACGCTTCTGCCGGGTGACGTGATCCTCACCGGGACGCCGGCGGGCGTCAGCGAGATCGTCGCGGGTGACACGATCGAGGTCGAAGTCGACGGCATCGGCATCCTGCGCAACACGGTGCGCGACGCCGCACGGCTCACATGAGCGCTCTCACCACCGAGGCGCTGCACGCCCTGCAGCGTCGCTCGGTGCTTGTGCTGTCCCTCGGGCAGGTGCTCGGCGGCATCGCCTTCGGCGCCACGGTGTCACTCGGCGCCCTGCTGGCGGCCGACCTCTCGGGCGACGACGCGCTCTCGGGTCTGGCGACGGCATCCGTCACCCTGGGCGCCGCAGCCTTCGCGATTCCGCTCGCTCGCTTCGCGGCCCGTCGGGGTCGTCGCCTCTCGCTGACGGCCGGCAACCTCTTCGCGCTGCTCGGGGTGGGAATCGTCATCCTGTCGGCGGCGCTGCGCGTGTTCCCGCTGCTGCTGGTGGGCATCGTCATGATCGGCATGGGCAACGCGGGCAATCTGCAGTCCCGCTTCGCGGCCACTGATCTGGCCTCGCCGCAGCACCGAGGACGCGACCTGTCGATCGTGGTGTGGTCGACGACGATCGGCGGCGTCGCCGGGCCGCTGCTGCTGACGCCGGGTGAAGCGCTCGGGCAGGCGATCGGGATGCCCCCGCTGACCGGCTCGTACCTCTTCTCGCTCGTCGCTCAGACGGCGGCGCTCGTGCTGTATCTGGTGGCGCTGCGTCCTGACCCGCTGCTCACAGCGCTCAACATGGCGGCGACGCCGTCGACGGCCACGGTGCTCGGTGCTGACGTCGACCGGCCCGTGAGTGCGCGCTATGCGATCTTCGCCGTGTCGGGATCGCATGCCGTGATGGCGTCGGTGATGGCGATGACTCCGATCCACCTGTCGCACATGGCCCACGGTGCGCATGGCGCCGCCGCGACGAGCACCGACGTCACGCTGCTGGTCGGTGTGACGATCGCGCTGCATGTGGCGGGCATGTACGGGCTGTCGCCGGTGTTCGGCATCCTGGCCGACCGGTGGGGACGCGTGCCTGTCGTGCTGCTCGGCCAGGCGATGCTGGCCGGTTCGCTGCTCACCGCGATCTTCGCGGGAGAGCACGCTGCGGGCGTGATGGTCGCGCTGATCCTGCTCGGGCTGGGCTGGAGCGCGGCGACCGTCGCGGGCGCCGCACTGCTCACCGAGTCGTCGACCGTGCAGATGCGGCCGAGACGCCAGGGGCTCAGCGACTCGCTCATGAGTCTCACCGCCGCCGTCGGCGCGGCCGGTGCCGGGTTCGTGCTGACCCAGTTCGGATACGGCGGTCTGGGCGGCGTCGCCCTCGTCATCGTCGTGGCGATCATCGTGCTGGCTCCGTTCGGGCGCATCCGGGCTGCGGTGTGAGCTGGTCGGGCGCCGGCGCCGCGTACGCCGAGTCGTATGCGGGACTCTGCGCGGGAACAGGCGAGCGGCTTCGCGAGCTCGCCGGACCCGCTGACGGACGCACGCTCCTCGACGTGGGCGCCGGCGACGGCCGGCTCGCCGCGGCATGGTCGGATGCCGGGTGGCGGGTCACCGCGAGCGAACCGGAGCCCAGCATGCGCGCGGCGGCGGCGCGACAGCATCCGACCCTGTCCCTCATCGCGGACGCATTGCCGCACCTGCAGCTTCCCGACGCGGCGTTCGACACGGTCGTGGCGAACTTCGTGCTCAACCACCTCGACGACCCGCGTGCGGGCGCGGTCGAGCTGCGTCGCGTATCGCGCGGCATGACGCTGGCGACCACCTGGACGACGTCACCGTCGTCGCTGTGGTCCGACGTCACCGCTCGGGCCGGGCTCGCGCCCGCCCCCGGGGGCAGGCTGCCCGCGGACAAGGACTTCGAGCGCACGGTATCCGGATTCGATCGGATGCTGCGCGACGCCGGCTGGAACCCTGCGGTCACCGAATTCACCTGGACCTGGCGGCCGACTCCGGCCGCGCTGTGGCGGTCGGTCGTCGGGGGAGTGGCGGGTGCCGGTGCGTTCTACCGGACCCTGTCGGATGCCGACCGCGCGCGCTTCCGGACGGCATTCGACGCCGTCGTCGATGAGCGCCGCGAGGGCGACGCGCTGCCCCACACCCAGACGGCCGCGATCGCGGCGGACCACCAGGGCTGACCGGCCCGGTGCTCGGTATCGGCCCCGGCTAGAATCGAGGGGATATGGCTACCGTGCATCCCCTCACCACCACTGCCACCGGATCCGACGTCCGTGTGCGCTTCTGCCCCTCGCCGACCGGCCTGCCGCATGTCGGCATGGTGCGCACGGCGCTGTACAACTGGGCCTACGCGAGGCACAACGGCGGCAAGCTGATCTTCCGCATCGAAGACACCGATGCCGCCCGCGACAGCGAGGAGAGCTTCCTGCAGCTGGTCGACGCGCTGACCTGGATGAAGATCGACTGGGATGAGGGCGTCGAGGTCGGCGGTCCGCACGCGCCGTACCGGCAGTCCGAGCGTCACGACATCTATCGCGGTGTGATCGACAAGCTCCTCGCGACCGGTGCGCTGTATGAGAGCTACTCGACCGCTGAGGAGATCGACGCACGCAACGAGGCCGCAGGCCGCGCCAAGCAGCTCGGCTACGACAACTTCGACCGCGACCTGACCGACGAGCAGAAGGCGGCGTTCCGCGCTGAGGGTCGTCAGCCCGCCCTGCGCCTGCGCGTGCCAGACGAGGACCTCACCTACGTCGACCTCATCCGCGGTGAGGTGACCTTCCCGGCGGGATCCTTCCCCGACTTCGTGGTCGTGCGCCCCAACGGCGTGCCGCTGTACACCTTCGTCAACCCGGTCGACGACGCGCTGATGGGCATCACCCACGTGCTGCGCGGCGAGGATCTGATGCCGTCGACCGCCCGCCAGCTGGCGCTGTACGACGCGCTGATCCAGGCCGGTGTCACCACCTTCGTGCCGCGCTTCGCGCACATGCCGCTGGTGCTCGGTGAGACCGGCAACAAGAAGCTGTCCAAGCGCGACCCGCAGGCGGATCTGTTCCTGCACCGCGAGCGCGGCTTCATCCACGAGGGTCTGCTGAACTACCTGGCGCTGCTGGGCTGGTCGATCGCTCCGGACCGTGACGTGTTCTCGCTCGACGAGTTCATCAAGGCCTTCGACATCGTCGACGTCAACCCGAACCCGGCCCGCTTCGACCAGAAGAAGGCCGAGTCGATCAACGGCGACCACCTGCGGATGCTGGGCGAGAAGGACTTCGCCGAGCGGATGCTGCCCTACCTCGCCCAGGCCGGTGTGTTCGGTGGTGGTGAGCCGACGCACGAGCAGATCGTGCTCGCGTTCCGGGCGGCGCCGCTGGTGCAGGAGCGCATGCAGCTGCTGGGCGAGGCGCCGGGCATGCTCGGCTTCCTGTTCACGGATGAGATCGAGTACCAGGCCGACGCGATGAAGGGCCTGCCGGCGAATGCCGCCGAGGTGCTGGCGGCGTGCGTCGACGCGCTCGAGCCCGTCGCGGAGTTCACTCCGGATGCTGTGAAGTCGGCGCTCTCGGCGAAGCTGGTCGACGAACTGGGCCTGAAGCCGCGCGTCGCGTACGGCCCGCCCCGGGTCGCGCTGAGCGGTCGCCGGGTGTCGCCGCCGCTGTTCGAGTCGATGGAGCTGCTGGGCAAGGACGAGACGCTGCGCCGTCTGCGTGCGCTGGTCGATCATCTGGCCACCACCGGTTCCTGAGCGCGCGCAGCGAGACGAAGGACGCCTGGGTTGGAGTCGGGGCTGCCCATTCCTGCCGCCGACACGGATGTGATCCTCGGTGAGCTGGGAGTGCTGCTGCTGGAGTGCGGCACCTCGGTGACCGATGTTCGCGGCACCCTCGAGCAGATCAGCCGGCGTGCGGCGCCCGACACGACGCTCGAGTTCGCCATCCTGCCCGAGATGGTGATGGTCAGCCGGCCCGGTGCCGCATCGGCGACGACGACGGTGATGGGCAAGGGTGAGGCTCTGACGTTTCGCCAGTCCGCCCGCGCCAGCAGGCTCGTGCGCGACCTGGAGTCGGGCGCCATCGAACTCGGCGGCGCCCCGCAGCGGATCGCGGCGATCCGGCAGACGCCGAGGCTGCTCCCCGGGGTGCAGAACGTCATCGGCTGCGGGCTGTTGTCGCTCTCGCTGGCCGCGCTGTTCCGGTGCCCGTGGTGGGCGATCGTTCTGGCACTGCTGGTGGGGCTGCTGGTCGGCGGTCTGATGATGCTGATGATGCGCGTGCGCGCGGCGGCAGCGGTGGCCCCGTTCGTCTCGGCGTTCGTGTCGACGATCCTGGTCGGCACCGTCGCGAACACGCTCGATCTGGGGCCGGTGCCGCTGTTCGCGGTCTGTGCGCCGATCGCGATCCTGGTGCCGGGTGCGCTCATCACGAACGCGCTGCTCGAGCTGACCTCGACCGACATCGTGACCGGTGCGTCGCGGCTGATGTACGGGCTGATCATGCTGGCGTTCATGGCCGCCGGCCTGTATTCGGGCGCCGCGCTCACCGGACTGCGGATCGATTCGGCATCCGCCGCTCTGGTCGGCGAGGCGGTGCGGCTGTCGACCGAGGCCGGGGGATGGGAGGCGCTGCCGCCGCTGTGGATGTCGTGGCTGGCGGTCGTCGTGCTGGCGATCGGCATCGGGCTCGCGTTCGGCTCGGGTTTCCGGCTGACGGTGGTGTGCATCGTGGTGATGACAGGCACCTACGCCGTGCTCGCGCTGTTCAGCGCGCACGTGGGCAGCGTGGTGGCTACCGGCATCGCGGCGGCGGTGCTCTTCATCGCCGCGCGCGTGCTCGAGCGCGTGACTCTGGCGGTGCCCGCGACGGTGTCGTTCCAGCCGGCGTTCCTGCTGCTGGTGCCTGGCACGATCGGACTGGTGTCACTGGCGAGCTTCGACGCACAGGCCCTGGTGTCGGCGCCGATGATGTTCCTCAGCCTGTGCATCGGCACGAAGGTGGGCGCGCTGCTGGCGGATCTCGCACGCATCACCCGCTCCACCGTCTCGCGGTACTGGGCTCGGCCCGCGCGCATGGGCGAGATCTGAGCGCGCGCTGGACGCAGGGCGCGCCACGGTAGCGGCCGGCTCTCGCTTCTTCAACCCCCTGAGCGGCCGGCCGCGACGCGGTAAGACTTGCTGCTCGAGGTGAGGAGGAGTGAGCCGTGGAACCACTGGCATTCCGTGCGCCGATGCGATCGCGCGACGACGATGTTCCGCGCGGCGTCGCGGCCGACCGGGCGATCGAGCACGCCGTGTGCGGGATCGGCGCACGTCTCGAACCGCCACCCGCGTCGCTGCGCGAGGCACTCACCGCGGTAGACGCGGCCTACGGTGAGCGCACTGCGCGCCGCCTCGAGCGATTCGCCGCGGCCACGCGAGGCTCGTTCGTCTGGACGCGTGACACGTCGGAGTCGTTCTGGCTGGGACGACTCAGCGGGGCGTGGCGCTACGATTCGAGCGCTGGGGCAGCGGCCGTCGACCTCGTGCACGTCCGGTCGTGCGAGTGGATGCCGAGCCCCATCCCGGATCACGAGGTGCCGCCGTCGGTGCACCGCGCCTTCGCACGCGGTGGTCGCAACTGGCAGCAGATCCGCGCTGCCGACGCTGCGCCGGCGAGTGCCCGCGTCTGGTCACGAGAGACGTCGCGCTAGCCGAGCCTGTCGCCCCTCACAAGGCCCTTCGCGCGCGAGGGTTGAGTTCGTAGCCTGGCTGGGATGTCAGGAGGAGAATGATGGATGCTGCTGAAGTGCGCTCCGTGCCGGCGCTCGAACTGGGACGCTATCTCGGACTCTGGTACGAGCTCGGACGCCTGCCGTTGCGTTTCGAGGATGACGGAGCGCGCGACGTGACCGCCGAATACTCGCTGAACGACGACGGCACCGTGCGCGTCGACAACAGGTGCCTCGATGAGGACGGCGAGCACACGCAGGCGCTCGGTTCGGCGACGCCCGACGAGGAGCATCCTGGTCGGCTGCGGGTGACGTTCCTTCCCGAGGCGCTGCGGTGGATCCCGTTCACGAGCGCCGATTACTGGGTGCTGCGCATCGACGATGCGTACGAGCACGCGCTGGTCGGAACGCCCGACCGCAAGCACCTGTGGCTGCTCGCCCGGCAGGCGCGGATATCGGATGCCGTCGAGCAGCAGTTCCTGCAGACGGCGAGGGAGCAGGGGTTCGATCTGGAGCCGTGGATCAGGCCCGAGCAGTCGGGGCAGAAGGTCCAGGTGTGAGCGTCGTGCCACGGTCGCAGGCTGCGCGCGCCACGCCCGGACGACCCGTGTCGATTCGCCATCCGAGGTGAGCTCGGGTAAGCTTGTACCTCGGTGCGAGACCGCGGTTTCGCCCTTGGGGTATGGTGTAATTGGCAACACGGCTGATTCTGGTTCAGTTGTTCTTGGTTCGAGTCCAGGTACCCCAGCTGACAGAGAAGCCCGGAATGCCGCGTGAACGCGGCGGATCCGGGCTTCTGTCGTCTCGCGGCCGCGTCGACGGCCGGCTCACGATCGCGTTCGAGCAGCAGACCACCATCACGCACGAGCGGATACGCTGACAGCATACGTCCGCCGAGCGAGGAGGCCGCGTGACCAATCCCGAGAAGAACCCGCAGCTGGCGGTACTGGGCCCGGGGGAGCTGTGCACCGACGTCGAGGTGCTCGAGCCCCGCGAAGTGCCGCTGGGCGGTCCGCGGGCGATGACGGTCTACCGCACCCTGCCGCAGAAGCGACGCTCGCTGGTGGGTGCCTGGTGCTTCCTCGACCACTACGGACCAGACGACGTCGCGCTCACCGGCGGCATGGAGGTTCCCCGGCATCCGCACACGGGCCTGGCGACCGTGTCGTGGCTGTTCACCGGCCGCATCGACCACCTCGACTCCAGCGGCGTCGCCGCCGCTGTGCTGCCCGGCGAGCTGAACCTCATGATCGCCGGTCAGGGCATCACGCATCAGGAGATCAGCTCACCCGACACCAGCGTTCTGCACGGTGTGCAGCTCTGGTACGCGCTGCCCGATGCGACACGGTTCACCGAGCACCACTTCGCCCACTACGCACCCGAGCCGGTGCGGCTCCCGGGTGTCACCGCACGCGTCTTCATCGGCAGCCTCGCGGGATCCACCTCGCCGGTGGACACGCGCACACCCGACCTGCTCGGGGCCGAGCTGATCTTCGAACCCGATGCCGAGCTGACGATCAACGTGCGTCACGACTTCGAGCACGCCGTGCTGGCCGAGACCGGTGAACTCACCATCAATCACACCCGCATCGCGCACCGCGGCCTGGGCTACGTGCCGCCTGGAGCCGACACGCTGCTTCTCACCGCAGGCGCGAACGGAGCCAGGATGATCCTCTTCGGCGGTGTGCCGCTGGGCGAGCAGATCGTCATGTGGTGGAACTTCATCGGACGCAGTCACGATGAGATCGTCGAGTACCGCCGTCGCTATCAGGCAGAGCTCGGCTTCGACCCGGCCGATCCGCAGGATGCCGGTAAACCCGAGCTCTTCGGACCGTACCCATCCGGCCAGCGGGCACCGCTGCCCGCACCGCCGATGCCGACGGTGCGGCTGCGGCCGCGCGAATAGCATCCGTCTGCAGGCGGGTGGCTCGTTCGTCGAGCTCACGGATCCCCGCTGTCAAGAGGTGAGTTGTTCAGCCGGTGGGCGGGACTTCGGTGCGGTCAGCACCTTGACGACCCGGAATCCTTCAGCCCGGGGGTGGTAGTAGGCGCTCTGGCTTTGAGAGTGCAACTCGTATTGGAGTTTCTCGAGGTGCATCTCCACTCGCGCTCGACCCCTCTGGGCCTTCGGCCGGTGGGGCGTTGGCTCCATCGACCGCGGCGACGTTCGTGATGGTCTCACCGTCCCACGTGCCGTCGGTGCCGGGCTTGACCATGGCATTGACGGTGATGGTCATGCTGTTGCCTGCGAGCCACTGGTGCGGGGAGGCGTCGAGGTCGAGCGCGGGCTCGACTGTGAAGCTGTTCGCTTCAGTGTCGATTGCGAGGTCGTACGTACCCGGGTCCTGCCCCGCGGCGGCGTTCATCTGCACCGTCACGGCCGGGGTGATGTTCAGGTTGAACATCAAAGGCTCCGGGAGCGCATCGGTGAGCACAGTGTCGTTGCAGCCGCCTTCGTTCGTCGACGAGCAGTTGACCGTGATCTGGTACGTGATCGTGTCGCCGGGGCCAAACGGGCCGGGCTGGACGGCCGTCTTCTGGATGCCGTATTGAGCTGTGTCGGCAGCCGACGCAGGCAGCGCGCCGGCGAAGATCGAAGCGAAGACGAGCAGGAGGGAAGTGATCCCGGCCATGACCTTGCTGCGGTGCTTCATTGTGCGTAGCCCCCTAAGACACAGTGCCGGGGTCAGCCTAGGGCGGACTCATAGCGTCTTTCCAGGCCTTTTGCAGACGCTCACCCGTGACGGGTGAATCAGCGGCGCGTCAGTGAGCCGTCAGCTTCACGCTGTCGCACGGGGTGATCGCTGAGGATCGAGATGCGATTGAACATGTTGATCGTGAGCGCCACCCACTCGGCCGCGACGAATGCGTCCTCGCCCAGCACGTGCTCCGCCCCCGAGAGATCGGCCTTCTGCTCTTCGCTCACGGGCAGACGCGTCGCGGCTTCGGCGATGGCGAGCACCGCGCGCTCGCGATCGCCGTACAGCGCCGATTCGCGCCAAGCCGGCAGCAGATCGAGCTTCTGCGGGGTGATTCCCGCGCTGCGGGCCTCGCGCGAGTGCAGGTCCAGGCAGAACGCGCAGCCGTTGAGCTGCGATACGCGCACCTTGATGAGTTCGGACTCCTGCGCCGAAAGGCCCAGACGCTCGGCCTCCTGCGCGATCACTGCCGAGTGCGCGGATGCCGACTTCCACGCTGCCGGGGCGGCCTTGTCGAGATAGGGACGCATGCTTCTCCTCGGGTCGTGTGAGGCACGCACCTCGTGCCAACACCAACCTAGGCCAGACGGCGGGGCCGGTCGGCGCGATGGGTGTCTAGTGGAGGACGGCGACCTCGTCAAGGCCGCTGGCACGCGCGCGTGCCGGGCCTAGCGTGACGGGATGAAAGCAGAAGCACCGTCCCGGCTGCGTCGGGCGATCAACGGACCGATGCTCTACGCCTTCATTCTCGGCGACGTGCTCGGTGCAGGGATCTACGCTCTCATGGGCGTTCTCTCCGAGAGTGCGGGCGGTGTCCTCTGGGCACCGCTGGTAGTGGCGTTGCTGCTCGCGCTGCTCACTGCCGGTTCGTACGCCGAGTTGGTCACGAAGTATCCACGAGCCGGGGGAGCTGCGGTCTTCGCCGAGCGGGCGTTCCGCAGTCCGCTGCTCTCCTTTCTCGTCGGCTTCAGCATGCTCGCCGCCGGTGTCGTCAGCGCTGCCGGTCTGGCGATCGCTTTCTCGGGCGACTACCTCGCGACCTTCATCGACGTGCCGGTGGTGCCTGCCGCGATGGTGTTCCTGGCGCTGATCGCTCTGCTCAACCTGCGCGGCATCCGGGAGTCGATGACGGCAAACCTCGTGATGACGGCGATCGAGCTCAGCGGTCTCGTGATCGTCATCGTGGTCGTCGCGATGTTCGTGGGCTCGGGCGGGGGAGACCTCAGTCGCACGACGCAGCTGCCGGAAGGCGTGGGTGTCGCGGGCGCGGTGCTCGGCGGAGCGATCGTCGCCTACTACTCCTTCGTCGGATTCGAGACGTCTGCGAATGTCATCGAAGAGGTGCGACGCCCGAGTCGGGTGTACCCGCGGGCGCTCTTCGGCGCACTGATCACCGCCGGAGTCGTCTACGCGCTGGTCGGCATCGCCAGCGCCGCCGCGCTGCCTGCAGAAGAGCTTCAGGAGTCCACCGGTCCGCTGCTAGCCGTCGTCGAGGCGACCGGGCTGAACGTGCCCTCGTGGCTGTTCAGCCTGATCGCGCTGATCGCCGTCGCGAACGGTGCGCTGCTGACCATGATCATGGCGAGCCGTCTGGCATACGGGATGGCGGAGCAGGGGCTGCTGCCTCGGCCGCTTGCCAAGGTGCTGCCGAATCGACGCACACCGTGTGTGGCGATCGTCTCGACGACGGTCGTGGCGATGCTGCTGACTCTGATCGGCGACCTGGCGACGCTCGCCGAGACGGTGGTGCTGCTTCTGCTGCTGGTGTTCATCAGCGCCAACGTGGCGGTGCTGGTGCTGCGCCGCGACCGTGTCGAGCACGAGCACTTCCGGGTCTGGACGTTCGTGCCCGTGCTCGGTGTCATCTCGTGCGTCGTGCTGCTGAGTCAGCAGCGACCGATCGTCTGGCTGTTCGCGGCCGCTCTGCTGGCCGTCGGCGTCGTGCTGTGGCTGGTCAGTCGCAGGTTCGGGTCGGCGCCGACCGAGTCTCCCGCGGCGCGCAGCGACGTGTGACCCTCACCCGCGGGGCAGAACTCCGACGCCCTCGCGCAACTCGAACACCAGCTGTGTCTCGGTCGCGCGCACGACGTCGTGCACCGTGATCCGCTCCAGCACGATGTCGCGCAGCGCACCCGCGTCGGCGACTGCGATGTGCACCAGGAAGTCATCGGCGCCGGCGATGTGGAACACCTGAAGCACGCCGGGTGTCTCGGTCAGCGCGTCGAACAGCGACTCGACCCCTGGCTTGTTGTGCGTACCCAGCCGCACGCGGATGATCGCCTGCACGGGAGCGCCGACCGCCGCCGGATCGATGCGCAGGCGGGGGGCGGATATGACGCCGCGGGCACGCATGCCGCGCAGTCGGAATGCGCAGGTCGACGCCGGGATGCCGAGTGCGGCCGCGACTTCCTTGACGGAAGCGTCAGGCCGTTCCGTGAGCGCACCGACGATGCGCAGGTCGAGTTCGTCCATCAACATCCTCTTCGCAGATCGTGCACATCTTGTTCGTCGAACAATCTATGCCCACAGTTTAGCGATCCGCGACAAAAGCACTGGATTCCCATGGCCGCGTGGCGCAACATGACACCATGTCTGATCAGCCGCTGCATCCCGACACCGTCGCCGTGCACGCAGGCCGCGCCGACTTCGGTGCCCTGGGTGTTCACGCCGCACCGATCGACCTGTCATCGACGAACCCGCTGCCCGACATCCTGCACGGCGGCGACTCGTACGAGTCGATGGCGAACGGCGGGCATCCGCTTCCCGACGGCGGCAACGTGTACGCCCGACTGTGGAACCCGACGGTCGCTCGCTTTGAGGAGGCTCTCTCCGAGTTGGAGCACGCCGAGGCGTCGGTGGCGTTCGCCTCGGGCATGGCGGCGATGACCGCGGCGATCCTGTCGCACACCACCGCGGTCGGCAGGCACCACGTCGTGGCCGTGCGGCCGCTGTACGGCGGCACCGACCACCTGCTCGACTCGGGACTGCTCGGCGTCGAGGTCACCTTCTGCGACGAGGATGCGGTCGCGGCGAGCATCCGACCCGAGACCGGTCTGATCGTGCTCGAGACGCCGGCCAACCCGACTCTCGACCTCGTCGACATCGCCGCCGTCGTCGCTCAGGCCGGCGGCGTCCCGGTGCTCGTCGACAACACGTTCGCCACACCGCTGCTGCAGAACCCGCTCGACCTCGGTGCGAGCATGTCGCTGCACAGCGCGACGAAGTACATCGGCGGGCACGGTGACGTGATCGCCGGGGTCATCGCCTGCTCCGAGCAGACCGCCGAGGCGCTGCGCCGTGTGCGCGCCATCACCGGTGCGCTGCTGCACCCGCTCGGCGCCTACCTGCTGCACCGCGGTCTCGCGACGCTGCCGGTGCGGATGCAGACCCAGCAGGCCGCGGCCCGTGCCGTGGCCGCGCAGCTGCAGCAGCACCCGGCCGTGCTCGAGGTGCGCTACCCCGAATACGACGACACCCGCGGGCTCATCGGCCGCCAGATGCGCGGCGGGGGAGCGATGGTCTCGATCCGCCTCGCCGGCGGCTATGCGGCCGCCGAGGCGCTCACCGACGCGGTGCGCCTGTTCGCGCACGCCGTGTCGCTCGGCGGGGTGGATTCGCTCATCCAGCATCCCGCCGCCCTCACTCACCGCCCGGTGGCGCCCGAGGCGCGTCCCGGCGCTGACATCGTGCGTCTGTCGATCGGACTCGAGAACGTCGACGATCTCATGGCCGATCTTGAGCAGGCGCTGGCGAAGACCCGCAGTGCGGCCGAGGTGTGATCAGCACCAGATCGTGCCTCGCGGGCCGGCATGAAACGATGGATGCATGAGCTCCGCCAACCTGACCAGGGATGAGACCGCACATCGCTCCGCGTCGATCACGCTGCGCGATGTACGCGTCGAACTCGACCTCACCGGTGCACCCGAACATGCCCGCACCGGATTCCCCAGCACCACCACGCTGACCTTCGAAGCGCGCACGGAAACGACCTGGCTCGATTTCATCGGCGAGTCGGTGACGCGGGTCACGGTGAACAGCGAGGAACGCGAGGTGCACTACGACGGTGCCCGCATCGCCATCGATGGGCTCGCCGCTGAGAACACCGTGCGCATCGAGGCGGTCGCCGCGTACAGCCGCTCGGGCGAGGGGATGCACCGGTTCACCGACCCGGTCGACGGCCAGACCTATCTGTACACCCAGTACGAGCCCGCCGACTCCCGCCGCGTGATGGCGTGCTTCGAGCAGCCCGATATGAAGGCCGCCTTCACCTTCGAGATCTCGGCGCCCGCCGGGTGGCACGTGCTCTCGAACCAGTCGCCGGCGAAGGTCGTCGAGGGCATCGGCGTGCAGTGCGTCGAATTCGAGCCGACTCTGCCGATCTCCAGCTACATCACCTCGGTCGCCGCCGGACCGTACAAGCGCATCGACGGCGAGTGGACCCGCGATGACCAGCACATCGCACTCGGCGTGCTGTGCCGCGCCTCGCTGCTCGAGTATCTCGAGGCGGATGAGATCCTGGAGGTCACCCGCCAGGGACTCGACTTCTTCACCGACGTATTCGCCTACCCGTACCCGTGGGGCAAGTACGACCAGATCTTCGTGCCCGAGTACAACCTCGGCGCCATGGAGAATCCGGGCCTGGTGACCTTCACCGAGGCTTACCTGACGCGCGGCACGCCGACGGACGCGCAGCGCGGATCCCGAGCGAACACGATCCTGCACGAGATGGCGCACATGTGGTTCGGCGATCTCGTCACGATGAAGTGGTGGGACGACCTGTGGCTCAAGGAGTCGTTCGCCGATTACATGGGCTCGCACGCGTCGGCGGCGGCGACCCGCTACACCGACGCATGGGTGCGCTTCGCCGCCAACCGCAAGGCCTGGGCCTACCAGCAGGACCAGCTGCCGACAACGCATCCGATCGTCGCGGACATCACCGACCTCGAGGCTGCGAAGCTCAACTTCGACGGCATCACCTACGCGAAGGGTGCCTCGGTACTCAAGCAGCTGGTCGCCTTCGTCGGCGAGGAGCAGTTCTTCGAGGGGGCGCGACGCTACTTCGCCGCGCACGCCTTCGGCAACACGACGCTCGAGGATCTGCTCGTGCAGCTCGAAGACGTCTCGGGACGCGATGTGCGCGCCTGGTCGCGGGCATGGCTGGAGACCAGCGGGATGTCGACGCTCGCTCTCGAGACGGACGGCGACGGCGAGCGGATGCTGGTGCAGAGCGATCCGCGTCCGCATCGTCTGCGCGTGGGCCTGTACGACCTCGTCGACGGACGGCTCGCCCGCCGCGAGATCGTCGAGCTCGACATCGCCGACGAGCGCACGCCGGTGAGCTTCGCAGGCGCTGATCTGGTGCTCATCAACGATGACGACCTCACCTACGCCAAGGCGCGTCTCGACGAGCGGTCATTGGATGCCGTCGAGCAGGCGCTCGCGACCCTCGAGCCGCTGCCGCGCGCGCTCGTGTGGTCGTCGCTGTGGAACGCCGCGCGTGACGGTGAGCTCTCCGTCGAGCGGTATCTGCGGATAGTCGCGGCACACGCACCGGCGGAGCAGAACGGCGGGCTGCTGGCCGGCGTGCACGCCAACGCCGCGTACGCGATAGGCCATTACGTTCCGCAGGAGGAGCATGCGCAGCAGCGCCGCGCGTGGCTGGATGTGACGTGGGATGCACTGGCATCCGCCGCACCGGGCAGCGACGCGCAGCAGTCGTGGGCGAGAGCGTTCGCGGCGGCGTCCGCATATGACGACTCCCGGCGCGAGCAGGCCAGGGCGATCCTCGACGGTGACGCCCCCGACGGTCTGCCCGTGGACCCCGACCTGCGCTGGGCACTGCTGACCGGGCTACGCGCGACGGGGCATGCGACCGGTGAGGACATCGAGGCCGAAATCGAGCGCGATGACACCGCGAGCGGGCGCACGGCGTCGATCCGCGCGCTGTGGTCCGGGCCCGTCGTCGAGTCGCGCACCGTCGCCTGGCACGCGGCGTGGGATGACCACGAGCTGAGCAACGACCACCTCAGCGCCACGATCGACGGGGTGCGCGCCGGCGGCCGTCGCGATCTGATCGCCGACCTCGACGCCGGGTACTTCGAGCGCATCCTGCCGGCCTGGCAGGAGCGCAGCATCGAGATCGCGCGCCGCCTCGTGATCGGCCTGTTCCCGGCATCCGACGCTCTCGACGACGTCGACGGCTGGCTCAGCGCACACGAGGATGCGCCGGCGTCGCTGCGCCGCCTGGTGATCGAGCAGCGCGATCACCTCGCGCGCGACCTGCGGGTGCGCGCCGCGCAGTAGGGGGTCAGACCTCGAGCGACATCCCCGGATCGAGCTCGACGAACTCGCCGCCGTGCTGCTCGGTCGCCCACTGCAGGCGCTGCCGGTGCATTCCGCGTCCCACCGCGGAGAGCGTCATGTCGTGGGTGCCGAAGCAGCGCCGCGGCGCGACGGCGAGCACGAAGTCCATCGCCTCGCCGATCTTCAGCCACGGCGCGCCCAGCGGCGCGGCGAGCGTCTGGACCTCGATCTCGTCGGGCAGTGCATAGGAGTCGCCGGGGTAGTAGAGCTCGTCGTTCACCAGCACGGCCAGGTTCTCGGGCACGGGGAGCGACGAATGGATGATCGCATGCGTGCCGCCGAAGAAGCGCAGCGTGAAGGGGCCGATCGTGTGCGTCTGACCGGGCGCGACGACGGTGATGTCGTGGTCGGACGCCGCGGCCGTGCCCTCGGTGCTGAGGATCGGCGTGCCGGGGGCCGCCTGCAGGATGCGCTCCAGGTGCGTCGAGGTCCAGTGATCGGGATGTTCGTGAGTGATGATCACGCCCACGACGTTCGACAGGCCGTCGAGCGGAGCGGTGAACGTGCCGGGGTCGATCAGCAGGGTCTGGCCGTCGTGCTCGAGCCGCAGCGTCGCGTGCTCGTGTTTCGTGATGCGCATGATCGCAGTCAACCCCGGCACGCGTGGGAGGACAAGTCCCGGTGGGCGCGACACGCCCGCGATTCGTCTCGCATCGGGCCCGATTTGGATTCGTCGGAAACGCCGTGGCATACTTGAACGGTTGCAAGGACGGCCTGAAGAGGCCGGACGGCCCCATCGTATAGCGGCCTAGTACGCCGCCCTCTCACGGCGGTAACGCGGGTTCGAATCCCGCTGGGGTCACCAACAGAAAACCCCCGGTCAGCCGGGGGTTTTCTAGTTCCTGCCGAAAGGCTCGAACGGGCGCTATGCGGCTTTTGGCAACAGATTGGCAACATCTGATTGCATCGCCGCGAGGTTCAGCGCCGTGGCAACACCGTCGAGGTCGTCATCGAACAGGTCGGCGTACACGTCGAGGGTCACCGCGGCCGAGGCGTGTCCGAGCATCCGCTGGACGGCCTTCACGTTCGCGCCGGCGCTGACGGCGAGCGAGGCCGCGGTGTGCCGCAGCTCGTGCGGGGTGAGGCCCTTGATCCCGACCGCCTCGGCAGCGGTGTCGAACCAGCCGACCCGGTAGACGTGGTTGCGCAGCCAGGTGCCGGTGCGGATGCCGTAGAACACCGGGGCGTCGCCGGGGCGTCCGGCGATCTGCGCGCGCAGCAGCCCGACGAGGAACGCCGGGATCGGGATGCTGCGGTGCTCGTAGTCCTTCGGCGGCTCGATGCGCTGGTAGCCCTTGTCGGCCACGGCGGTCTGCTCGACGGTGAGGCGCGGGTGCTTCGCGTCGAGGTCGAGGTCGCGGATGCGGAGCCCGGACAGCTCGCCCCAGCGCAGGCCGCAGTATGCGAGCACGAGGACGACGAGGCCGTAGCCGTACTCTCGCCCGTCCTTCATCTCGTCAATGGCCTGGGCGAGCGCGGCGACCTGATTGTGGGACAGATACCGCTTGCGGGACTTGGTGGGCTTGGGGAGCTTGAGCCGGGCGGCGGGGTTGGAGGGCAGGCGCTCGTCCTCGACCGCGAATCGGAGCGAACCGGAGAGGACGTTCACGATCTTGCGGACGGTCGCCGGGGCGCCGGGGAGGGCCGAGGCCCACTCCTGCACCCGCAGGCGGGTGAGGTCGCCGATCGGGATCTTCCCCAGCTCGGGGACGATGTGCTTGGCGATGATGTTCTCGACCCGGCTGCGGGTGGTCGCCCGGAGGTCGCCGCGGGCGGCGATCCAGGTCTGGAGCCATTCGGCCACGGTCACCCGCGCCCGCGACGGGTCGAGGTAGCGGCCCTGGGCGATGTCGACCTCCGTGGTCGCCAGGAACAGCTCGGCCGACTTCTTGGTGGTGAAGCCGCGCTTCTGCGTCTGCTTCTTGTCCGGGCGTCGGTACAGCGCCCGGTAGCGGCGGCCCTTGGCCGTGTCGTAGGACTCGATGCTTCCCATGACTGGCTCCTACTGCGCCAGCCCCGCGAGGCGCTGCACGTCGATGCGGCGGTAGACGCGCTTGTGCCGGGTGAGCCGAATCGGCTCCACCGGGGCCTGGCCCGCCAGGGCGAGGGTGCGCAGCGTCGTGCGGTGGATGCCGAGCAGGGCCGCCGTCTCTTCCTCGGAGTAGAACAGGCGCTCGGGCTCCCGAGCGTCGAGGGGCGATGCGCTCTGACCCATCACGGCCTCCTTCGCATCTACGATCACAGCCGCGATTGCTGCTGTTGTCTTAGATTAGACCACAACACGCCAATCACAGCAAGAGTTTTAGTTGCTCGTGTCGCTCGGTACACTCGGGATGTGACCGCAGCCCCGCGCAGACCCGGCGATCAGTCCTATGACGGCCTGATCGTCTCGGCCGATCTGCCGGACGGCTGGCATCTGCCGAGCCGGTTCCCCGGCGAGCGAGAGGACGACGCCAGCGCGCAGATCGACGCGCTCCTGGGCTACAACGATCAGGCGACGACCGAGGCCGACCGGCAGGCGCAGCTCGACTCGGAGCAGAACGAGACGATCGACGGCCGCTGGCGCTACATCGAGCACACGGCGACCGCGACCCGCGTGTTCATCCGTCTCCAGCGCCAGCAGTTCGCCGTGCCCGAGGAGGTGCGCATCACCGGGGTCGTCTACCTCCCGTGGCGGCCGGGCGATCCCGTCTCCAGTCAAGACCTCCGTACTCTGCCGACCGCGCGCATCGAGGCGGCGATCAACGAGCGCCTGTTCGCCATGAAGCGCACGGTGACCATCACCGGCGGGAAGATCGTGCTGCCCTCGGGCCGGAAGGTCAGCGAGCGGGATCTGCTCAAGCCGCTCGGCAACCCGAAGCGAACCCCCGACTTCTACGAGCTGGTCGCGCTCCAGTACGGCAAGCTCTCCGCGCAGGGCGACGCGGCCCCGGCGGTCACGATGGCGAAGATCAACGGCGTCGCCCACGCCACGGCGCAGGGCTGGCTCGTCCGCACCCGCTCGCGCGGACTGCTCCCGCCCGGCCGCCGCGGGTAGGCCCAAGGGGGAGCGGCGCGTACCCTGGGGGCTATGACCACCGTTCCCGCGCCGAGGTTCCGGGCGAGCCCGGCTGTCGCGCTCGGCATGGTCGGCGTCGCGGTCGTGGCGATCCCGGTCGGCCTGTTCGGGGCCGCGTTCTCGATGGCGGCGGTGTTCCTGTTCGGGGCCGTCGCGGAGCTGGCCGGGGTGTTCGGGTGGCTGCGCCGTCAGCGATGGGGGTTCCTTGTCCTCGCGCTCGGCGCTGGACTGATGCTCGGTGCTGCTGCGTACATCGTGCTCGGGCTGGTCCAGCCCGACGGCGCAGGAAGCGGCGGCGGGTTCGGCGGGCCTCCGGCTCCCTGATGCTCGCCTACCGGCTCAGCCCGCGGTCGGGTGGCGTCGGCCCGGCTTCGCCAGGGCGACGGGTGAAGTCGTGGAGCTGGGCGGCGCGGGCCTCGCGTGCGGCCAGGGCGCGCTCGGCGGCCTCGCGCTGAGCCTGCTCCTGCTCGGCGCGGGCTTGGATCAGGGCGGCCGCCTCGACGGGCGGCAGAGCTTCGATCGCGGTCAGGTCGCGGCGCGCGGCCTCGGCGCGTTCCCGCCACCGGGCGGCTTCGGCTCCGGGCCGGCTCGGTGCGCGGTCGCCGAGCAGCCGCCTGCGGAGGTTCCCGCGCTCCTGCGCCTGGCGTGCGGTGAGGCGCTGCTGCTCCTGACGCGCGTCGTCGGCGCGTTCGCGTGTCTCGGTCACGCGGGAGTCGCTGTCAGCCTCCTGCTGCGCAACGGACGCCGCCCAGGGCTCGACGCTCTCGGGCGTCTCCGGCAGACGGCCCCAGCGTCGTCGCCCGCCCGTCTCGATGCCGCGGTACTCGTCGCTGGCGGTCGTCAGCGCGCGGCTGGCGCTGCGCTTGCGGAGGCCGCGCGCCGCGCGGTGCGCGGCGGCCGCGTCCCGCATGCGCGCCCGCGCGTCGAGGTAGGCGGTCCCGTCGGCGGTGGCCTGCTCGATGAGCGGGCCGACGACCTCGGCGCGCACGCGCTCGGCATCGGCTTCGGCCCCCGCGAGGATCGTCTGCTGGGTGTCGGCTGCGGCCCGATGCTGCTGCGCCTGGCCGTCCAGTGCGGCCACGGCCCGCTCCCACTTCGCCGCTTCGCGCTCGGCGCGCTCGATCCGCTCCGTCAGCCGGGCGCGCTCGGCGTTCACGACGCGCACCGGCCCGTCCGCGACGATGCCGGCGACGGCGGCCTGTGCCCGCTCGGTGGCTTCGCGCAGTCCGCGGTCGGCGCGGTCCCGCTCGAGGGCGGCCTGGAACTGCTCCCGCGCGTCCCCGAGGTCCGCGGCGACGACGTGCAGCCGGTTCTCCTCCTGCCCGCGGGTGAGGCCGACGTAGACGCCGGCGGCATCCAGCGCGTCGGACAGGACGGTGTGCGACGCGGGGGCGGTCATGCCCTGGACGCCGTAGGCGGTCGCGGCGTAGGCCAGGTGCGCGTGCTCGGCCACGTACTCGGCGGGCAGATGCACGGTGCGCTGCTGCTTGCGCTGGCTCGCGGCGTCGCGCACCCATAGGCTGCCGTCGCCGCTGACATGCTGGACTATCCAGGTCTGCCGGTTCGCCACGCCCACCTCCGAGTCGTTGCGGCGGGTCTGGATCAGGTCGCCGGCGCCGATGCTCAGGCCGTCCGCGCCGTCGATGGTGCGGGCGCCGTCGACCGCGCCCGCGCGCACCCGGTCCTCTCGGATCAGGGCGTTCAGCTCGCGCGCCTCGTCGTTGGTCGCTGCAGTGATCGCGGCTCCGTCGATCCGCTCGGCGGCGACCGCGGCGCGCAGCGCCTCGGCGTCCTCGTGGAGCCGCACGAGTCCGAGCGCATGGAGCCGGTCGAACAGCCCGGCCGGGTCGCGGCCGGCGCGCAGGTCGAGGGTGAGCTGCGCGTAGTCGGGGTCCGCGAAGCGGTGCAGGCTCGTCAGCGAGTAGACGCGGGGGACGAGCGCGGCCGCGATGTCGAGCACCCCGCCGCGCCCCACGGCGGGGAGCTGCGCCCGGTCCCCGACGAGTGCGAGCGTCGCGCCGGCCTCATCCGCGACGGTCAGGAGCGCGAGGGCGGTGTCCTGGTCGAGCATCCCCGCCTCGTCCACCACGACCCGCTCGGCGGCGGCCAGTCGGTTCTCCTTCGCCGGGCCGCGGTAGGTCGCGCCCGTCACCGGGTCCGTGTCGCCCACGGCCAGCCGGGTCCAGACCCCATCGGCGTTCCACCGGAACCCGTGGTCGTAGACGAGCGCGGCTACCGAGTCGGTCGGCACGCCCAGCTCGACGGCGGCGACGTCGGCGGCCTTCTTCGTCGGCGTCACCACCCGCACCGAACGGCCCTCCTGTCCGGCGGCGCGGATCGCAGCACCGAGCATGGTCGTCTTGCCCGCGCCCGCCGCGCCCTCCACCACGACGAGCGGCCGGGTGGAGGCGAGCGCGGCGGCGGCCCGCGCCTGGTCCGCATCCAGCCCCGGCTCCGGCACGCGCGGGGTTGCGCCGTGCGCCGGCCGGGTGGCGCGCGCGGCCAGTCGGTCGCGCAGCTCCGTCTCGACCGCGACGACGTGCAGCGTCGTGAGGTGCGCCACATGGTCCAGCCGTGGCGCATCCGGCGGCAGGATCGAGAGGCAGTCGTCCGCCGCGAGCCGGGTCGTGATGCTGATGAACTCGCGCAGCTCCTCGCGGGTGGCGCGCACACCGGCCTCGGTGACGATGCGCGCCACCTGCTCCTGCACCTCATGCACCGTCCATGCGGATGCAGCAGCCGCGCAGCGGTCGAGCGCACGGGAGGCGACCTGTTGCACGGCCAGCTCGTCCAACGTGCGCAGGGGTTGCACGGCGGCGCGCGGCAGGTCCGGCGTGTAGCCGGCCTCCTGCAACTCGCGCAGCCAGCCGGCCTCGGAGCCGAGCACGCTGGGCTTCTTGCTCGGCCGCTCGTGATCCCACGCCTTCGCGTGCAACCTGGCGCGCACCACCGGCCCCGGCTCCTGGCCGGGATGCGCCGCCTCCCACTCGGCCTCGAACTTGGCGAGGTTGCGCGCCACCTGCTGCCCGCGCTTGGACATGACCGCGTTCCACGGCACCAGCTCCGCGACCTCCCCGGTCACCGGGTCGAGGGTGAGGCCGTGCGCGTCGAGCACCGCGGCGAGCTGCGGGTGCGCGGCGATGACCGCCGTGCCGAGGGCGCGGATCGCGCCCTGCTGCCGGAACAGCGCCGCGGTGTAGAGCCCGCGCCAGCGACCGGCCGCCCACACGCGCGTCCCGATCTGGAAGTGGATGTGCCGGTGGGGATCGCCCGCGCGGGAGGTCTTGTGCGAGACGGCGACGGTTTCGAGCTGCTCGATCGGCACGACCTCCTGCTTCCCGCGCGAGCCGACGCGGGTGACCGAGTGCTGGCCGAGCCAGGAGCGGATCTCCGCAACCGCGTCCCGCTGGGCGGCGTCCAGGGCCTCGGACACCTCCGGGTGCAGGGCGGCCGCGATGGTCAGGGACTTGGGGACGTTCACGACCATCTCCATGAACCGGGGCGACCCTCGGCCGCCCTCGCCCCGCAGCCGGGGTCGGCCCATCGACTCCCCGGTGAGCGGGTTGATCCAGTCGACCCACTGGCGGTATTCCTCGGCGGTCAGTCCGAGCTCGCCGATCACTCGGCCCTCGGCTTCGACCGCCGTGAACTCTGCCAGGGCGGTCCCCGCCTCCAGGTAATACTCGTCCGCCCGCGCACGGTCGGACTCCAGATAGCGCAGGGCATCCGAGCCGGTGCCCCGGAACGGGATGACGCCGCCCTTCATGGCTCGCCTCCTTCCTCAAATGACAGCTACCGTATCAGGTAGGATACGTCCATTCAGGGAGGGGAAGTTGGGAGATGGGCGTGAGTCGGGGGAGTGAGCGGAGCGGGGAAGGACGGGGAAGCTCCTGGGAGTGGAGCATGGAGCTGTGATGTGGTGGTTTCTCGGTGAGCGAGAGATGGTTCGGAATCGTTAGGTAATCTGCGTTCTGGCACCTGTTCCTCGTGGGACGCCGAGGGGCATGAGCGTCGCGGCGAGTCCGAAGAGCAGGGGCAAGCCGGTCAGCATGATCACGAGTTGGGCCCACGGCGGGGACATATCGATGCCGGTCGTCGGGCCGCCCCAGATTCCGTAACCGGGGATGAGGCCGATCAGGATGCCCAAGGCGACCGCGAGGAGGGTCTGGGCTCCGGTACGGAGACCGCTGATCAGTCGGGCGAGCGCGGGATCGGCGCCGATCGACCATAGGGTGAACTCCGCCCGACGGCTCTCGATCCGGCCGAGGCCGATTGCCACGGCTGCGGCGGAGATGGTGGCAAGGAGCACCAGCCCTAGTGCGATCCACTGGAAGAGTTGACCCTCGTCCGCGGGATCGTGGGTGACGCTGACAAGCGGGACACCGGGATACACCGCTGCGAGTTCGGCGTTGACGGCGTCAAGGGTTCCGGTGTCTGGCTCGGAGCGGAAGTCCATGACGATGAGCGCGTCTACGGGGTCGAGGCCGAGGTTCCTGGCGGTCGCGGGTGTCATGAAGAGTCCGTAAGCGAGGCGTTCAGGAGCTTGGATGAGCGTTGCCGGCAGTCGCTCGGTTCGAACGGTCTCAGAGCCCCCCGCACCGCCGGAGGCGAATCGCTTCCACTCCAAGGTCGCCTCGCCCCTACTGTCGATGAGTTGCGGCCAGAATGCGATCGCGTCCCCGCGTTGCAGCGCCGCTCGCTGCTCGTCGGTGATGGAGGTTCCTGCGAGCAGCGCCAGGTCGTCCGCATCGCCGATGAGAACGTTCGGGGCGCCCGGCCCGGTCGAGTTGAGGTGGATCAGGGCGTTGCGGAAGTCACAGCGAGGATCTTGGGGATCGGCCGCGCGCCCGGTCGCCGGGTCGACGGGGCACTCCTGTGCAGGGTCGCGTTGCGGGACCACGAGGGTGTAGTCGTCGTCCATGCCCCAGGCGGTCCAGTCTTGCCACGGGCGCTGGATCGTGCGGATGTTGTGCAGGTCGAGCCGACCCTGGGCGACCGTGGTGAGTTCGTCCGCGATCGCCGAGGCTTGCGAGCGATCGGGAGTGGGTTCGCCGTCGTAGGCGGTGCTGCTGAAGAGCGGGATCGTGGCTTGGCCGGCAACCGCCGGGAGAACCCGATAGGTCGTGGCGAGAGCCTGCTGATACGACTGGATCGACATGACGAAAGTTGCGATCGAGACGGTGGCGAGGATCACCGCGACGATCGGCACGGAGCGCGCGGAGTTCCGGGCGAGGTCGCGTGCGGCCAGGCGCAGGGGAAGCGTCGCTGTGCGCGTGGCGCGAGCGAGCAGGCCCAGGACGCGACCGAGGAGCAAGAGCAGGCCGACCGCGACGATGATCGCGGCAGCCACGATGAGCACGACCAGGACGACGATCAGAGCATTTTCGGCGGCGGAGACGTCGGCGAGGAAGCCCCAGCCGGTCGAGGCGAGCCCGATGGTTGAGGCGACGCCGATCGAGCAGCCGATCGCGAGCAGAATGAGCCCGGCCCGGAGGGAGCGGAGCCGGGGTTGGGCTGGCCGGGTTGCGCCCCGTAGGGCGGCCATCACGTCGACCTTGCTCGCGACGATCGCGGGCACCAGGGCGGCCGCCCATCCGATCACGGCGGTGAGCAGCGCCGCGATGACGAGCATCGTCCAGGGGATGTGGAAGCCGGGTAGGACGGTGGCGTCGCCGGTGTCGATGAGTCGCGTGTAGAGCCAGGCGACCCCGACGCCGAGGGCTGTTCCTGCGACGCCGGCGGCGAAGCCGAGGACGAGGCCGCCGGCCGTGATGATCTGCACGAGCGTACTTCGCTCGGCTCCGGTGCTGCTGAGCAGCGCGAGAGTCCGTTGCTGGCGTCTGGCGCCGACGAGGAAAGCGGCACCGGCGAGGACGGCGATCTCGAAGACGCCGAAGACGATGATGAGGGCGAGCGCAGCTCCGGTGCCTTGGCGTCCGTCGTAGAGATACGCCGCGTCAGCGGGCGGGTTGAGCAGGACGCTTCTCGACCAGGCGATGATTCCGTTGCGGTTGAGCTCCTGCACGTCCTCCCAGGACAGCTCGCGGTCGGGGAGGAAATAGCGTGCGGGACCAGCGCCGGGAATGGTGCCTGGACGCGCGTACACGATGTTGATCGCGTCCGACTGCATGGCCTCGTCGATCACGCCGACGATCGTGAACGTGGCGGCCGGGTCGCGCGAGGTGAACTCGTCGCCCAGGGACTTACTCAGCCGGCCCAGCGTCGAAGCGGTGACCAGCACCTCGCCATTCGCGGATGGTGGACGTCCGGCCTCGAGCGTGAAGGCGCCGGCGAGTGCCGGATTCCAGACTTCGCCCTCGACGTAGCGGACGGCGCCGATGCCGGTCGCCGTCTCAACAATGAGCACAGCGATCAGCTGGCCGCGGAGCGCGCGGTCCCAGCAGGACCGCGGCGAGGAGGGCGGCCGCCGCGGCGATGCCGGCGTTGACCGCGAGGGCAGCGGTGAGTCCGTCGACGAATGCTTCATGATGTGCCGCGTCCAGCGTGCGATCGAACGCGGCGTTCGGCCCGAAGGAAGTGAGAATCACGCTCATCACGGCGATCCCCAGCGCAAGTCCCGTGGCTTGTGCGGTGTTCAAGATGCCCGCCGCCATGCCGTATGCGGAACCGTCGGCCCCGCTCAGGGCCGCGCTCGTCGTCGGTGTGCGGGCGATGCCGATGCCGATCCCCGCCAGTGCGAGCCATGCCGCGAGCGCGATGCCGCCCGATCGGAGGCCGAGCGTGCCGAGACCCAGTAGCGCCACGGCAAGCGCGAGCATTCCGACGACAATGAGCAGGCGGTTGCCGAACCGGTCCGCCAGGCGTCCGGCGATGGGCGCCACGACGACGATGCTCAGGGTCAGCGGCAGCAGGGCCCCGCCCGCGGCGAGGGCCGACAGGCCGGCGACCGTCTGCAGGTAGAGGGCCAGGAAGAAGAACAGGCTGCACATGACCGCCGTCGAGAGCAGGGTGACCAGGTTGGCCCCCGTGAGCGATCGGCTCCGGAACAGCCTCAGGTCGACCAGTGGCAGCCGTGCGCGACGTTCCCTCGCGATGAACAGGAGGGCGGAGGCGAAGCTCACGAGCAGCAGGGCGAGGAAGCCGGGGGAGGCCCACCCGCCGTCTTCGAAAAGGCCGAGTGACATCACCAGTGCGACGAGCGCAACCGCGGAGAGCGCGACGCCCGGGAGGTCCACACCGCCGCCGGTCCTCACGTGGGTCGATCGGGGCAGCAGGAAGCGTGCGAGGAGCCACGCCCCCGCACCAAGTGGCACGTTCACCAGGAAGATCCACGGCCACCCCACCCAGTCGGTGATGATGGCCCCGAACAACGGGCCGGCACCGAGAGCGCTGGCAGACACACCAGACCAGATTCCGATTGCGACGCCTCGCTCTCGGTCGGGGAACGTCGATGCGATCAGCGCCAGCGCAGCCGGTGCCACCAGTGCAGCGCCGAGTCCCTGCACACCGCGGGCGGCGATGAGGACGGCCGCGTTCGGCGCGAGGCCGCCGAGCAGCGACCCGAGCACGAACACGGCGAGCCCGAGCAGGAAGATGGGGCGGGCGCCGTTCCGATCCGCGAGCCGGCCTGCCAGCAAGGTGAACGCGGCGACCGCGAGGGTGTACGTCTTGACGACCCAGGAGATGGAGACGAAGCCGGCCCCGAGATCCGTCTGGATCGTCGGAACAGCGACCGACACGGCGGTGTCGTCGGCGAGCAGCAGGAACGTCACCAGCGTGAGGCCCCCGAGGACGCTCCATCGGCTGGCGCCACCCGTCTCACGCCGGGTCCCGTCGATGCGCAGGGCGGAGGCCTTCCCACCGCTGGCCATTATGTGGACTTCATGGAACGCAGGGTGTCCCGCAGTGCGCCGGCGGAGCGGTGCAGCAGTGCGATCTCTTGGTCGTCCATCGGCGTGTCGACCACTCGCAAGATCCCCTCGGCTCCCACCACGGTCGGAACGGAGAGCGCGATGCCGCTGAGTCCGTGATAGCCGCTGAGGGTCGAGCTCACCGGCAGCACGGCGTGTTCGTCCTTCAGCACTGCCTCGACGACTCTCGCTGCGGAGAGGCCGATCGCGTAGTTGGTCGCCCCTTTTCCGGCGATGACGCGTGCCGCAGCTCCACGGACGGCGGCGGCGATGTCGTCCAGTTCCTCAGGACGGAACTTCGCCCGCCCCGCAGGGGCCCACTCCCTGGCGGCAACCGGTCCGATTCTGGCCCCGGACCACAGCGGGAACTGGGAGTCGCCGTGCTCCCCGACGATCATGGCGTGGACGCTCGCGACGGCGACTCCGGCCGCGCGGGCGAGCATCCATTGAAGGCGGGAGGAGTCGAGCACGGTTCCCGTCGAGAACACCCGGTTCGGCGGAAGGGCGGCGTATCGCTGCACTACGACGGTGAGCACATCCGCCGGGTTGGTGATCACGAGAAAGATCGCGTCCGGTGCGCAGGCGACGAGTTGCGGCATCAAGCCACGCAGCAGAGCGGTGTTGGCGCCAGCCAGTTCCAGTCTTGACTGACCAGGGTGCTGCTTCGCCCCCGCCGTGACGACGACCACGTCCGACCCGGCGAGCTGATCGAGGTCTGTTCCGCCGGACACCTGCGTTGTGCCGGTATACGGCGTGCCGTGGGCGAGGTCGAGGACCTCCGCCTTCACCTTCGCGGCGTGGCGGTCGAAGAGCGCGATCTGGTCGGCGCTGTTGCGGATCAGTGCCGCATACGCCAGGGAGGAACCGACCGAACCGGCGCCGACGATTCCCAGCTTGGTGGGGGCCCGCTTCGTCCGTTCGGCGTGATGCCGTCCCACCTCAGCCACGGCGCCGCCGCGCGGTCAGGAGCAGGTAACCGCCGAGCACGCTCACCGCGCTCACACCGGCGCCGAGCAGCGCACCCTCCCAGGATCGCCACCTCCGCTCGCCGGCGACCAGCTCGCCGATGCCCCCGATGAGGGCGGCCGTCACCATGCCGGCGACCAGCCGGTTTCCGATCCGCTCAGCGCGCCCCATCAGCGGTTCCAGTTCGGTCGCTCGCAGATGCACCTCCACGCCCCTGGAGTCGAGCATCTTCAGCAGCCCGCGAAGCCCTCCCGGCAGATCGAGCAGAAGCTGCGCGGTGTCGATGGATGAGCCGGCGAGGCGCCGCACGATGGCGGAGAGCGTCATCCGCTCACGCATCAGGCGCTCGGCGTACGGCGTCAGCGCCTCTTGCAGGTCGAAGGCGGGGTCGAGACGCACGCCCATCCCCTCCGCCATGACGAGCACCCGGAACAGCGCCGCCATCTCCGCCGGAAGCCGCAGGTGGTGTTCTCGCAGCAGCGTGAACAGCTGCGTGATCAGGTCTCCCATCCTGATCTCACCGAGGGGGCGGCCGTGGTACAGGGCCACGAACGGCACGAGGGCGGCGCGCAGCGCGTCCTCGTCCACCCGATCCCCGCCCACTGAAAGCCGGACCAGCGCTGAGGCCAGCTCCTCCGGGTCACCGCGAGTGAAGCCCACGAGAAAATCGGTGAGCCGTTCCTGCAGCTGCTCGTCCACCTCGCCGACCATGCCGAAATCGATGAGCGCCAGCGTGCCGTCGGCCTGGACGAACATGTTGCCGGGGTGCGGGTCGGCGTGGAAAAAGCGATCGTCGAAGATCATCTTCAGCACCGTGTCGGCGCCTCGCCGGGCGAGCCGCTGCCGGTCGATGTCCGCCGCATCGAGCGCGGGCAGGTCATCGATCTTGATCCCGGCCATCCGCTCCAGCGTGAGCACCCGCGAGGTCGTGGTGTCCCAGAACACCCTCGGGATCGCGACGTCGGTGCCCGCGAAGTTCTCGGCGAACCGCTCGGCGTTTCGACCCTCCTGCAGGTAGTCGAGCTCGCGCCGGAGACTCGCGGCGAACTCCTGTGCGACGCCCGGCAGGTCGTACGCGCGGGCGGCCTCCCATCGTCGGCTCGCGGTCGCCGCCAGGTTGCGCAGGATGTCGAGGTCTTCCTCGATCCGGGCGACGACGCCGGGCCGGCGGACCTTGACCACCACCTCGGTGCCGTCGTGCAGCCGAGCCGTGTGCGCCTGCCCGATCGACGCTGCGGCCAGCGGTTCGGCGTCGAAGCGGGAGAACAGCTCCTCCGGCTCGGCACCGAGCTCCTGCCGGATCGCGTCCCGGATCTCGTCCACCGGAACGGGGGGAGCGTCGTCCTGCAGCTTGGCGAGTTCGTCGGCGTAGGCCGGGGGAACCAGGTCGGGCCGGGTGGAGAGCAACTGACCCAGCTTGATGAATGTGGGGCCCAGCTCCTCGAGCGTGAGCCGCACGTGCTCGGGCGTCAGGTAAGGCTCGTCCCGCCGGCCGTGACCGAACGCCCCCTTGTGGAAGGGGATGAACCGGTCGACTCCGGTGACGCCCGCGAGGAAGCCGAGACTGTGGCGGGCCAGGGTCTCGGCGATGAACTGGTAGCGCGGCCGGTGCGTGCTCACGTCCGGTCCGGTCCGTCAGCGGGTGCTCTGCCGTGGCCGCCGTGCCCGCCGTGTCCACCCTGCCCGCCGTGCCCGCCATGCCCGAACAGGTGCATCGCTACGAGAGCCACGATCCCCACGTACGGCAGGGCGGCGAGCACGTGCGGCCAATGGTCGACGACCAGGTAGATGAGAATCCCGGCAACCGCCAGCGCGAGCACCGCCCACATCGCCGGCGAGCGGCGGGGGCCGCCGGCAGACCCGCCGCCATCGCCCTGGTGCGCTACGGAGCCCTCGCCGTGCGGGCTGCTCGAGGTCACGCGGTCCCCCCGCCGGCGGCGAGGAATTCCTTGCGCATACCGAAGGTGGCGTCGGTGATCGTCATCGATGCCGCGGCGTCCGGCGCGAGCCCGGTGAGCGCGCGGATGGCGTCGATGGTCTCCGGGACGACGATGGCCTCGTTGAACACCTGATAGGTCAGGAAGAGCTCGTCCCCCTGGACCGTGACGAGGTCCTCCCACAGCGCCACCTCCCACATGTCGCCGCGGGGGCGTCCGAGATCGCGCATCAGCTCGATGGTGGAGTTGAGGGCGACCAGGCCGTCCGACATGCGGATGAACGCGATCCGTGGCGCCTTCCGGAAGGCGTCCAGCACCTCCTCGCGCGTCGCCTGGCGGGTCAGCTGGATGGTCCAGAAGTGGCTGTGGGTCTGGGTGTGGGCGCCCTTCGCCGCGATGGTGACGAGGTCCAGATCCGGCACGACGGTCTGCGCGTCGGGTCCCTGGTGAGACGGGATGACCGGCTCCGGGACCAACGTGTTCATGATGCCGCCCTCGTGGGACTCCCACGGGTCGGTGGCCCGGCGGATGAGGACGCCCCGGGCGCGCAGCAGCAGACCGGCGTCGCGGAGGGCGCCGAGCACCCGCACGATGCTCGTCGTGTTGCAGGAGACGACGCGGGTGCTGTCCCGCCCGATCGCGCTGGCATAGTTCGCCTGGGCGACGAAGGAATGCCCCGTGGTCTTGTGCGATTCGCCACCCTGCAGGATGAACTTGACGCCGTGCTCCCGGTAGTGGGCGACGTTCCCCGCGGCCACGTGCTTCGGGGTCGTGTCCACCACGATATCGGCGGAGTGGAGGAGCTCGTGCAGGGTTCCGGCCACCTCCACGCCGGCGTCGGCCATGCCGGCGGCCGTCTCGGCCGTCGCCGCGTAGATCGGCGCCCGACCGATGGCGGTCTTGATGCGCCAGTCGGTGGCGACGTCGGCGATGCCTGCCAACTCCATGTCAGGCTGCGCCAGGACGGCGTCGGCGACCCGCTTCCCGATGACGCCATACCCGTTGACGGCGACGCGCACAGTGGTCATTTCGCTTCCTTTCTCGAGGATCTCCGATCGAGCGCGAACACCTGCTCGGTGCCGCCGCTCAACGGCATTCGCGTCCCGTGGACGTCGACGACGACGGGGGCGGCGGAGCTCGGTGCGCACACCAGCCGCAGCTCCTGCGGGGTCAGCCACACGGTGATTCCGTGACCCCGGTGGTGGATCGTGAAGCTCACGCTTCGCAGGCGGGGCGGCAGCCGCGGGGTGAAGATCAGCTCCCCGGCGCGGAGCGTGAGTCCGGCGAACGACCGCACCACGATGTCCGCGGTGCCCGCCATGGCGCCCAGATGCACCCCTTGGCGGGTGGTGCCGCCCTGCGTGTCATCGAGGTCGGCGACGAGCGCCTCCCGGAACAGCTCCCAGGAGCGTGACGGGTCGAACGCCGCCCACACGGATGCGTGGACGACCCGGCTGAGCGTCGACCCGTGCGACGTCCGGGCGCTGTAGAACTCGAGGGTCCGGTGGAGATCATCCATCGTGGCCGGGTAGCCGAGCTGCGACAGCTGGTCGATCAAGCCCTCGACGCCGAGGAGGTAGACGAGCATGAGCACATCCGCCTGCTTCGAGAGCCGGTAGTGGTTCGTGGCGTCGCCCTCCGCCTCCAGGATGAGGTCGAGCCGGCCGATGTTGCCGTACGTGCGGCGGTAGCGGTCCCAGTCCAGCTCGGCAAGCTCTTCGTATCCGGCGAACTGGCTGATCACCCCGTCGGGAAGGAAGGGCACCGCAAGCCTCCGGCTGAGCTCGGTCCACCGCCTGATCTCGTCGAGGCTGACCCCGAGGCGGTCCGTGATCGTCTCCCAGGCGTGCCCGCCGAGCTCGTCCTGCAGGTCGCCCAGCCGCGCGAACAGCCACGCGGCGAGCACGTTCGTGTACGCGCTGTCACGGACGCCAGACCCAGGCTGCCCGGGGTATCCGTCGTGGAACTCGTCGGGACCCATCACACCGTCGATGTGGAATCTGCCGTCAGCGGGGTCGAGCGCTGCGAGCGAGGCGAAGAGTCTCGCGACCTCCACCATCAGGTCCGCGCCGCGGTTCGCCAGCCACTCCCGGTCGCCGGTGGTCTGGAAGTGCTCCCAGGCGTTGAATGCGACGGCGAGTCCGACGTGCCGCTGCCGTCTGGAGTTGTCGGGCATCCAGCGTTGCGAGCGGGAGTTGTAGAGCTCCGTCGGGGTCTCTTCGCGGCCGTCGCTGCCGCTCTGCCAGGGGAACATCGCGCCGGCGAGACCGGCCTCCCGCGCAGCTGCGCGGGCCGCGTCGAGCCGGTGCCACCGGTAGTCGAGCAGGGCGGCGGCGACCTCCGGCATCCGCCGTCCGATCACCGGCACCACGAACAGCTCGTCCCAGAAGATGTGGCCGCGGTATCCCTCGCCGTTCAGGCCGCGGGCCGGCACGCCGGCGTCGACCAGGGCGGTATGCGGCGACACGGCTTGCACCAGGTGGAACAGGTGCAGGTTGAGCACCAGCCGGCTCTGCGTGTCCGCCTCGATGGACACTTCGAACAGATGCCACAGCCGACGCCAGGCGTCCTCATGCCGCAGCAGGAGCGGCGCCAGGTCTTCGCCGTGCCAGCGCAAGCGGTCGAGTGCGCCCTGCGCGGGAGATGCGATCGCCGGATCGCGTGAGGTGACGAGGGCGACCGTCTTGTCGACCCGCACCGGGCGGTCGGCCGCCAGGTCCACGTCGATCTCGTCGGCAGCGGAGAAGCCGTCGTGCACCGGTCGTCGTCCCGGCTCGCCGTCGGCGCCGGTGACTCGAGTGCGGGAGGCGAGGGCGATCCGCACCCCGCTCTGTGCGGTCTCCACCTCGCAGAGAAGGACCCCGTCGATGTGCCGGAAGACCGGTGCGGCAAGATTCGTGGCGTCGGCGTCCGCCCCGCCGTTCGCGTTGCGGACCCCGGCATCGATTCCGGAGCGGACGCGCACGCGGCCGCTCCACCCTTGCGCCGTGAGGGTGGTCTCGAGGGCGAGCAGGTGGGGGTCGTGCATGGAGGCGAAGGAGCGTTGCACGATCGTGAGCGGTCCGTGCGGGCCGCTCAGGGTCACGGTGCGGGTCAGCACGCCGCTTCGCAGGTCGAGCGCACGGCGCTCACCAGTCGCCGGGATCTCCCCGGACGACCACCATGGGCCGTCCCCGATCCGCAGGTCGAACGGCAGCCAGTTCGGAAGGTTGACGAGGTGCTCCTCCTCGACGCGCCGTCCGTGCGCTTCGACCACGGTGCGGTTGAAGAGACCCGCCACGTACGTGCCGGGGTAGTGCACCCCGTCGTCGTGTCGTTCGGGATGCGCACCGCGGCTGCCGAGGTAGCCGTTCCCGAGCGCGGTCAGCGCTTCGCGGTGGCCTTCGTGCGCCGGGTCGAACCCCTCGTACACGAGCAGCCAGGGGTCGGTCCTCGCCGCGCCGAGGTCGAGTTCCGACGCAGTCCCGAGCACCAGGTGGGCGCCGGCGTCCTCCAGGCCGGCGCGGCTCGATGCGCCGTCGATGCCGACCACCAGGCCGAAGTTCCCGGCACGCCCGGCTTGCACCCCAGCGGCGGAGTCCGCCACGACCACCGCCCGCGTGGGTGCGACCCCCAGTCGTCGCGAGGCATCGATGAGCGCGTCCGCCTCCAGACCCGAGCGCGGAACGCCGGACGATGCGGCGGGGGCCGCAACCAGATCGAACAGTGCTTCGATGCCTGCCCCTTCGGGCCGAGCGCCGCCTCCCGGAACGAGCGCCACGGGAATTCCGCCCGCACGCAGCCGGGGGAGGATGTCGGGAACGCCTCGGGGGAGGCCGGCCGAGGCGCCCCCGGGCTCCGCCTCCCCGCCGTCCACGACGAACAGCACCGCGCCGTACCCGGTGCGGATGCCAGGCGTCGCGACCGTCATCTCAGACCGGCTCCCGCAACGGCTCGTTCGGCACCGCGTTCGTCGTCCCGGCAGCGGGGGACCATTGCCACTCCCGCACCTCGGGCAGGTCCTCCCCGTGGGTGCGGATGTACTGGCGGTGGCGGATGAGGGCGTTCTTGAACTCCTCCCGGGCGTGCGCACCCACGTCGCGGAGCCGGGGAACCCGGTCCAGCACGTCGCTGGCGAGGCTGAAGCGGTCGATCGAGTTGAGCACACACATGTCGAACGGGGTGGTCGTCGTGCCCTCCTCGATGTAGCCGCGCACGTGGAAGTTCTTGTGGTTCGTCCGGCGGTAGGTGAGCCGGTGGATCAGCCACGGATACCCGTGGTACGCGAAGATCACCGGGGTGTTCGTCGTGAACAGGGCATCGAAGTCGGCGTCGGCGAGCCCGTGCGGGTGGGTGCGGTCATCCTGCAGGCGCATCAGATCCACGACGTTGACGACCCGGATCTTCAAATCCGGGAAGCGCGCGGTGAGCAGCTCCACCGCCGCGAGCGTCTCCATGGTGGGCACATCGCCGGCGCAGGCCATCACGACGTCGGGCTCGGCATCCTGGTCCGAACTCGCCCAGTCCCAGATCCCGACGCCCTTCGTGCAGTGCTCGATCGCCGACTGCATGTCGAGGTACTGCAGCTGCGGCTGCTTGCCGGCCACGATCACGTTCACGTACTGGCGGCTGCGCAGGCAGTGGTCCGCCACCGACAGCAGGGTGTTCGCGTCCGGCGGCAGATACACCCGGATCACATCGGACTTCTTGTTCACCACGTGGTCGATGAACCCGGGGTCCTGGTGGGAGAACCCGTTGTGGTCCTGCCGCCAGACGTGCGACGTCAGCAGGTAGTTCAGCGACGCGACCGGCCGGCGCCACTCGATGTCGTTCGTGGTGGTGAGCCACTTCGCGTGCTGGTTGAACATCGAGTCGATGATGTGGATGAACGCCTCGTAGCAGGAGAAGAAGCCGTGCCGGCCGGTGAGCAGGTACCCCTCCAACCAGCCCTGACAGGTGTGCTCCGACAGGATCTCCATCACCCGGCCGTTCGGCGCCAGCTTGTCGTCACCCGGGAGGATCTCGGCGTTCCAGGCCCGATCGGTCGCCTCCAGCACCGCGCCGAGCCGGTTCGAGTTGTTCTCGTCGGGCGCGAAGACCCGGAAGGTGCTGTCATTGGCTGCCATGACGTCGCGCAGGAGGGTCCCGAGGACGCGTGTCGACTCGGTCTGGCCGGTACCCGGCACCTCCACCGGCACGGCGTAGTCGCGGAAGTCCGGCATGTGCAGGCTCTTCAGCAGCAGCCCGCCGTTGGCGTGCGGGTTGGCGCTCATCCGGCGCTCGCCGAGCGGGTGCAGGTCGCGGATCTCGGGCACGGGGGAGCCGGACTCGTCGAACAGCTCCTCCGGCCGGTAGCTGCGCAGCCACTGCTCCAGCACCGCCCGATGGTCGTCGTTCTCCCGTGCTTCCGCGAACGGCACCTGGTGCGAGCGCCAGGTGCCCTCCACGGGGAGTCCGTCCACCGTCTTCGGCCCGGTCCAGCCCTTGGGGGAGCGGAGCACGATCATCGGCCAGCGCGGGCGGGTGCTGTCCCCGCTCGACCGCGCGTGCTCCCGGATCTCCTGGATCCTGTCGAGGCACGAGTCCAGCACCTCCGCGAACCGCTGATGCATCAGCGCCGGGTCGTCCCCCTCCACGTAGTGCGGTTCGTGCCCGAATCCGCGCAGCAGCGAGTCGAGTTCATCAGCGTCGATCCGCGACAGCACCGTGGGGTTGGCGATCTTGTAGCCGTTGAGGTGCAGGATCGGCAGCACGGCGCCGTCGCGCATCGGGTCGACGAACTTGTTCGAGTGCCACGCGGCCGCGAGCGGACCGGTCTCCGCCTCACCGTCGCCGACCACGGCTGCGACGATCAGCTCGGGGTTGTCGAACGCGGCGCCATAGGCATGCGAAAGTGCGTAACCGAGTTCCCCGCCCTCATGGATCGACCCCGGTGTCTCGGGCGCCACGTGGCTGGGAATACCGCCGGGGAAGGAGAACTGGGTGAACAGCCGCTTCATGCCGGCCTCGTTCTGGGAGATGTGCGGGTAGACCTCGCTGTACGTCCCCTCCAGCCAGGCTGCCGCGACCGGGCCGGGACCTCCGTGCCCCGGACCCATCACGTACATCATGTCCAGGTCCCGCGCCGAGATCGCGCGGTTCAGGTGGGCATAGATGAAGTTCAGCCCGGGGGTTGTTCCCCAGTGGCCGAGCAACCGGGGCTTGACGTGCTCGGGCAGCAGCGGCTCCCGCAGCAGCGGGTTGTCCATCAGGTAGATCTGACCCACCGACAGGTAGTTCGCCGCGCGCCACCAGGCATCGATGTGGGCGAGTTCTTCCGGGTTCAGGGTCCCGGGATTCAGGGCAGGAGGGGCAGCCGCGGTGTTCCTATCCGTGCCGGGCATGATGAATGTCCTCTCGATCGATCGTGCCGAATCCGGCGCGAAGGTCAGGCGTTCGTGGTGGCGAGCTGCGGGAGCCCGGTTTCAGCCGGAGCGTCCACGGCTCGGGGGAGACGAAGACGCTTCAGCAGCAGGGCGTTCACCGCAACGATCAGGCTCGATCCGGACATCGAGATCGCCGCGATCTCGGGTCTGAGCATCAGCCCGAACGCGGGGTAGAAGACGCCCGCGGCGATGGGCAGTGCGATCACGTTGTAGCCGATCGCCCAGCCCAGGTTCTGCCGCATCTTGCGGACCGTGCCCTTGCCGATCTTGAGTGCGATCGGCACGTCGAGCGGGTCGGAGCGCATCAGCACGACGTCCGCGGTCTCGATCGCGACGTCGGTGCCCGCTCCGATCGCGATGCCGAGATCGGCCTTGGCCAGGGCGGGAGCGTCGTTGACGCCGTCACCGACCATCGCGACCCGCTTGCCCGCGGCTTGGAGCTCCGCGATCTTCGCCGACTTGTCCTGTGGCAGCACGTCGGCGATCACGGTGTCGATCTTCAGCTGCGCCGCGATCCGCTTGGCCGTCGCCTCGTTGTCGCCGGTGAGCATGACCACCTCTGCGCCCGCCTCGTGGAGGGCCGCGATCGCCGCCGGCGCCGTCTCGCGCGCCGCGTCCGCGAGGCCGACGAACCCCGCCCCCACGCCGTCGACGGCAACCAGGACCGCAGTGCGACCGGTCGCCGCGAGTTCATCACGTCGGGTTTCGATCTCACTGATGTCGACCCCCTCCGCCACCATGAGCTTGCGGTTTCCGACGAGGACCTGCCGGCCGTCGACTTCGGCGCCGGCGCCGTGGCCCGGCACGTTCCGGAAGCCGGACGGGGTGAGCACCGGCGCCCCCATCTTGTCGGCGTAGGCGACCACGGCACCGGCGAGCGGGTGCTCCGACTCCCGTTCGACTGCAGCGACCAGCGACAACAGCTCGCGTTCCGGGATTCCGGCGGTCACGAAGTCCGTGACTTCGGGCTTGCCCTTGGTGAGGGTTCCGGTCTTGTCGAGGACGACCGTGTCGATGGACGCCGCCGACTCGAGCGCGGTCGCGTTCTTGAACAGCACCCCGCGTTTCGCGCCGAGACCTGTGCCGACCATGATCGCGGTCGGTGTGGCGAGCCCCAACGCGTCGGGGCAGGTGATCACGACGACGGTGATGGCGAACAGCAGCGCGCTCTGCACCGTCGCGCCGGCGAGCAGCCAGACGATGAACGTGCCGCTGCCGCCGATCAACGCCACGAACACGAGCCAGAAGGCTGCGCGGTCGGCGAGTTTCTGCCCGGGCGCCTTGGAGTTCTGCGCCTCCTGCACCAGCGCCACGATCTGCGCGAGCGCGGTGTCGGCACCGACCTTCGTCGCGCGGACCCGCAGCGTGCCGGTCGTGTTGACCGAGGCCCCGATGACGCCTGACCCCGGGCCTTTCGAGACGGGAAGGCTCTCGCCGGTGACCATCGACTCGTCGATCTCCGACTCTCCGTCTTCGACGGTTCCGTCGGTCGGGACCTTGGACCCCGGCTTCACGAGCATCAGATCCCCCGGGACGATGTCGGATGTGCTCACCTCGATCGTCTCGCCGTCGCGGATGACGAGTGCCTTCGGCGGGGCCAGCTCGAGCAGGGTTCGGATCGCGTCGTTGGCGCCGCCCCTCGCCCGCATCTCGATCCAGTGGCCGAGCAGGACGAAGCTCGCGAGGACGGTCGCCGCCTCGTAGAACACCTCGCCGCCCCCCGTCAGTGTGACGACGAGGCTGTAGAGCCACCCCGCCCCGACGCCGACGGCGACGAGCACCATCATGTCCAGCGTGCGGGCCCGAAGCGCCCGGTACGCGCCGTCGAAGAAGATCCACGCCGAGTAGAAGATCACGGGCAGCGACAGCAGAAGCGAGAACACGTCGTCGCGGAGGCCGAACGGTGCCGGGACCGTGAAGCCCAGGACGTCCCGACCGATCGGAGACCACAGGAGGATCCCCACCGAGAAGGTGGCGGCGACCAGGAAGCGATTCCGCATGTCCCGCACCATGTCCGCCATCGACGTGCCGGCGCCGTGGCCGCCGTGCCCCATCACCTCCTGTGCGCTACTCGCGGGCGTCGGCTGCACGGCGTGATCGGCGTGCGCAGATGTGCCCGCCGTCGCAGCTGCAGGGGCGGCCGGAGACGATGGGTGGCCGGCATGCGGCTGTGTCCCTCCGGCACGTGCGATGGCCGGTTGTCCGTGCGCAGTGTGGTCCTCGTCCGTCACCGCCGTTCCGGTTCCAGCGGGTGCTGCATGCCCGCCATGGTCGACGTGCTCCATCGGGTCGCAGAGGTGATCGGGAACGGACATCCCGCTGCAGTGGTAGCCGCAGTCCTCCACCCAGCGGCGAAGATCCGCCAGTGAGATCCGCGCAGGGTCGAAGGTCACGGTTGCCGTCTGCGACACCGGGTTCGCCTCGACCCGGGTCACGCCCGGGCGACGGGAGAGGGCCGCTTCGACCACCGCCTTCGACGACCCCCGGTACATCCCTTTGGCCTCGAGCACCACCGTCTGCGCAACAGCCGTCATGGCGGTCGACCTCCTCCTCCGTCGGCTCCGGTTTTCCGGATCCCGCACAACATGGTCTGCTTCGAACTCTTCCGCACTTTGCGTGCTGATGCCAGTGTAGGTCGGTGAGGAGCACCCTCACGAAGCGCTGGTGGGTGCCGAACTGCACATCCACCGGCGGGTACGGCACACACGTCGACCATGTGATCGACGGCCGAAGCGTGCGGCGCCGGTATGTCCAGATGAGTGCGGATCGACTCCGCTCGCGGCGATCCGATGTGCCGGCGCCCGCCGTAGTGATCCATATGAATCGATCGCTGCCCCGGTGTCGCTTGCCGCGACAGCCTGGTTCCGTGGGGTACAGTGGTCTCCGCCGTGAGGTGCGATGACGGGTGCTGTGCGCAGGTTCGCCCACCATGAATTGCGTCGTAGGGCGTTCATGACGGTCCTCGCGGTTCTCGCCACAGTGATCGGGCTCCTGACGATGCATGCGGTCGTGACGTCCGCGGCGCCGCCCACAACGAGCAGCGGCGCTGTACGGCGATGGTTGACTCGCCGCGAGATCGGAGGATTTCCATGACACGAAACAGCGGTCGCCCGAGGGTCGATACGGCGAACCCAGTGTCCCGCGATGCCGGAAGCGCGACGGCAGGAGGTGCGGGGACGACGGTGGTGCGTCACATCTCGGTCGGCATCATCGCCGTGCTGCTCACTGCGCTGTTCTGGTGGAGCCGCATGGAGTGGACGCCCGACATGCGGCTCTGGCGTGCGGTCGGCGACTCAGCGGTGGTGTTGCTCTTCGCAGCGCTCGCCATGGGGCCTGCCGCGCGGCTCTCCGCGGTGGCGGCCGGGATGCTGCACTGGCGGCGTCAAGTGGGGATCTGGGCCGGTCTGGCAAGCGTGCTGCATGCAGTTCTCGTGATCGACGGCTGGGCGAAATGGAGCGTGCAGCGTTTCCTGGGATACGAGTTCGTGCCGCAGCTCGGGCGGGAGGTCCGGCTCGAGCCTGGGTTCGGTCTGGCGAACCTCATCGGCCTCGTCGCCGTACTCTGGCTCCTGGTGCTGCTCGCGACCTCATCCGACCGTGCCGTGCGGCTGCTGGGCGGGCGTTCCTGGAAGTGGCTGCACGGTGGAGCGAATGTGGTGTTCTACCTGGCGGTCCTTCACTCCGCATACTTCCTGTTCCTGCATTACACGGCCTCGTTCCACCGCGCCGTGCCGGACGCGAATTGGTTCCGCTTTCCGATGCTCGGCCTCGCGGTCGTCCTGCTCCTGCTCAAGTGGGCTGCGTTCTTCAGCACTGTGCGGGCGGGCCGGCCCCGGAGACCGGCCGCGGGCGGCGCTTGAGGGACCGAGCCGTTCCCGCGCTCGTCGCATGGCGCTTCACCAACAGGTCGATCAGCCTGCGCACCGCTGGAAGACCAGTACGCGGTTGGATCCGCGGGGAAGGACGAGGTCGCTGAGGCGCTTGTCGTGTCGCATGTCGAAGGAACGCTGCGAGTCGTACGCGCGCCAGTCGCTCGCGCCGGTCTCGGTGATGCTCGTGATCACGACGTAGGTTTCAACAGATCGTGTCTCGAATACTGCCCGCTCGAACGGGTTGCCGGGCGGTGGCCAGGAACAGATGACGACACGGGGCGAGTGCTTTCGGAGTGCGGCGCGAGCATCGGATCGCTCGACGTCGGTGCCGTAGTCGATTACGCTGTCCCAACCGTGGTCGTCTGTCGCACGGGCGCTCACGCCTTCGGCTGACAGGAACCGTGACAGGGTTCCGTCACCGGCCGCGATTTCCAGCACTTCGCGTCCCCGTGCCAGCCCGCGGAGGGCGCGGATGAACGGCCGCGAGTAGAAGCAGTAAATCCCCTTCGAGCGTACGAGCGGCATCAACCTGCGCCGTTGCCAGGCAACTCGCCAAGCGACCCTGTACGCCCAGATCGAGACCGGCTTCCGCCGTAGCCCTCGTTCGAAGAACACCCGTTGCAGGAGCCATCCGTTGACAAGGCCGAATCGGACGCGGCCGCCGTCGGTGACACCGCTTTCGGCCGCGACGCTTGCTGCCCGGATCAATCGAAGGATGACGTGGTCTCGCACCCGCCGGTGGACACGGTCTGGTTCGGACGACAGGTGGTCGGTCGGCCTGGTGCTCGGCTGGACGAGTCGACCGACCAGCTGCTCGACCGCGCCTGGTCCGCCTGCGCTCGCCCGACCCACCGCTTCGGACGCCTGCGACCATGCTGTCGGGAAACGATCCCGGATCTCGTGCAAAGGCGGGTTGGATGCGAGCCACGAGACGACCCGCGGCAACTGCCGGTATTCCCCGGCTCGTGCGGCCTTCTTCACGCACACGCCGTGCGGGCAGCCCGGTCCGCCGCCTGTTCGGCTCCGTTCACGAGGTCGAGGTACCTGCCGTCAAGCATGTGGAGATCCTCCCACAGGCTGGCTCGGGAACATGAGTTCGCTACTCGGCATACTCGACAACTGCACAGAGGCACGAGGATTACCCGCCTCCAGAGGGGCGCAAACGTGGCAACATTTTGGCAACGAACGCTGACGACGGGACTTTCCGCGACGCACTCGACGCACGCGGAACCCCTGTAAACACAGGGCAGAACGGGCTCCGGTACGCAGTTCCGGGGGAGCCGATTCCCCTCTCACGGCGGTAACGCGGGTTCGAATCCCGCTGGGGTCACAACACCGCGAAGGCCCTCCGATCACTCGGAGGGCCTTCGTCGTATCCGGCTGAAGACCCGCGCGGGCCGCAACGCTCAGCCGCGACGCCAGCTGTCGTCGGTCAGGTGCGATCCGGCTTGCGGACCCATCTGCAGCATCCCGCCGTCGACGCTCCACTCTGCGCCGGTGACGTAGCTCGACGCCGCGGAGGCGAGGAACGCGATCACCGCAGCCACCTCCTCCGCCTTGCCGGGGCGTCCCAGCGGGACGCCGGGGCGGTGCGTGCGATCCGCATCCTCGGAGTCGCGTCCGCTGGCGGCCGTCGCGATCTCACCCGGTGCCACCGCATTGCAGGTGATGCCGTGCTCGCCGAGCTCCTGCGCCATGTTCTTGATCAGCCCGGTCAGGCCGTGCTTCGCGGCGATGTACGCCGACAGCCCGACCCGTGGCTGGTGCGCGTGCACGCTCGTCACCGCGATGATGCGTCCGCCGCTGCCGGCGCGGACCATCCGCCGAGCTGCGGTCTGCAATCCTGCGAAGGCGCCGTCGAGGTTCAGAGCCACAGTGTCGCGCCACTCGTCGAGTGGAACCTCGAGGAACGGTCTGCGCACGCTCGCGCCGGCGTTGTTCACGAAGACGTCCACGCCGCCGAGCTCGTCGGCGAGGCCGTCGATCACGCCGGCGACATCGCCGAGTTCCGTTGCATCGAACCGGGTGACGATCGCGCGGCGCCCGCGTTCGCGCACCCGCTCTGCCGTGCGCTCCGCGCCTTCCCGGTCGGTGTGCCACGTGATGCCGACGTCCATGCCGGCGTCTGCGAGGGCGAGCGCCGTCGCCGCGCCGATGCCCGAGTCGGATGCTGTGACGATGGCGTGTCGAGGAGTGAATCGGTCTTCCGTCATGGCCGAACGCTACCCGAGTCGGGGTCAGGCGGCAGGGGCCTTGTCGCGCAGGGCGATCGCGCGTAGGCGAGGGTTGCGCAGCGGGACGATCATCAGCACCGCGAGCGCTCCGCCGTAGAGGGCGAATGGCATCCAGATGGGCAGGATCGACGCCAGCAGGCCGAACAGCGCCATCGCGAGCGGCATCAGGCAGTCGTCGCCCAAGCGGGTGATCGACGACATGCGGCCCAGGTACTCGGGTGCGATCGTGGCGGCGAACGTCGCCCCCAGCAGCACGGAGGCGAAGCCGGCGGTGAGGCCGATGACCACGCAGCCGATGCCGACGGCGATCGGCGAGCCGATACCGAGGCTGATGATGCCCACCCCCTGAACGACCAGCGCCCAGAACGCTCCGATCGCCTCGTGGCGCGGTCGCCGGCGCACGACCACCAGCGCGCCGACCATCGCACCGCCGCCGACGAGTGCCTCGAACACGCCGACCGCCCCGGCACCCCAGCCGTGCTCGGTTGCCTGCAGCGCGAGCCCGATCGCGAGGGCGGGGCCCACGGCGAGGTTCAGGCCGGAGAGGGCGATCACGAGCGTGCGGGTCGCGGAGTCCTGCGACAGGTGCCTGAATCCGGATGCCACGCCGTGCAGCACGCTCTCGCCCGTCGTGCGCGGCAGGGCGAAGTGCGGGCGCAGCCAGATGGCGATGAATGCGATCACGAGCGTGAAGGTGATCGCATCGGCGGTGGCGCTGCCGGGCATCCCGCTCCAGGCGACGAGGAAGCCGCCCATGGCGGCGCCCGCCATCGTTCCGAGTCGGCTGAGAGTCTGTCCGAGCGCCGAGTAAGACGGCAGGTCCGCCGGCTGCACCAGCTGGCGGGGGATGGTGCCGGCGGCCGGTTCGTAGAACGCATCGCAGATGCCGAAGGCGACGGTGGTGACGAGCAGGATGGCGACGGTGGGCTCGGTGGTGAGGATCCAGACCGCGGTCGCCACGAGCACGACGACTCGGATGCTGTTGAACAGCAGCATCATGCGCCGGGCATCCACGCGGTCGGCGATCGCGCCGCCGATCAGCAGGATCACCGCACGCGGCACGGTGCCCGCGGCCACGATGAGGCCGGCCACCGCGGGGGAGGCGATCTGCACGGCGGTCCAGGCGACGGCGATGGTCCAGACGGCGTCACCGGCGTCGGAGAGGGCCTTCACGACGAGCCAGGTCTGCACCATGCGGTCGCGACGGAACGGCGGGGGTGTGCGCAGCAGGCGCGGTTCGGTCGAGGTCATCTCACACCTCGGTGGGGAAGCCGTGCGCGAAGAAGAACACGGGCATGCGCTGCCTGCCGTCCGCGCGATCGATCGATGAGCGCCACTCGTCGAGGGTGCTGCTGAGGCGACGCGACAGGTCCATGAGCTCTTCGGGCGTCGCCCAGGCCAGGGTGTCGGTCGTGAAGCCCTCCACATCCGTGGTGCGGCTCGTCTTGTGCCACTGCTGCAGACGCTCGAGCTGATGGCGCACGTTCAGTCGCTCGGCCTCACGGGCCAGGTAGGCGTCGGCGGGGGAGTCGTCGAAATCGCGACTCGACCAGGTCAGCGACCTGCGGCTCAGGCGCCACCAGCTCGTGCGCCGGTCGCCGGAGGGGTCGTCGACCTGCTCGACGACGTCGGCGCGCTGCAGCATGCGGAGGTGATGGCTGATGCTGCCCACCTGGGCGTCGAGCGCGCGGGCGAGCGTGCCCACCTGGGCGGTCTCGTGCAGCAGCAGGTGATCGACGATGCGCCGGCGCAGGGGATGGTGCACCGCGGTGATGACTGAGATCTCTTCCACGTCGGCAACGGTAAGCGCTGCCGCCGAATCACACAAGACTTCTTGTATACCCCGGAATCACGCGGATTCTTCCTCCTCGCCATGCGACTCGGGGCGCCCTTTGCGGCGCCGTCTCACCAGCCAGATGACCAGCACCACGGCCCCGGCGATGACCAGCCAGGGCAGCAGGAAGCCCAGAGCGACCACGAGCGCGTTCAGCGACACGATCAGGCCGTTCCAGCCCGCGAGCAGTCCGTCCGCGAAGCCGGCGGGATCGGCCGTGGTCGCGGTGGTCTGCTCGGTCAGCCGGATCGACAGCGACGACATCGTGACCTGCTCGTCGAGGGCCTTGAGCTGCTGCTCGTAGCTCTCCAGCTGGGCCTGGCGTTCGCTCAGCGCCGACTCGGCGGCGATCAGATCGCCCACCGAGCCGGACTTGCTCATCAGCTCGGTCAGCCGCTGCACCGAGGCCCGCGAGGCCTCGACGCGCGCCTGCAGGTCCACCACCGTCGACGTCACGTCGGTGCGCGAGATCGACGAGCGCAGCACTTCACCATGCGCGTCGAGCGCACTCATCACCTCGGTGAGGTCCTCGGCGGGGACTCGGATGCTGATCCAGCCGCTCCCGGGGGGAGTGGGCGGACCGGGTGAGACCTGTGCCGCGGCATCGGGCACGAGCCCGACATCGGTCGCCTCCACGTAGCCGTCGTGCTCGGCGGCGAGGTCGGTGATGGCATCCACCGCGCCCGCCACGTCCTCCACGCGCACGGTCGCCTCGGCCGTGCTGATGATCTCACGCCCGGCGTCCGCATCCTCGGACACGGCGCCGCCCGCCGCGGAATCCGCCGCCATGCCATCCGCCGGCGCCAGCTCCGCCGACTCGGGTACGCCGATGGGCGCTTCGCCCGACGTCTCCGCGTCGTACTGGACGCTCGAGCCGGCGCCGGTCGGTGAGACCGCGTTCAGCAACGGCGGAGCGATCAGGATGCCACCCACGAACGCGGCCGCGATGCCGAGCCCCGTCACCCACCGCCGGCGCCGCGTCGAGCGCGCCGGCGCGGCGGACTCCGGGTGCACGACGGCTTCGCCTCTGTCGATCTCGTCGAAGACCGCGTGTTCGATGCGTGCGATGCTCGCCTCGCTCAGCGGGGCGAGTGTGGTGTCACCGTTCTCAGTCATGCGTCTCTCACTTCCCTGGCCGCGCCCCGCAGGCGCGTGCGTACACGGGAGAGACGGTTCCGCACGACCGCGTGGCTGACCCCGAGCTCTTCGGCGGCGGCCTGATACGCGTAGCCGTCCACTGCGCACAGGTGGAAGATCCGCTGATCGATGTCGTCGAGCAGACCCACCTCCTGTGCGATGCGGTCGGCGAGGGCGGCGGTGATGACCTGATCCTCGACACTCACCGAATCCGGGAGCGTCTCATCGAGGGCATCCGCGGTGTTCGCGCGGTCGCGGCGCAGGATCCGCAGCCGGTTGGCGGCCTGGAACCGGCAGATGGTCGCCAGCCACGGCAGCAGCGACTCGCCCACCAGCTCCAATCCCGGCAGTTTCCGCCAGGCGACCACGAAGGTCTCCTGTGTCACGTCCTCGGCATCCGCGGCCGAGCCGAGGATGCCGTGCGCGATCCAGTACACCGGCTTCACGTGCGCGTGATAGATCGCCCGGAACGCACCCTGATCACCGGATGCGGCCCGTGCCGCCCGTTCGCGGTCCTCGCTGCTCGTCGGCATTGCCATCCCGATCGTCACACCTCACGACACTGTCTCTCACCTGCAGAGTGTCGCCGAATGTCTCATCGTCTCAGAGTCCGGTACGCTTGTCCCTGCGAGAGGGAGTATCCCGTGTTCGCGCGTTCGTCATCACGAGCATCGTCATCGCTGCTCCGGACGCGTGCCGCACGCTGTGCGGGGGAGAGACTTTCGGCCTTCCACGACCCTCTTCGAAAGGTGCTGTGCGCCCTTGAACATCCCTCTCTGGTTCGAGATCGGCTCGCTTGTCGTGCTCGTTCTCATCCTCATCGGCGATCTGCTGCTCGTCCGCCTCCGCCCGCACATTCCCTCCACCAAGGAATCCAGCCTGTGGGTGCTGTTCTACGTCACCCTCGCGCTCGTCTTCGCCGGACTGCTCTGGGCCTTCGCCGGGGGTCAGTTCGCCGGCGAGTTCCTCACCGGCTGGGCGCTGGAGTACAGCCTCTCCATCGACAACCTGTTCGTCTTCGTGCTGATCATGGCGCAGTTCGCAGTACCGCGCCGATTGCAGCAGCAGGTGCTGATGGTGGGCATCCTCATCGCCATCGTGCTGCGCGGCCTCTTCATCGTCGCCGGCGTCGCGATCATCGAGAACTTCTCGCCGATCTTCTACATCTTCGGTGCCTTCCTCATCTGGACGGCGATCCGGCAGGCCATGCCCGAAGGCGATCACGAGGGCGAGGTGAAGCGCGAGAACTTCATCGTCCGTCTGCTGCGCCGTCGCATCGACATCAGCGACGAGTACGACGACGCGAAGCTGCGCACGGTCGTCGACGGCAAGAAGATCTGGACGCCGATGATCATCGTCTTCGTGGCCATCGGCTTCACCGATCTGATGTTCGCGATCGACTCGATCCCCGCGATCTTCAGCATCACCCAGGACAGCTTCCTGGTCTTCACCGCGAACATCTTCGCGCTCATGGGTCTGCGTCAGCTGTACTTCCTGCTCGGCGATCTGCTCGATCGTCTGCGCTACCTGCACTACGGCATCGCCGTGATCCTCGGCTTCATCGGAGTCAAGCTCGTGCTGCACGCGATGCACGTCAACGAACTGCCGTTCATCAACGGCGGCGAGCACATCGAGTGGGCGCCTGATATCCCGATCTGGCTGTCGCTCTCGGTCATCGTCGTCTCGATGCTCGTCGCCACCGTCGCGAGCCTGATCGCGTCGTCGAAGGAGAAGCGCCAGGCGCAGACCCGGCTTCACCCCGGACCGCCCACGCACTGACGAAAAGACGCATCCGCGCTCACGCGCGGTCATACGGTGAGAACCACCCGTCGCCGCCGTGTAAACTGACCGGCATGCGGCGGGTGGTTCTTCTTCTTAGCAGCCGCGACGGGATCTGATCCAGGCCTTCCTCGTCGCGGCGTCCAGCGCGGGCCGATTCATGAGCCAGAAGGAATACACCGCATGACCAGCAGTACCAAGCCGCGTACTCTCGCCGAGAAGGTCTGGGACGACCATCTCGTCGTCCAGGGCGAGAACGGCGAGCCGGACCTGATCTACATCGATCTGCACCTGGTGCACGAGGTGACCAGCCCGCAGGCCTTCGACGGGCTGCGTGCCGAGCGGCGTCCGCTGCGGCGACTCGATCTGACGATCGCCACTGAGGACCACAACACCCCCACGCTGAACATCGACAAGCCGATCGCTGATCTGACCAGTCGCACGCAGATCGAGACGCTGCGCCGAAACGCCGAGGAGTTCGGCGTGCGACTGCACTCACTGGGTGATGCCGAGCAGGGCATCGTGCACGTCGTCGGCCCGCAGCTGGGACTGACGATGCCCGGCATCACCGTCGTGTGCGGCGACTCGCACACCTCCACGCACGGGGCGTTCGGCGCGATGGCATTCGGCATCGGCACCAGCGAGGTCGAGCACGTGATGGCCACGCAGACGCTGCCGCTGAAGCCGTTCAAGACCATGGCGATCAACGTCGACGGCGAGCTGCGTCCCGGCGTGACCGCCAAGGACATCATCCTCGCGGTGATCGCGAAGATCGGCACCGGCGGCGGACAGGGCTACGTGCTCGAGTATCGCGGCAGCGCCATCCGCTCCCTCTCGATGGAGGGGCGCATGACGATCTGCAACATGTCGATCGAGGCGGGCGCGCGTGCCGGCATGGTCGCCCCCGACGAGACGACCTTCGCGTACGTCAAGGACAAGCCGCACGCTCCGCAGGGTCAGGACTGGGACGACGCGGTCGCGTACTGGCGGACCCTGCCGACGGACGAGGGCGCCGTCTTCGACGCCGAGTTGTTCATCGACGCGAACGAGCTCGAGCCGTTCGTCACCTGGGGCACCAACCCCGGCCAGGGCAGCTCGCTGTCCGCATCCGTGCCGGACCCCGCCGAGATCGCGGATGCCAATGCCCGAGCGGCCGCCGAGCGGGCGCTCGAGTACATGGACCTCACGCCGGGCACTCCCCTCAAGGAGGTCAAGGTCGACGCCGTGTTCATGGGTTCGTGCACGAACAGTCGTATCGAGGACCTGCGCGCGTTCGCCTCGATCATCGAGGGGAAGAAGAAGGCCGACGGTGTGCGCGTCATGGTCGTGCCCGGCTCGGCACGCGTCCGCCTCGAGGCCGAGGCCGAGGGCATCGACAAGATCGTCGAGGCGTTCGGTGCGGAATGGCGATTCGCCGGATGCTCGATGTGCCTCGGCATGAACCCCGACCAGCTCGCACCGGGCGAGCGCTGCGCATCGACATCCAACCGCAACTTCGAAGGCCGGCAGGGCAAGGGCGGGCGCACCCACCTGGTCTCGCCGCTCGTCGCCGCGGCGACCGCGGTGCGCGGCACACTGTCGAGTCCGGCCGACCTGGAGGGGAGCAACTGATGGAGAAGTTCACCACGCACACCGGGATCGCCGCCCCGCTCAAGCGCTCCAACGTCGACACCGACCAGATCATCCCCGCCGTGTTCCTCAAGCGGGTAACCAAGACCGGCTTCGATGACGCGCTGTTCCACGCCTGGCGTCAGGATGAGGGCTTCGTGTTGAATCAGAAGCCGTTCCAGGGCGCCTCCGTGCTCGTCGCCGGACCCGACTTCGGCACCGGCTCGAGTCGTGAGCACGCCGTGTGGGCGCTGCGCGACTTCGGCTTCAAGGTGGTTCTGAGCCCGCGCTTCGCCGACATCTTCCGCGGCAACTCCGGTAAGCAGGGCCTGCTCGCCGCGACCGTGGATGAGTCCGACATCGAACGCATCTGGGCGCTGATCGACGAGCAGCCCGGCCGTGAGATCACGGTCGACCTCGAGGCCCGCACCGTGACGGTCCCCGGAGCCCCGGCCGGCGCGGAGCCCGTCTTCCAGGCTGAGATCGGGATCGACGATTACACTAGATGGCGGCTCCTCGAGGGGCTCGATGACATCGGGCTCACACTGCGCAACGAAGACAAGATCGCGCAGTTCGAGGCCCGCCGCGAGTCGTGGCGGCCACGTACGCTTCCCGTCCGATAGGGCGGCAGCGGGTGGGCCGGGGGCCACAAGCCCCTACGGCATCCGCCGTGATCAACACAGTTCGCGGCGACCGCCGCGTCTGTCCGAGAAGAAGAGGCCCGAATGACGACATCCGCGCGCGACGCCGCAGTTGAGCTGGCTCCGGTTCCCACCGCATCCGTGCTCGCGATCCGAGGAGGCCGGCCGCTGCGCGGTCGGGTCGACGTGAAGGGCGCGAAGAACCTCGCCACCAAGGCGATGGTCGCCACGCTGCTCGGTGAATCCGCCAGCACGCTGCGCGATGTGCCGGATCTCAGCGACGTCGCCGTTGTGCGCTCGCTGCTCGAGGTGCATGGCGTCGCGGTGACTGAGGGCGACGAGCCCGGTTCGCTCGTGTTCGACCCCAGTGCGGTCGAGTCGGCGCACTACGAGGAGATCGACGCGCACGCCGGAGCCTCCCGCATCCCGATCCTGTTCTGCGGGCCGCTGCTGCACCGTCTCGGACAGGCGTTCATCCCGGACCTCGGCGGATGCCGCATCGGAGACCGTCCCATCGACTTCCACCTCGACGCGCTGCGCAAGTTCGGCGCCGTCGTCGAGAAGCAGCCCAGCGGCATCCGTCTGTCGGCACCCCACGGTCTCAAGGGCGCGAGCATCCACCTGCCGTACCCCAGCGTCGGCGCCACCGAGCAGGTGCTGCTCACGGCCGTTCGCGCCGAGGGGACGACCGAGCTGCGTAACGCCGCGATCGAGCCCGAGATCATGGATCTCATCGCCGTGCTGCAGAAGATGGGCGCCATCATCTCGTACGAGCCCAACCGCGTGATCGTGATCGAGGGTGTCGACGAGCTGCGCGGGTACGACCACCGCTGCATCTTCGATCGCAACGAGGCCGCTTCCTGGGCATCCGCCGCACTGGCGACTGACGGCGAGATCTTCGTCGGCGGCGCGAAGCAGCAGGAGATGCTGACCTTCCTGAACGTGTTCCGCAAGGCCGGCGGATGGTTCGACGTGCAGGAGGACGGCATCCTCTTCCGCCGCGGCGGCGCGCTCAAGCCCGTCGTCGTCGAGACCGACGTGCACCCCGGCTTCATGACCGATTGGCAGCAGCCGCTGATCGTGGCGCTGACGCAGGCCGAGGGGCGCTCCATCGTGCACGAGACGGTGTACGAGAACCGCTTCGGCTTCACCCAGGCGCTGGTGAAGATGGGTGCCGATATCGTCGTGCATCCGCACGGACTGCAGAACGGGCCGCGTCGTGTGCCGCGTCGCGAGCTCGAGCAGGCCGCCGTCGTCACCGGGCCCACGCCGCTGCGCGGCGCCGATATCGTCGTGCCCGATCTGCGCGGTGGATACAGCCACGTGATCGCTGCGCTCACCGCCGAGGGCGAGTCTCAGGTCTCGGGCGTCGACATCCTCAGCCGGGGCTACGAGAAGTTCCTCGACAAGCTGCGGGCGCTCGGCGCCGACTTCGACGTCGTCCGGTGATCTGATGGCAGCATCCGAACGCAGCCGGCCCAGCATGTTCTGGCCGCTCGCGGCCATCGTCGTGCCGATCCTGTCGGCGATCGCGAAGATCACTGCGATCCACGACGAGAAGCTTCCCCGGCAGGGGGCCTTCGTGCTCGCCCCGAACCACTACTCGGAATTCGACCCGCTGATCGTCGCGCTGGCGGTGTTCCGCACTGGCCGGCTGCCGCGCTTCATGGCGAAGGAGAGTCTGTTCCGTGTCCCGGTCGTCGGCTGGGTGCTGAAGAAGACGGGCATGATCCCCGTTGCGCGCACTTCGTCCACCTCGGCGGCCAAGCAGACCATGGCGCAGTCGCGAGAGCTCGTCGAGACCGGGCGCGGCGTGATCGTCTACCCCGAGGGCACGCTCACCCGTGACCCCCACCTGTGGCCGATGCGCGGCAAGTCGGGCGCGGTTCGTCTGGCGCTGTCGGGTGACATCCCGCTGATCCCGGTGGCGCACTGGGGCACCCAGCAGATCATGGGCCGCTATCAGAAGGGCCTGAGCCTGTGGCCGCCGCGCAAGCCGGTGCGCGTGCTGTTCGGCGACCCGGTCGATCTGTCCGACCTCAAGGGGCGCGCCGGCGAGCCGGGCGTGCTCATCGAGGCGACCGACCGGCTGATGGCCGCGATCACCGCACTGCTCGAGGAGCTGCGGGGCGAGCAGGCTCCCGCGGAGCGCTGGAATCCGGCACAGCACGGTCAGAACGAGACGGGGCGCCTTGAACCGTAGACGCACACCCGAAGCCACCACGCGGGCGACCATCATCGGCGCCGGCAGCTGGGGCACCACGTTCGGCAAGATCCTCGCCGACGGCGGAGCGCAGGTGACGATGTGGGCCCGCCGACCCGAACTGGCGCTCGAGATCTCCGAGGCCAAACGCAACTCCAACTACCTGCCCGGCATCAATCTGCCGCGCACGATGATGGCCACGCACGACCTCGCCGGTGCGCTCGGCGGGGCCGACCAGATCTATCTGTCGGTGCCCAGCCAGTCGCTGCGTGAGAACCTCAAGGCGCTGCGACCGCTGCTCGCCGAGAGCGATGCACCGATCGTCAGTCTGATGAAGGGGGTCGAGCGCTCGTCCGGGCTGCGGATGAGCCAGGTGATCGAGCAGGAGCTGAATTGCGATCCTGATCGCATCGCCGTGGCATCCGGCCCGAACCTCGCGCTCGAGATCGCTCGCGAGCAGCCGACCGCTGCGGTGATCGCGTCGAGCAGCCAGGACACCGCGGACGCCGTCGCGCGCACCGCCCGCAACAGGTACTTCCGGTCCTTCGTGAACACCGATGTGATCGGCACCGAGTTCGGCGGCGTGCTGAAGAACCTCATCGCCGTCGCGATCGGGATCGTCGACGGCGTGGGCTACGGCGAGAACACCAAGGCCTCGATCATCACCCGCGGGCTGGTCGAGATGACGGACTTCGCCGTCGCGAACGGCGCGAAGCCCGAGACACTGCAGGGTCTGGCCGGCCTCGGCGATCTGATCGCCACCTGCCAGTCACCGCTCAGCCGCAACAACACCGCGGGCCGGCTGCTCGGGCAGGGATACAGCTTCCAGGACGTCATCAAGCAGATGGAGCAGACGGCGGAGGGACTCGCCTCCGTCGCACCCGTGCTGCAGCTCGCCCGGGAGTCAGAGGTCCACATGCCCATCGTGGAACAGGTGAAGATGGTGCTCGACGGGCGCCTCGATCCCCGCGACATCGCCCCGCACCTCACCACAGACGATGACACTCCCCAGGAGGAGAGGACCAATCATGGACAAGCAGACGGTGGTGGTGCTCTTCGGCGGGCGTTCCAGCGAGCATTCGATCAGTTCCGCAACGGCGGGCGGGGTGCTGGGCGCGATTGATCGCGATCGCTACTCGGTGATCCCGGTGGGGATCACGCGGGAGGGGGCTTTCGTCCTCGAGGAGGACCGTCCCGAGAAGTTCCCGCTCGAGGCCACCCACCTTCCCGAGGTCGTCGACAACGGCACGCGGGTGCGCTGGCCCGAGCCCGGAGGAGATCGGATGCTGCGCGTCGCGGCCCCGGACGGCTCGACGATCGATCTCGGCGAGATCGATGTGGTGCTCCCGCTGCTGCACGGACTGCACGGCGAGGACGGCGCCATCCAGGGGTTCTTCGATGTGATCGATGTGCCGTACGCGGGCGGGGGGATCCTCGACTCGGCGGTATGCCTCGACAAGCACTTCACCAAACTCGCACTCTCGGCTGCGGGGATCTCGGTGGCGCCGGGCATCACCGTGCGCCAGCACGACTGGGAGGTCGACCCCGAACGGATTCGCACCGCCGTCGCCGAGCTGGGCGAGGTCGTGTTCGTCAAGCCGTCTGACGCGGGCTCGAGCGTGGGGGTCTCCCGCGTCGACGCCGGCGAGGGGCTGGATGAGGCGCTCCGGATCGCCTTCGCCGAGAGTCCGAAGGTTCTCATCGAGTCGAAGGTCGCGGGTCGCGAGATCGAGGTCGGGGTGCTCGCGGGTCGTGAGGGTGCGCGCGCTCGGGCGTCACTGCCCGGCGAGGTCGTGCTGACCTCGCGCAGCTTCTACGACTTCGAGGGCAAGTACCTCGGCGGTGACGGTGTCGAGATCGTCTGCCCCGCAGAGGTCGACGACGGGCTGATCGCCGAGCTGCAGCAGACCGCCGTTCGTGCCTTCGAGGCGGTCGACGGCAAGGGACTGGCCCGGGTGGACTTCTTCGTGACGCCCGAGGGCGGACTCGTCGTCAACGAGCTGAACACCATGCCCGGCTTCACGCCGATCTCGATGTTCCCGAAGTGCTGGATCGCCTCGGGGCTCAACTACGGCGAGCTGATCACCGAGCTGATCGAGGCCGGCCTGCGGCGCTGACGCGACGCCCGGGCAGGGGCTACTCCGGCAGCTCGTCCGGTGTCGTGCACGCACTCGTGGCGGGGATCATCCTGATGCCCGAGACGATGCCGGCGTTCGCGAGCGCATCGTTGGCGCTGACGACCTCGGTGTCGACGAACACCTGCACCGCGGGGTCGCGACCGTAGGTCGTCATCCGCATCAACGGCGCCTGCGATTCATCGACGAGCCAGTCAATGCCCTCGAGGGTGATGCACTGCAGCTCACTGGTGGGGCCGGGTACGGTGACGCCGCACGACACGAACACGCTGGCAGGGTCGCCGTAGGCGCCGGTGGCCTGCGCATCGGTCCAACGGCGGTCCTGCCCGGCGACGGCGTCGGGCAGCCGCACGGTGACCTCGGCACACAGCGGGTTGTTCGCGTCTTGCGCGGGCTCCAGAGCGACGGTGGCCGAGCACCCGGTGAGCGCGAGAAGCGAGAGGGCGCCAGCGGCCAGGGCGAGACGACGGAGCATGATTCCAGGCTACCGTTGTCGGCATGGCATCCGCTTCGGACGACGACCCGCGCATCGGCGACATCTCGGAGGGGACGGTGCTGCGCGCGATCCTCGCGCGCACCGCGCCCGGGGAGCACACGCTGCTGGGTCCGGGCGACGATGCCGCGGTGATCGCGGCGCCGTCGAAGTCGGTCGTCGCAACGGCGGACACCCTCGTCGAAGGGCCGGACTTCCGCACGGCCTGGTCGGGTGGCTACGACCTCGGGTGGAAGGCCGCGGCCGTGAACCTCGCCGATATCGCGGCGATGGGGGCGATGCCGACCGGTCTGCTGGTGTCGCTGGCGGTGCCCAGGCAGACGCGGCTGTCGTTCGTCGAGCGGATGGCCGACGGCTTCCGGGAGGCGTGCGCGGCGCTGGCACCCGGGTGCACGGTGGTCGGCGGAGATCTGACCGTGTCGGACCTGCTGGTGATCGCGGTGACGGCGCTGGGCGACCTCGAGGGCAGGGCTCCGGTGACGCGTGCCGGAGCGCGGCCGGGGGATGAGGTCGCGCTGGCCGGCGAGTTGGGCGCTGCGGCCGCGGGGCTCGCGCTGCTGTTCGATCGCTTCCGTGACGGCGAGACGCCGGTGCCCGTCGATCGCACAGCACTCGACACCGACGAGCGTCGCGCGCTCGATGCACAGTTGCGGCCCGCGCCGCCGGTGCGGCTCGGCGCGGTCGCGTCGGATGCCGGTGCGACGGCCATGATGGACGTCTCCGACGGCCTCGCGCTGGACGCGGCGAGGATGGCGGATGCCTCGGGCGTGACGCTCTCGCTGTCGGGCGCGGCCGTCGATGCGCTGGCCTCCGGGGCGGATCGCGCGCGGGCGGTCGGCGGGGGAGAGGACCACGGGCTGCTGGCGACGTTTCCCGCGGGCAGGCTGCCCGATGGCTTTCATCGCATCGGCGTGGTCACCGAGCGCGGCGTCGACGGCGTGCTGGTCGACGGTGCCGCGATCGCGCACGCCGGCTGGGACCCCTATCGCGACTGGGACGGCGCGCTCTAGCGTCAGTCGGTGGAGTCGTGCGCCGGCGTCGCCCACCAGAGGGTGGTATCGCCGTAGGTCTTGCTGCGCAGCAGCTCCAGGCCGGCCCCTGCCAGTTCCGGCGGGTCCGCCCGCTTGCCGCGTTCGATCACGACGATGGCATCATCGCTCAGCAGCGGAGCGAGCCCGACCAGATCGGTGTTCATCGCCACATCGTCGAGATCGTACGGCGGGTCGGTGAAGACCAGGTCGAACGGACCGTGAGCCCGTGACAGGTACGCCCGCACGGTGCTCTGGTGCACCTTCGCTGCCAGCGGTGCGCGCATGGCCTTCGCGACGATCCCGGCGTTGCGGCCGACGACGGTCGCCGCAGGTCGTGACAGCTCGACCAGGTCCACCGAGTCGGCGCCGCGGCTCCATGCCTCCAAGCCCAGGGCTCCGCTGCCGGCGTAGAGATCGAGCACCCGTGCACCGTCGATGACGTCCATCGACTCGAGAGCGCCGAACAGCGACTCCCGCACCCGGTCGCTGGTCGGACGGGTGCCCGAGTCCGGCACGTCGAGGCGGGCGCCCCTGGCGCCCCCGGCGATGATCCTGGTCATCCGTTCACGATACGACACGGCTCGCGTGCCTCCGCGAACGCGCACGTCCGTGGCTCTCTTTAGACTCATGGACATGGCATTCGCGCTCGACACGCCGCTCACCGACGCCCTCGGGGACACGGCCGCGCGCTCGCTCGAGAAGGCGTTCGGCATGACGACGGTCGGCGAGATGGTGGGCCACTACCCGCGCCGGTACGCCGATCGCGGCGAACTGACCCCGATTCGTGAGCTCCCCATCGGCGAGACGGTCACGATCGTCGCCGAGGTGGTGTCATCGAAGCCGCGCCAGATGAAGAATCGCAGGGGTGCGATGACCGAGGTCGTCATCAGCGATGGCGTGGGGTGCATGTCGCTGACCTTCTTCGCCAAGAACGTCGGGCAAGCCGAGTGGCGCGCGAGTCAGCTGGCCGTCGGTCGCCGGGGAATCTTCTCGGGCAAGGTCAGCATGTTCCGTGACACGCTGCAGTTCGCGCATCCCGATTACGAGCTCTTCGACGACACCGAGGCGGCGTGGAAGCAGGCCGACGCGCTCAAGGACGTGCCGATCCCGATCTACCCGGCGACGTCGGCCGTGCAGAGCTGGCAGTTCGCGAAACTCATCATCCCCGTGCTGGACGCACTCGGCGATGTGCCCGATCCGCTGCCGGACGAGCTGCGTCGTCACGAGGGGCTGCTCACCGCCCGGCAGGCGATCGACAGCATCCACCGCCCTCAGCGCCGCGATGAGATCGGACCTGCCGTCCGCACGCTGCGCGCCCACGAGGCGCTCACCCTGCAGACCGCGCTGCTGCAGCAGCGCGAGCAGGTGCGCGCGCTCACGGCCACACCGCGTCGCTCATCGCCGGGAGGGCTGCTCGAGCGCTTCGACGCGACGCTGCCGTTCACGCTCACCGCCGATCAGCAGCGCGTCGGCGCCGAGATCGCCGACGACCTGATCGCCGACCGGCCGATGAACAGACTCATACAGGGTGAAGTCGGCTCGGGCAAGACCATGGTCGCGCTGCGGGCCATGCTGCAGGTCGCCGAGTCGGGTGGCCAGTCCGCGCTGATCGCGCCCACCGAGGTGCTGGCGGCGCAGCATCTGCGCTCGATCACCCGCATGCTGGGGCCCGACATGTCGGCCCAGCTCTTCCCGACGCTGCTGACGGGCCAGATGTCAGCGGCTGAGCGTCGCAGGGCCGCCTTGCGCGTGGCATCCGGCCAGTCGCTGATCGTGATCGGCACTCACGCGCTGCTCTCCGACAAGACGACGTTCGCCGACCTCGCGCTCGTCGTCGTCGACGAGCAGCACCGCTTCGGCGTCGAGCAGCGCGAGACGCTGCGCGCGAAGGGTACCGCCCCGCATGCGGTCGTGCTCACCGCGACCCCGATCCCGCGCACGGTCGCGATGACGGTGTTCGGCGATCTCGACACCTCGGTGATCCGCTCGATGCCCGCCGGCCGTGCGGGTATCCAGACCTTCGTCGCACCGCTCGCCGAGAAGCCCGAATGGTTCGGCCGGGTATGGCAGCGCGCGGCTGAGGAGATCGCCGACGGGCGTCAGGTGTTCGTCGTCTGCGCGGCGATCGACACGACGAAGAACACCGTCGAGTCCGACAGCGAGGCGCCCCCGGCGGATGCCGAGGGACGGGGTCCCAGCTGGGGTGTGGTGCAACTCGACGAGAAGCTCGGGACGCACCCGACACTGTCCGCTGTGCATCGTGCGGTGCTGCACGGCAAGATGCCCTCGGAGCAGAAGGATGCCGTCATGCAGGCCTTCGCGCGTGGCGAGATCGACCTGCTGGTGGCCACGACGGTGATCGAGGTCGGGGTCGACGTGCCGAACGCGTCGATGATGGTGATCATGGATGCCGACCGGTTCGGAGTCTCACAGCTGCATCAGCTGCGCGGGCGTGTGGGCCGTGGCGAGCACGCGGGACTGTGCCTGCTGGTCACCGAGGCCGAGGCGGGCTCGCTGGCGCGGGAGCGTGTCGAGGCGGTCGCCGCGACCACCGACGGGTTCGAGCTCGCCGAGGTCGATCTCGACCTGCGTGGCGAGGGCGATGTGCTGGGCGCAGCACAGGCAGGCGTGAAATCGTCGCTGCGGCTGCTGCGGGTCGTGAAGGATGCCGGGCTCATCGCGCACGCCCGTGATCTGGCCGCAGGCATCCTCGAAAGCGATCCGGCACTCACGTCGCACCCGGGATTGCGTGGCGCGATCGAGCGACGGGTGAGTGAGGCCGACCGCGCAGCGCTCGGCAAGAACTGACCACTAGGCTTTGAGTGTGCTTGTGCTGTTCGAGCCAGCGAGTCGAAGTGCTTGTGCTGAGCGAACGGAGTGAGTCGAAGTGCTTGTGCTGAGCGAACGGAGTGAGTCGAAGTGCTTGTGCTGAGCGAACGGAGTGAGTCGAAGTGAATAACCGGATCGCCGTCGTCCCGGGGTCGTTCGACCCGCCCACGCTCGGTCATCTCGATGTGATCGCGCGCGCGGCGAAGCTCTACGACGAACTGCATGTGCTCGTCGTCCACAACCCCGGCAAAGAGGCGATGCTGCCGATCGCACAGCGCATGAACCTGCTCGAGCAGTCGATCGGCGAAGCCGGCCTCGAGGGGCACATCATCGTCGGATCGTGGAGCATGGGTCTTCTCGTCGACTACGCCCGCGACGTCGATGCCGGGGTGCTGGTCAAGGGCATCCGCTCGCAGGTCGACGTGGCCTATGAATCGCCGATGGCGATCGTGAACCGGCATCTCGCTGAGATCGAGACGGTCTTCCTTCTGCCCGACCCCGCGCACGCGATGGTGTCGAGTTCTCTGGTGCGACAGGTTGCGGCGCTCGGCGGCGATGTGTCGCCGTTCGTGCCGCCCGTGGTGGCATCGTTCCTCGACACCGGCGCACGCGGTCTCTGACGGCGCGTGGCCCCGGCGCCACGCAGGACAGGTAGCATGGCGGGGTGAAATCCCGAGTGAACGGCCCGTTCTTCCTGCCCGTCCGCGACATCGTCCGCAAGCCGGGGGAGATGCGCGAGCATCGAATCGACGTGACCCTTGCCAACAAATGGGGCGAGGGGATCGTCACGGTCGAAGCCGGCGAGACCCTCGACATCGACGTCCGTCTGGAGTCGGTCCACGAGGGCATTCTGGTCTCCGGAACCGTGGACACGACCTACACCGGGGTGTGCGGTCGTTGCCTCACCGACATCACTGCGCCTGTCGAAGTCGAGTTCCAGGAGCTTTTCGCGTATCCTGGAGAGGAAGAAACTGACTTCGAGGTTCAAGACGACCACGTGGATCTTGAAACTCTGGTCAGGGACGCGATCGTATTGTCGCTTCCATTTCAGCCGGTGTGTCAGCCGGATTGCCTGGGGCTCGACCCTGAGACGGGCGAGAAGCTGACCGAGAGCACCGGTGCAGAGAGCGATGCTCCCATCGATCCACGGTGGAGTGCGCTCCGACAGATCACAGACCAGGACGACACGGCAGAGCGCCGTGCCGCCGAGAAAGAAGAGAGCTAGTCATGGCCGGTAACCCCCCGAAGCGCAAGGTCTCCCGTTCGAACACCCGCTCGCGCCGCGCGCAGTGGAAGGCGACCCCCACCGCTCTGGTGAAGACCGTTGAGAACGGCAAGGTCGTCTACAGCCGCCCGCACCAGGCCAAGGTCGTCACCGACTCGCAGGGCACCGAGCTGTTCCTCGAGTACAAGGGCCGCAAGGTCGCCGACGTCTGATCGGATGACCCATGTCCGAGATTCTCGCGGATGAGGCTTCGCTCACCGAGAAGCTCGGCGTGGACATCGACCCTGAGCTGTTGGAGCGTGCGCTCACGCATCGCTCCTACGCCTATGAGCACGGCGGCATCCCGAACAACGAGCGCCTGGAGTTCCTGGGTGACTCGGTGCTCGGACTCGCGGTGACCGTGATGCTCTTCACGACGCTTCCCGACCTCGACGAGGGCGAGTTGGCCAAGCGACGCGCGAGCGTCGTCTCGACGGTCGCCCTCGCCGAGGTCGCTCGCGGTATCGGTCTCGGGCAGCACCTTCGCCTCGGACGTGGCGAGGAGCAGACCGGCGGACGCGACAAGGACTCGATCCTCGCCGACACGATGGAAGCCGTCTTCGGCGCTGCGTTCCTGTCTGCCGGGCCGGATGCCGCGACCGAGCTCGTGTTGCGTCTGACCGAGCCGCTGCTGGCAGATCCCGAGCGCTACGGCGCTGCGATGGATCCCAAGACGAGTCTTCAGGAACTGGCCGCACGTCTGGGAGCGACCCCGCCGGCGTACTCGATCGAGGCTGACGGTCCTGACCACGACCGCGTGTTCACCGCCACCGTGCGGGTCGGCGACGTCGCATGCACGGGCGTGGGCAGCAGCAAGAAGACCGCCGAGATGGCCGCCGCGCTCACCGCGTGGCGGCAGCTCAGCGACCGGACCTGAGTCGGCGTGCCCGAGCTTCCCGAGGTCGAGGTCGTCCGTGCGGGCCTCGCTCCGGCCGTCACCGGTGCGCGGATCAACGCTGTCGATGTGCTCGACGAGCGCGCACTCACCCGGCATCCGCTCGGCGCAGCCGATTTCGTCGGTCGGCTGGAGGGCCGCGAGGTGCGGGCGGCCGCGCGTCGCGGCAAGTTCCTCTGGCTGCCGCTCGCGGGTGGTGACGAGGCGCTCGTCGCCCATCTGGGCATGAGCGGGCAGATGCTGCTGCGCGAGTCGGATGCCGTCCGTGAGCGCCATGAGCGCATCAGGCTCCATATCGAGCATCCGCAGCACGGCAGACTCGCCGTCGCCTTCGCCGATCAGCGCACCTTCGGGTCGCTCGCCGTCGATGCGCTGCTGACGACTCCTGATGCGGCTCCGGGCGGCTTCGGCGCCGATCTCCTGCTGGTGCCCTCGCAGGTAGCGCACATCGCGCGGGATGCCCTCGACCCCACGTTCGACGAGCGCGCCTTCATCGCCGCGGTGCGACGCCGGTCGAGTGCGATCAAGCGGATCCTGCTCGATCAGACGCTCATCAGCGGCATCGGCAACATCTACGCCGACGAGGCGCTGTGGGCGGCGCGCATCCACCCCGAGACGCACGGCGCGGCGCTGTCCGTGCATGCCGTCAGGCGGCTGCTCGGCGAGGTGCGCCACGTGCTCGAGAAGGCTCTCGCCGAGGGCGGCACGAGCTTCGACGCTCAGTACGTCAACGTCAATGGGCAGGCCGGGTATTTCGCGCACTCCCTGAACGCCTATGGTCGCGGGGGAGAGCCGTGTCCGCGCTGCGGCGGCGAGCTTCGGCGCGAGGCGTTCATGAACCGCTCCAGCCACTACTGCCCGCGCTGCCAGCGGCGGCGTGGAGCCCGCTGAATCAGCTCGGCGATATGACGGGTGCACGATCCGCGTGCCATGCACGCCAGGCGATCACGCAGAACGTGCCGAGCATGAGCAGGTCAGCGATCACGGCGAGTGTGTCGATCCGAGCAACGCGGGCGGCGGGGAGCATCGGGCCGGCGAGCAGCAGTACGAGCGCACCGGCCGCGGGGTATCCGGTGAACGTGGCAGGCGAGGCGCCGTCGGTCGTTCTGAGCACGCCCTCGAAGAAGCACTGCAGGCCGAACGCGATGCTTCCGAACATGCCGATCAGCACCAGCAGCATCCACAGCCCCGAGACCACGGGCAGGTGCGGATGCAGCCGGTCGTACTCGCCGAGCAGGCCGAATCCCCAGGGCACCATCGCGACGGCTATCAGCATCCCGCCGACGATGCCGTAGTGGCCGTCGACCCAGAACAGCGGCGAGAGCGCGAACAGCGTCGGCCCGATGACCAGGCACAGAGCCTGGACGCGGCGGATGAACATGTCGCGATCGTACCGCGCGGCCTTGCGACGGCATCTTCACCCGCGGTCGACGGCGAACGCCAGGTGCGGCATCTCCACTCCGCGGTAGTGCTTGATGAAGCGCCCCCCCCGCACCGTCATGCCGAGTCGGATCGCGACGTTCATCGACGCGATGTTCGTATCGCGGATCTGCGCGTACACGCGACGTCGTCGGGGTTCTGCGTGGAGCAACTTCACCATGCCTCCGACGGAGGCTTCAGAAGAGGAGTATTGGGTATCCGCTTAGGTCAAGTCACCTCTTCGCCCTCGTCCTTGGCCGCGACGAGCATAGGTAAGGGTGCAGGCGCGGTGCGCACGGCTTGTTCGAGGAGACGGTGGAACAGCAGCCCTCGGCTGCGGGATGCTCGGCGGTTGAACCGGAAGGTGAACGCGTCGAGGTAGTAACCCAAGTGGTCGTTGCTGAGGCCTTGATGGAGCGTGCCTTCGAGCCATCGTTTGAGCAGTGAAGCGACGGTGTGCACGCCGTAGAGGGAGACGTGAGCGGGGACGTCCGATCCGAGCTCAACGTGACGCTCGTGCTTGTATCCGGCCTTTGCGAGGCGCTTCAGTTCTTGGGCTCCATCGGTGCGAACCAGCGATCCAGGTTCGATGACGCGCTGAGCGAAGCTGATCAGCTGCAGGCTTTTGTGTGGGCTGGGCTTGAGGCGGATCCGCCCGAGCTTGTGGACGCTGACCATCTCGGCGGCGACCATGACTCCGACCTTCGTGCTACTGCGTCCCGAATGCCCGCGGCTGACTCCTCCGACGTAGGTTTCGTCGAGCTCGACGATGCCGTGCAGCAGCTCGCGGCCGGGCACGACCATGGCGCGGCGGAACTTGTGCATCCACGCCCACGCCGTCTCATACGACCGCAGTCCGAGCACGCGCTGCAGCCCCTGCGCACAGACTCCGGTCTTCTGAGAAGTGATGTACCACGCTGCGTTGAACCACATCCGAAGCGGAGAACGGGTCCGGTCGAAGATCGTTCCGGCCGTCACGCTCGTCTGCCGACCGCACGCCCGACACATCCACAGGCCGCCCGCGATGCGCCATGCACGCTCGGTTGCGCCGCACTTCGGACAGGTGAACCCGTCAGGCCATCTCGGTCAGGCCAGGACCAGATACACCGTTCGTCTGACACTCCCGTCGCGTTGACGATCGCACGGACGCTCTGCCGGTCGCACAGAAGCGCCCGCACGGCCTGCTCCTTGACCATGGCGAAGACGTGCTCAGCGACCGCGGCGTCGCGCCGCGATCGCTCCACCGCGGCCCGCGCGTCGGCCGTGAGGCCAAGAGTGTCGCTGGATTGGTGCGGCCAGGCGGTGCGACGATGAGCGGCGGCCGGCGCCGGCTCACCCTCGGATGCCAGGCCAGCTAGGCACTCGTCACGTTGTCCCATGTTGGGACACCACCAGGTGTCCCAACAACAGCACCGGACTCGGGATGTTGACACGCACGTGTCAACGGTCGTCGAGCTGGTCGCTGGGGACGAACCGCGCGCGGGCCTTGAAGCACCATGGCGAGCCTGACGCGAGCTGACGATGCCGAGCAGGTAACTAAGGACGTCCGCCGGCATCAGTGCTAGCAAGCCCCATAGGCCGAGGCCGGCGCCCTGGGCCGCCTCCTGCGCCGCCTGGTGGATGCTCTGGCCCGTCGTACGCGACATCGTATACCCGTGGTTCTCGACTGCGAGTTAGACCGTTTACACAAAGAGCGAGCCGTGGCCGAGGGCGACGGCTCGCTCTTTGTGGGTCTCGGGTTCTTACGGCACGGTTTTGATGGAATAGCCCAAGGAACTTGCGATGTCTTTCGCTCGCGTTACGACTCCGATGTGGCTGCACTGGCGATCGTCGGGGTTGGTGCTGTTGGGCGGACCGGACCCGGGGACTCCCTGGCAGTTTGCGCTCTTATTGTTGCTGGGTATCGCCGAGATGATCGTGGATGCAGAAATCCGAAGCGTACCGTCGGTGTGCTGGAACACGGCAATTCCGGGCCCGCCACTGTCCCCGTTCCCAAATGCAGGAAGGCCTTGAGGGTTGGCCGTCATCAGCCCAGTGATATTGCCCACGCCCGTCAGACTGTAGTTGTAGATGGGTTGACTGACGATATTCCCACACGTTGTTCCGCTGAAGGAGCCGGAGTAGCAGATCTCTGTGCCGTTGACTGGTGTGTTGACCGTGGTGATCCCGATGTAAGCATCACTCGTGTAGCTACCGATGTAGACCGCAGGATTGAAGAACGTACCCGTAAGGATTGCTCCATCACGGTTGTTGATCTCGGCTCCGGTACTTCCCATCGAGACATACGTCCCTGAGGTTGGTGTCGGCCGCAGCCACGCGTCACCCACGTTCCCACAATGTGCCGCAAACATACCGCCATCAGTGGGAGTGGAAGCTGTAGACTCGACAGAGAACCCCAGAGAGCAGCGACCTCCAGTCAAACCTCTAACTAGTCTGGACCCGCCGAGATGGAGATTGTCATCTTGTCGACCGATTGCAGGTTCCGCTTCTCCTTCGCTGACCTCAACTGGGAATCCTTGGTACTCGGTCGCGCCAGTGCCGCGGTTTGCGGACATACTGTCGACCTGGACGCCGAGACCGCTACCGTCGAAGTCCGGCCATGTAGCGGTAACCGTAGAGCCATTGAATTCGCCCGCATTCAGCAGGTCCAACGCCGCAGTGCGGAGCTCTCCTGGCTCATACAGCGTGGGGATTACGGTGACCGCGTACTCGGCGGGTGCCGCGGTCAGTGCTTCATCTAGTGCATCGGTTGCGGCTCCGTACCAGTAGATTCCTGCGGACTTGCGATCCTCAGAGAGGCTCACGGTGGAGAATTGACTGACGCTCTCCAGGCGATGCTGTGTCTCAGATGCCCAGTTCATAAGATCCTCTGGCACCGGAGGTAGAACCGTCTTCAGATCGGTGGTGACGGGTAGATCGATCGAGGTCGGTTTATCATCTTCGACGACGTTGGGGGATGCCGTAGCGGGCATAGCAGTAGCCATGACCCCCAGTATGAGAAATCCGGAAAACGCGAGAGTGGATCGAACGAGCATTTTTCGCATGGATCTTGCTTCTGTGGGTTAGCGAGATGGCGTCAGATACAGTTCGGTGTCGGTGTATGTGCCGACGATTTGGATGCCTGGATCCCAGGACTTGGGTCGCGCGATTGTGGAACTCGTGGGGCCAAGGTCGGCCGAACAGACATCGTTTCCTCCGTCATCACGCCCTAGCACAATCGTGTCCTGGTCCTCCCCGTCGAGCCGCAGAGGTACGAGTGGGCACGAGGAACTGCCTTCGGTGGTGATGATGAGCTTGGCGCTGTCGTCAATCCACGTAACGGTGGCTCCCTCAGCGCCCGAGACGACAACTTGCGCGATGAAACCGCCTGCCGGGGCGGAGAACTGAGATCGATCACTCTCCATCGGCGGCTGCTGCTCCGGCGCGCATCCACCGAGGGCACCTAGGCATAGCGCGAGCAAGATAACTACAAGCCCGTGTCCTCTCATCATTGCCCTCCGACTCGAACATAGTTGACTCGCAGCAAAAGCACAGCTTGCGACGCTGCTGCCGTTCTGGTAAAAGCACCAACCGCCGAAACTGATCGACTCCGGCAGCCACGCCTGCACCATCTGCTCGTCGAAGGCGCCCTCATAGGCGCGCATCGTCTCAGCATCCTGCAGGATGGCGCGCAGCGCCGGAAGGTCGTCCTCGGTCAGCTCGCGCAGGATCAGGCGGGGCGTGCTGATGATCATCGCCCCATCCTGCCAGGCTCTGCCAGGCCCTGTCAGGCCGCGAGGAAAGCCGGCCGAAGCAGGGGTCTGGTCGCCAGAGTGCTCAGCCACACCATGCCGATGCCCACGCCGAGCACGAGCGCGATCGTCATCAGCGAGAGCGGGGCCACCAGGAGCGCGGCTCCCAGCAGCGGGAACACGACCACCGCCGCGCAGAGCGCCGAGCCCAGTGCGGTGACCAACAGCGGCGACATGATCGACCGGCGTCGCGCCGCGTCGACGGTCTTCATCGGCACGCCGAGCTGGTGCAGGCTGCGATGCAGAGGACGCTGATCGAGGGCATCCGAGGCCTGGGTGACACCGACGGAGGCGGCGACCATCAGGAACGACGCCACGAGGGTGATGATCAGGCCAGTGCGCATGTCGGTCGCGAGCGCCACCTGGTCGGCGTCTGCATCGTCGGCGCTCATCAGGCTCATCAGTGACACCCCCGTGCCGGCGAACACCGCCATGAAGCTCGCCATCGCGACCCCGCTGACCTGGCGCCAGGCGCCTTTGGGCGAGTCCAGCACGGTGCGTGCGGCCAGCAGTCGCTCGGGCGTCGCGGCACGTCGCGCCTGCCCTTTGGCGATCACTTTCAGCGCCCAGGGGCCGATCAGATTCAGCAGCATGATCGTCCCGGCGAACAGGGCGGCAAGCGTCACGGTGATCGCGACGGCGCCCGCGATGGACGGCACCGCCTGTGCGATGAGGAACGCCACCAGCAGCAGCACGGCCGCCGCGGCACCCCGCACCCAGTGCACGGGGGCGCCCTGTGCGCGCGTTCGGACGCCCAGGGGAGAGATGATGATGCGTCGCAGTCCCAGCACGGCGCTCGCGATCGCGAGCAGCACCGCTCCGGCGGCGACCAGGGCGATCGCTGCGGGCGGCAGCAGTACGGACGCCGCCCCCAGCGCCTGACCCCGGAACGGGATCAGCCCCACGGCGGGCACAAGCAGAAGATAGAGCAGGATGCCGGAGAGCACTCCGGCAGCGGCGATGATCGTCGACTCCACCACGGTCGCCACCTCGACACCGAAGGGCGTGACCCCGAGCAGCCGCAGCGTCGACAGTCGCTCGTCGCGGCGGCGGGCCGAGAGCCGCGCCGCCGCGCCGCCCAGTGAAGCGAGCGGCATGACGAGCAGAACCAGAGCGACAGCGGCGAGCGTCTGATAGGTCATCGCGTATTCGTCGGTCCAGGTCCAGAACGTCTGGGCCCCGCCGATCACGGTGAGCGCCAGTGCGCTCACGATCGCGAAGGCGACGGCCGGAAGCACGAGCGTGGCGGCATGCCCTCTCTCCGGGCGCAGCAGCAGACGGATCACCGCGAGGTTCACGCCGCCACCTCCGTCGGCACGATCACGCCGTCGCGCATGCGCAGCACCCGTGAGCACCGCGCGGCGACCTGCTGGTCGTGAGTCACCACGACGAGAGTGCGGCCTTGGCTGGTGGTCGACCAGAGCAGGGCATCCATCACCTCAGTCGACGTCTGGGAGTCGAGGGCGCCGGTGGGCTCGTCCGCGAAGATCAGCTCCGCTCCGGTGACCTGCGCGCGGGCGATCGCCACCCGCTGCGCCTGGCCGCCCGAGAGCTCGCCGATTCGCCTGTCCTCCATGCCGGCGAGCCCCAGCGAGTGCAGCCAGGCCGCCGCCTGCGCCGTCGCCTCGGCGCGTCGTGTGCCGTTGATCATCAGCGCCAGCGCGACGTTCTCGATCGCTGTCAGCTCGGGGATGAGCAGACCCTGCTGGAACACGAATCCGAAGCGCTCCCGCCGCAGCCGCGATCGCTGCGTCTCCGACATCGTCGCCACATCGAGACGGATGCCCGATGCGGGCGTGAACATCACCGAGCCGGTGTCGGGTGCGACGATACCCGCCAGCACGTGCAGCAGAGTGGTCTTGCCCGATCCCGAAGCCCCCATGATCGCCAGCGACTCGCCGCGCTGCACCGCGACGTCCACGCCGGCGAGAGCGCGGGTGGTGCCGTAGGTCTTGGTGAGCGAGTGGGCGAGCAGGATCGGATCGTTCATGCTTCGAGTCTGATCCGTCGATTGTGCGCGGTCATCGAACCCGAGGATGATCCGGGTCGACCCCGGTCATCCTCGGGGATGATCCGCGTGCGCGGGTCAGCTCAGCGTCTTCTGCCATGCGCCGGCGTAAGACACCGGCCGGAACCCCATCGCCTCGTTGATGTCGAGCATCGGCCGGTTCTCCTCGGCGTTGAACGTGTTGATGCGCGCCGAGGCCGGCGCGATGTCGCGCCAGCGCAGGATGTTCGCGCACTTGACGACCTGACCGAGTCGATGACCGCGATGCTCCTTCAGCACCAGAGTGCAGTACTGGTGCGTCACACCGGCGGGGTCGGAGCCGATGACGAGCTCATTGAACGCGGCGAGCGCACCCGTGGGCACATGCTCGACGGCGACCACCGACATGGTCTGCCCACCCTCGATCACGCGCTCATCACGGCGCGCGAGGCGGTCGGCGTCCCAGGTCTCCTCATCGACATCGAGATCACCGCTCGGCGCGTCGGTCGACATCCGCGACAGCGCCCAAGCGTAGCCATCGCGATGCTCGGGCGGTGTCGGCAGCGTCCACTCGACGATGCGGTAATCGTCGCCGGCCGCTGCGAGCGCGGAGGCCAGCATCCGCTCGATCGGCGCGGGGTCCGCCCGCAGGTCGAACGCGCTGCTGCGCTCGACCTGCGCGAGCGTGAAGCCGTTCTCGGCCAGCAGCCGGGCATGCGGCGACGCCGAGACGCGACCGTATCCCGTCTTGGGTGTGAACGGAGACGGGCCCGGGTCCGTGCGGTGCAGCGTCCATGCCTGGATCACCTTGCGGCCGAGCGCGCGCACCTCCGTCTCGGCTCGATCGAGCAGGGCCTGCTCCACACCGCGGCCCCAGTGCTCGGGAAGCACCATCAGCTCGGCCTCGGCGCTCGTGGGCTCGGCGACGGCCCAGCGCACGATGATGGCGCCGACGATCCGCCCGTCCTCCCGGGCGATGAACGTCCTCGTTATCTGGTCGTCGCTCGCCTGCCACCGCGGCAGGGCCTCGGCGGCTGTGCCCGCGTAGTCGTCGAGCCCGGAATCGCTCAGGCAGACGGCGTTGTCCAACGCGACGACCGCGTAGAAGTCGGCTGCGTCGGGGGCGTCGAGGTGGGCGGGCACGGGCATCTCGGTGATCGTGATGCCGGGGGAGATCGTCGAGGTCATGACAGGTCCTTTCGCCAGGCGCCCTCATAGGCGACCGGAGTGAAGCCGATGGCCTCGTTGATGTCGAGCATGGGACGGTTCTCCTCGGCGTTGTAGGTCACGACACGCGATGAGCGCGGGTAGCGCTCACGCCAGCTCAGCAGGCCTGCGGTCTTGACGAGCATGCCGAGTCGGTGCCCGCGATGCTGCGACAGCACGAGGGTGTCCTCCTGGTCGGTCTTCGCGTCGTCGGCGCCGACGATGGCGAGCTCGTTGAACGCGCAGAGCTCGCCGGTGGCGATGTGCTCGGCCGCGGTGACCTGCACGCGCGACCCGCGCGCGGCGTATCTGGCGTCGTGCCGGCGCACGCGGTCGGCATCCCACACCTCGGTGGGCATCCCGAGCTCGGCATCCGGCACGTCGGTCGACATGCGCGACTTCATCCAGGCGTAGCCCTCGAGATGCTGCTCGGGCGTGGGCAGCGTCCACTGCACGACGCGGTAGCCCTCAGCATGCGCCCGCGCCGCATCGCGGAGCTGCTCCAGATGGGTTCCGGTCGCGTCGTCCCAGACGAGTTCACTGGCGCGCTCGACCTGTTCGAGACGGAATCCGTGGCGCTGCAGGAAGCGCGCGCTGTGGTCGTTCGGCACCGAGCCGAAGCCCGTCGGCGAAGCGAGGGTGCCATCCGCGTCGTCCGTGCGGTGTTCGTTCCAGCACAGCAGCTTGTTCACGCCCGCGTCGCGAGCGTGGTGCACGACGAACCGCAGTGCAGCGGTGCCGATACCCTGACCCCAGTGCTTCTTGAGCAGAGCGATGGTGCCCATGGCCGTGGCGGCGCCGTCGTCGTTGAGGATCGTGAGGGGCACGCACCCGGCCACGGCGCCGTCGATCTCGATGTACCACTGTCGACGCGTGGTGTCGGCGTCGCCGCGCAGCATCGGAAGCAGCTCCTCGGGCGTCTGCGCGTCGTCGTCGCGGCCGGTCTCCTCGAGAATCACGGCGTTGCGCACCGCGGCATACTCGCGGATGAGCGGGGAGGGCCCCGCATCCGTCCGGGCGGGAAGCTCGAGCGGATGCAGGGTCGCACCGGCGGGAAGGGAGATGGTCATCATTCGTCTCCTCAGTACATTCCGCGCTGCTGCCCGTAGGTGAGCAGCGCGACGGACTGGCGCTCATTCAGCAGCTGGAGCTGCAGATACTGCAGGTCCGGTGCGCCCGGGGAGGGCGAGCGGTCGCTGCGCAGACTGTGCTGCAGCAGCCACAGGCCGATGCGAAGGCGGAGGCGATCGGCGACCGCGAGGCGGCGCAGACCCTCCTGATCGGGGATGGTGAGGATCTGACGATCCCTGGTATCCGGCGGATGGATGGACGTGTTCTGCTGACGATCCGTCAGCACGATGGTGCTCACTGTCGGTGTGCTTTCTCTGGAGGAGGGCGGCTCGCGGCGACCACACGCGGCGATCGCCGCGAACCAGGACGGGGACGCCAGGAGAGGCGACCCCAGAAGGGCCCGTGCATCGGGCGGGGATGTCGGTCGCGCGCAGCGCGACGACGGTCGATCATCGATCAGGCAGAAGAAGCCCGAGAGATCGTGAGAGGCGGCGTGGTTCTAGCCCGCGGTGTACCCGAAGGCCGCAGACGCAACGGTGAACGTTGGCACGAGCGACGCGGTATCGAACCGGGCATCAAGCTTCGTGATCATCATCAGCGGCCTCCTCTCATCAGGTCGATAAGTCACGGTAGCGACCGACGTGGGTCGCGTCAAGAATTTTCTTCCGCCACCGGCGTGTCGCGGGGGTCCGCATCCTCGCCGCCCGCCGCGCGGGCTCCACGTCGATGACGGTCGTTCCGGTAGCGTATGGGCGTGATCCACCTGACCGCGAGGGCGCCGGCATGCACCTGAAGAGCCTGACACTCAAGGGCTTCAAGTCGTTCGCGCAGCCGACGAGCTTCGTGTTCGAGCCGGGGGTCACCTGCATCGTCGGCCCGAACGGCTCCGGCAAGTCGAACGTCGTCGATGCGCTCGCGTGGGTGATGGGCGAGCAGGGCGCCAAGACACTGCGCGGCGGCAAGATGGAAGACGTCATCTTCGCGGGCACCTCCACACGTGGTCCGCTCGGACGCGCAGAGGTGCAGCTCACGATTGACAACGGCGACGGCGCGCTGCCGATCGAGTACGCCGAGGTCACCATCAGCCGCACGCTGTTCCGCAACGGCTCCAGCGAGTACGCCATCAACGGCTCCAGCTGCCGTCTGCTCGACGTGCAGGAGCTGCTCAGCGACTCCGGCCTGGGTCGAGAGATGCACGTGATCGTCGGGCAGGGCCGGTTGGACACCGTGCTGCAGGCGTCACCTGAGGACCGCCGCGGGTTCATCGAGGAGGCGGCAGGAATCCTCAAGCACCGCCGGCGCAAGGAGAAGACCCTGCGCAAGCTCGACGCGATGGAGACGAACCTCACCCGGCTCAGCGACCTCGCCGGCGAGATCCGACGTCAGCTCAAGCCTCTCGGTCGTCAGGCGGAGATCGCACGCGAGGCGCAGACCATCGCGGCCGTCGTGCGCGACGCCAAGGCCCGCATCTTCGCCGACGATGTGGTGGCGCTGCGCACAGCACTCGCCGACCACACCCGCACCGAGCAGGAGCGCCACACCGAACGGCTCGTGCTGGCAGAGCAGGCCGATGCAGTGCGCACGGGCATTCAGCGCCTCGAGCAGCAGCAGAACTCAGCGGCGGTCGACGAGGCGCGCCGGGTCGCCTTCGGACTCGAACAGGCGCAGGACCGCATGCGCAGCCTGTTCACGCTCGCCAACCAGCGCCTCGCGCTGCTCGGAGCGGACGACGACGACGCGATCACCGCGATCACCGTGACGCAGGACACCATCGACGAGGCGCGCGATGAGATCACCAGGATCTCGGAGGGGCTCGGAGACGCGCAGGACGCCGCCGCGGCCGCCAGCCGCGAGGTCGTGAACGCCCGTGCCGAACTCGACACCCTCGATGTCGACATCGCCGAGCAGAGCGCGCTCGTCTCGGCCTACGACATGCGGTTGAGCACCCTGCGTGGCAACGCCGAGGCGGCAGCATCCACCCTCGCCGCCGTGCGCGGCGCGGTGCTGCGCCAGGAGCAGGCACTGGAAGCCGCCCACAGCCGACGTCGTGAAGCGGCGGAGGCCCTCGAGGCGATCGACGACGCCGAGGCGCCCGAGGGCACAGCGGCGGAGCACACCACGGCTTACGAGGATGCCCAGAAGGAGGTCACCGGCGCGGAGGCGGATCGCGATACCCTGCGGGAACGGCTGCACGAGGCCGAGCGCGAGGCGGATGCCCTCACCGCGAAGGCTGCGGCGCTCGGCAGCGCACTGGCGCTTTCGGGCGGGGCCGCCGAGATCGTCGCCGCCGGCGCGGACGGCGTGCGCGGGCTGGTGGGTGACGCCGTGCAGGTGCGTGCCGGCTACGAGGCGGCGATCGCGGCCGTGCTCGGCCCGCTGGCCGAGGGCGTGCTCGTGGATCGCGTCGACGACGCCTTCGCGCTGGTCGCGGACGGTGCCAGGGGCACCGTCGACTTCGTGATCGCCGAGGGGACCATCGCGGGGGATGCCGTCGCGAGTGGAATCCCCGGTACGGTGCGTGCCGCAGACGTCGTGACGGCACCTCCGGGAGTGCAGGCGATCCTCACGCCGGTGCTCATCGTCGATGATCTCCCGACGGGCCGTACCGTGCGAGGTGCCCTCGACGGCCTCGGCGACGTGCTCACCACGATCGTCACGAAGACCGGTGAAGTGATCACCGCGCACACGATGCGTGCAGGATCGGGGGAGACCTCGAGGCTGGAACTCGCCGCGGAGCGGGATGCCGCCACCGAGCGTCTCGCCGAGGTGCGCGTGATCGTGGACAGTCTGCGCGAGGCGCGCACCGACGCGACGGACCGCGTCGAGACGGTGCGGCGGCGTTCGAAGGATGCACTGCGCGCGCTGCGCGAGCACGATGCGGCACTGGCCACCCACGCCGAGCAGGTCAACCGCGTCACGGTGCAGCATGAGGCCGCCGTCGCCGAGTGCGAGCGACTCGAAGCCGGTTTGGCGCAGGCGCAGACGGCTGTCGCGGATGCTGAGAAGGCCGCTGCCTCCGCGAAGGCGGAACTGGAGACATCGCAGTCCGAGCCGCGGCCGGTCCTCGACGCGTCGGCACGCGACGGACTGCTCGAAGCGCTCGAGTCCGCCCGCGAGGGCGAGGTGCGCGCGCGACTCGAGATCGAGACGCTGCGCGAGCGGGTCAGGGCCGCCGAGGCCAGGGTGGTGACGCTGGAGAGACAGCGCGCGCAGGAACGGGATGCTGCCGCTGAGGCCGCCAGGCGCGCGGTGATCCGCCGTGCACAGCGTGAGGCGGCGTCAGCGGTGGCAGAGGAGCTGCCACGGGTGCTCGACTCTCTCGACCGCTCGGTCAGCGAGGCTCGGCTCGCGCTGGCTGCGGCCGAGACCGAGCGTGCCGCCCACAACGCGGAGCTCACGACGCTGCGCGCGCAGGAGGTGTCGCTGCGCGAGAGGCTCGCAGGCCTCACCGAGAGCGTGCACGGGCTGGAATTGCAGATCCACGAGAAGAAACTGCACCTGAACGGTCTGCTCGAGCGCGTGGCATCCGAACTCGCCCTCGACGAAGATATTCTCATTGCGGAATATGGGCCGGATCAGCTGGTTCCCCGCGATCCTGGCGTCGAACGCGACGACGAGGACGACACGGCGATCCCGTACGACCGCCGCATCCAGGAGCGCCGGCTGAAGGACGCCGAGCGCAAGCTGTCACAGCTCGGACGGGTCAACCCACTGGCGCTGGAGGAGTTCGCCGCTCTCGAGCAGCGGCACGCGTTCCTCACCGAGCAGCTGGCCGACCTCACCAAGACGCGCCAGGACCTGCTGACGATCATCTCGGAACTCGACGAGCGCATGGAGACGATCTTCGCCAGCGCGTTCGAGGACACGAAGCAGGCGTTCACCGAGGTGTTCCCGCTGCTGTTCCCCGGCGGGACCGGCAGCATCTCGCTGACCGACTCCGAGAACATGCTCACCACGGGCATCGAGGTCGCCGTGCGCCCGGTCGGCAAGAAGATCGAGCGGCTGTCACTGCTGTCCGGCGGCGAGCGGTCTCTGGCGGCGGTCGCGCTGCTCGTGGCGATCTTCAAGGCGAGGCCCAGTCCGTTCTACATCCTCGACGAGGTCGAGGCGGCACTCGACGACGCGAATCTCGGCCGATTGCTGACTGTGTTCGAGCAGTTGCGCGAGAGCTCACAGCTGCTGGTGATCACCCATCAGAAGCGCACGATGGAGATCGCCGACGCCCTCTACGGCGTCTCGATGCGCCAGGACGGCGTCTCGGCCGTCGTCGGCCAGCGGGTGGGTGACCGCGCCGCAGCATCCTGAGTTCGAATTCGACGCGCTCAGCCGAGGCCGCGCTCGAAGGCGGCCACGGCCGCAGCGAAGCCGGGCGTGTCCTGCGCGCGATGATCAGCACCCGCGAGCACGATGTGCTGCGCCCCTTCGGATGCCAATTTTCCGGCGATCACCTCGTACTCCTGATTCCAGCCGCCTGTCACGACCAGCGTCGGGATGCCCGCGAGCATGCCGGCACGCACGCCGTGCCCCCACGGGAGGTTCGTCGTCGACCAGTGCTGCGCGACGGCGCGTTCGTCATCCCAGGTGTCGGGATCGAACGGTCCGTCGAACATCAGGGGGCGCAGGATCGCCCAGAACGCGCGCAGGTCACCAGCATCCGCCTGCGCTCGGGCGTCACTGACGATCCCGATGTGCCGCTCGATCGCCTCGTCACCACGGATGATGTCGTACAGCGCAGGCTCCACGAGCACCAGACCGGCGATGTTCAGCCGGTCCGCGGCCAGGACGACGGGCACCGCTCCGATCGAGTGCGCGAAGATCAGCATCCGATCGCCGAACGACGCCACGAGCGCGTCCGCCTGCTCCGCGATCGACGACTCCTTCGGAAACGAGACGAAGTCGGCGTCTGCGGCGTCGGCGTGCGGCCACGCAGCCGCGCCGCGTCGCCCTGCACCGTGGACGTACAGGCGTCGGAGAGTCATCCCGTCATCGTAGGCTGGAGGCATGGCGGAGAAGTCCTGGTCCCTCGGTCGCGCGCTGCGCGGCATGTTCGTCAAGCCCACCATCGACGAGACCACGTGGGACGACCTCGAGACGGCGCTGATCACCGCCGACTTCGGGCCCGACATAACCGAACAGCTCGTCGACGAGCTGCGCGAGAAGGTCGACCGGTTCCGCACGACCGACCCGAAGGATCTGCAGCGGATGCTCCGCGAGACGCTCGAAGAGCGCTTCGCGAAGTTCGACACCACGCTCAAGCTCACCGAGCGTCCCGCCGTCGTGCTGGTCGTCGGCGTGAACGGCGTCGGCAAGACGACCACCATCGGCAAGTTCACCAAGTTCCTGCGCGGGTACGAGCGCAGCGTCGTCGTGGGCGCCGCCGACACGTTCCGTGCCGCCGCCGTCGAGCAGCTGGCGACGTGGGCGCAGCGCGGGGGAGCGGCGATCATGCGACCGCAGCACGAGGGGCAGGACCCCGCCTCGGTCGCATTCCAGACCGTCGAGTATGCGAAGAACAACGGCATCGAGATCGCCATCATCGACACGGCGGGCCGGCTGCACACCAAGTCCGGCCTGATGGACGAGCTGTCGAAGGTGCGCCGCGTGATCGAGAAGCAGGCGCCGATCAGCGAGGTGCTGCTGGTGCTCGATGCGACCACCGGGCAGAACGGCGTCATGCAGGCGGAGTCCTTCCTGCAGCACGCCGGTGTGACGGGCCTGGTCATCACCAAGCTCGACGGCTCCGCGAAGGGCGGCTTCGTGCTGGCCGTACAGGAGCGCACGGGCATCCCGGTCAAGCTCCTCGGCCAGGGTGAGGGCATCGACGACCTGACCGGATTCACCCCCCACGTGTTCGTTCAGTCGCTCGTCGGCGCGTAGGACTACCGCCGCGGCACAGAGGCTGGTTTCATAGCGATATGGCGATCGAACACGACTACTTCGGAGTCCTCTCCTCGGGGCCCGACGGTGCCATCTTCTGGACCGAACGGGTCGAGTTCGGCGACCAGTCGGTGACGGTGGATCTCACCGCGCCGGACCAGGACGACGTCTCGTCGGCCGCTCTCGACGCGGCAGCGGGGCTGATCGGCGACATCGAGGCTCTGGACGCCGTCGTGCGCCGCGCCATGCTCGCCGAGGTCGACGACCGCACCAGCGAGGTGACCGAGTACGTGCTGCAGCAGCAGGAGGCGTACGGCGACGAACTCGAGGACGTGCTGGTCGACGTCAGCGGCGACGCCGCGGTCGACATCATCCGCTCGCTCAGCCTGTCGAGCATGACGATCCTGGCCGACGAGCACGGCGGCAGCGAGCCCTTCGCTGTGCTCGAGTACGCCCTCGACGCCGATTCGACCGACGATGTGCTGCTGGTCAATCTCGGTTCAGACGGATCGGTCATGTCGGTGATGAGCGCCGACTGATCCCCACGCCCACTCCGAGCATCGCTGACGCGCTGCACGGAGCCTCGGGGCGCGTGGCCCCTTCACTCCCGCGGGCCCGAGGCCCACAGGGACTGTCTACACGGCCTGCGCGAATCCGAGTTCGACTCCGTCCGCGATGTGCGCCAGGTGGGGTGGGATCTCCCGTCCCTTCGACAGCATCGACTGTGCCCACAGCCGGCCTGCGCGGTACGACGAGCGCACCAGGGGACCGGCCAGCACGCCGAGGAATCCGATCTTCTCTGCCTCGGCCTTGAAGTCCACGAACTCGTCGGGCTTGACCCAGCGGGCCACCGGCAGGTGCCGCGGCGACGGACGCAGATACTGCGTGATCGTGATGATGTCGCATCCGGCGCCGCGCAGGTCCTGCAGTGCTTCGATCACCTCGGCGGGCTCTTCGCCCATGCCCAGGATGAGGTTCGACTTCGTGATCAGCCCCGCCTCATGTCCCTGCGTGATGACGTTCAGTGAGCGTTCGTAGGTGAAGGCGGGGCGGATGCGCCGGAAGATGCGCGGCACGGTCTCGACGTTGTGTGCGAACACCTCGGGGCGGGCGTCGAAGATCTGGCCCAGGTAGTCCGGGTTGCCGCTGTGGTCGTTGGCGAGCAGTTCGACTCCGGTGTTCGGGTTCTGCGCGTGGATCTGCCGCACGGTCTCGGCGTTCAGCCACGCGCCCGTGTCGGGCAGATCGTCGCGCGCCACGCTGGTGACGGTCGCATAGCGAAGCCCCATCCGGGTGACGCTCTCGGCGACGCGCCGCGGCTCGTCGGTGTCGTAGTCGGCGGGCTTGCCGGTGTCGATCTGGCAGAAATCGCACCGGCGGGTGCACTGCGATCCGCCGATCAGGAAGGTGGCCTCGCGGTCTTCCCAGCACTCGAAGATGTTGGGACAGCCGGCCTCCTGACAGACCGTGTGCAGCTCTTCGGTCTTCACCAGCGACTGCAGCGCCTGGTACTCGGGGCCCATCTTCGCCTTGGTGCGGATCCACTCGGGCTTGCGCCCGATCGGTGTCTCGCTGTTGCGGATCTCCAGGCGCAGCAGCTTGCGGCCCTCGGGACTGGCGGCGCTCACGCGGCGACCTCCTTCTCGTCTGCGAATTCGGCGACGAAGGCGTCGGTGACCGCCTGCACGATGTCGGCCGGGGTGACATGGGCGCCGATCACTTCGCTCACGGTGGTGACACCTGCATCGGTGATGCCGCACGGGATGATGCCCCGGAATCCGGCGAGGGTGTTGTCGCAGTTGATGGCAAATCCGTGCATGGTCACGCCCTGCTGCACGCGCACGCCGATCGCGGCGACCTTGTCCTCGCTGAGGGGGCGGCGCACCCAGACGCCGCTGCGTCCGTCGACCTGGTAGCCGTCGACGCCGAGCGGATTCAGGATGCTGATGAGCAGCCGTTCCAGTCGGCGCACATGCGCGACGACGTCCATCGGCTCGGGCAGGCGCACGATCGGATAGCCGACGAGCTGGCCGGGGCCGTGCCAGGTGATCTTGCCGCCACGGTCGACGTCGACCACGGGCGTGCCGTCCTGCGGCCGCTCGTGCGGTTCGGTGCGCTTGCCGGCGGTGTACACGGCTTCGTGCTCGAGCAGCAGCAGGGTGTCGGGTCGGGTGCCTGCCACGACGTCGTGGTGGATGCTGCGCTGCAGCTCCCAGCCGTCGAGGTACGGCACGTAGTCGGGGGCGAGTCCGGGGGTGAGGATGTCGATCATCGACGGCGCCTTTCCCAATTGTTGGATGCAGTCCAAGAATGCGGTGTGGCCAAGCATACGCCCTCCGGGCAGCGGCGGCGAGCGACGCGCGCGGCTACGCTGATCGCTATGCAGACCGAGCCGCGCGCCGGGCGCCCGCGGGCGTCCTCACGCGAAACCCTGTCCGAGGCCGCGTGCGAGCTGTTCCTCGAGCAGGGGTACGACGCGACCTCCGTCGCCGACATCACTCGCCGAGCGGGGGTCAGCCGGTCGAGCTTCTTCAACTACTTCTCATCGAAGAGCGACGTGCTGTGGTCGGGTCTCGACGCGCGCATCGACGCGGCGCTGGTGGCGCTGGCAGCGCTGGGGACGGATGCCGACGGGCCCGGGGTCCGCGCCGCGCTGGAGCCGGTGCTGAGGGACCTCGCCCCAGACCCGTTGACTCTCGCGCTGCGCAACGCCTCGGCGATGGGATTGGAGGCAGAGCTGCTGCGCGACACCGGCCTGCGGCACGCTCGCATCGCCTCGGCGGTCGCCTCCACCGCACGCAGCGCAGGCATCGACGGGATCCGTGCCGACATCCTCGGCTCGGCGCTGGCGACGGCCGTGCTCTCTTCGCTGCGCGTGTGGGCCGAACAGGGGGCGGGGCATGCTTCGCTGGAGGCACAGTTCGACCAGGCGCTGCGTAGCATCCACGATCTCCCCTGGGGCTGAGCGGCCGATGCAGGTCCAGTCGAGCAGGCGCGATCGCTGAGCTCGGCGCGCGGCTCAGGGTTGCCGCTCTGCTCGCGTAGAATCGGAGGCACCATGGCTACCTTTGGCACGCTCTCCGATCGGCTCACCGAGACCTTCCGCAATCTGCGCACGAAGGGAAAGCTGACGCCCGCCGATGTCGACGGCACCGTCCGCGAGATCCGTCGCGCCCTGCTCGACGCCGACGTCGCGCTTGTCGTCGTCAAGGACTTCACCGCGAAGGTGCGCGAGCGCGCATTGGGCGACGAGGTCAATCGCGCTCTGAACCCCGCGCAGCAGGTCGTGCAGATCGTCAACGAGGAACTCGTCGCGATCCTCGGTGGCGAACAGCGTCGGCTCGAGTTCGCGAAGAACCCGCCGACCGTGATCATGCTCGCCGGACTCCAGGGCTCGGGTAAGACGACCTTCGCCGGAAAGCTCGCGAAGCAGCTCGAGGGCGAAGGACACACGCCGTTGCTCGTGGCCGCCGACCTGCAACGACCGAACGCCGTGAACCAGCTCCAGGTCGTCGCCGAGCGCGCCGGTGCCGCCATCTACGCGCCTGAACCCGGCAACGGCGTCGGCGATCCGGTGCGGGTGTCCAAGGACGGCGTCGAGCACGCACGCCGGCACCAGCACGACGTCGTCATCATCGACACGGCCGGACGCCTCGGCGTGGACGCCGAGCTGATGAAGCAGGCATCCGACATCCGCAAGGCGACCAGCCCTGATGAGGTGCTGTTCGTCATCGACGCGATGATCGGACAGGACGCGGTCAACACCGCCAAGGCCTTCCAGGAGGGCGTCGACTTCACCGGCGTCGTGCTGTCCAAGCTCGACGGCGACGCCCGCGGTGGTGCCGCACTCTCGGTTGCTTCGGTCACCGGACGCCCGATCATCTTCGCCTCGACGGGCGAGAACCTCGAAGACCTCGAGCCCTTCCACCCGGACCGCATGGCGAGCCGCATCCTCGACCTCGGTGACATCCTCACCCTCATCGAGCAGGCCCAGCAGGCCTTCGATGAAGAAGAGGCGATGAAGGTCGCCGAGAAGCTCGCCAACGAGGCCTTCACCCTCGAGGACTTCCTCGACCAGCTTCAGCAGATGAAGAAGATGGGCTCGATGAAGAAGATGCTGGGCATGCTGCCGGGCATGGGCCAGATGAAGCAGCAGCTCGACGACTTCGACGAGCGCGAGATCGACCGCACCGAGGCGATCATCCGCTCGATGACTCCGGGCGAGCGCCGCAACCCGAAGGTGCTCAACGGCTCACGCCGACTGCGTATCGCGAACGGTTCGGGAATGACCGTCACCGACGTCAACCAGCTCGTGCAGCGCTTCGAGCAGGCCGCCAAGATGATGAAGACCGTTGCCCGCGGCGGTACGCCGCAGATCCCCGGCATGGGCCCGATGGGCAAGCCCGGGGCGTCCGCCAAGCGTGGCAAGAAGGGCGCGAAGGGCAAGGGCGGATCGCGCTCGGGCAATCCCGCGAAGCGGGCGGCGGAGAACGCCGGCGTCACCACTGCGAACACGAACCCCACCGGTTCGGGATTCGGCCTCGGCGGCGGTCAGGCTGCGCCCAGCGAAGCCGACCTCGCCGAGATCCAGAAGCTTTTCGGCAAGGGCTGAATACGAGCGAAGCGCCCCAGAGTTCCCTGGGGCGCTTCGCTGTTCGTGCAGTCAGTAGCTGATCACCAGCGAGTTGGACACCGACATCAGCACGACGATCGCTGCATTCAGAACGCCCCCGATGTACGGGTTGTTCGTCGCCCGGTAGATCTTCCGAGAGATCACCGCGCTGACCGCGAGGATCAGGACCACCGGGATCAGCCAGATGCTGAAGATGCCGCCGAAACCGGGGATGAGTTCACCGGAAATGGCGAAGGTGACGTACTGCGCCACCACCAGCGCGATCGGTCCCAGCGAGTTGAACAGCGCCAGAACGGCGGTGTTCAGCCATTCACGACCACCGAGGGTGAAGCGGTTGAACAGGTTGATCGCGACGGAGTTCGCGACGAAGTAGATCAGGAACAGGGGCAGCAGGAAGAACGCATACCAGATCTTGTCCTGCGGGAACCACTTGATCGCAACGACCCACAGACGGAAGTCGGTCTTGAAGAAGTAGTCGGCGAGGAACACCAGGCCGAACGCGGCAGCCGTGACCACGAACGCCAGCGCGATGCTCTGAAGGAGCTTGAACCATCCAGGGAAGATACCCAGATCACGCAGGCGCACACCGCTCTTCTTGCCGAAGAGGTAGTACGACAGCAGCATGACGATGATCGCGACGATCCCGTTGAACGCGGCCCACACGCCGATGAAGAACACCGAGCCGGTGGGGATTGGGTTCGGGACGGCGTTGAACGAGAGGGCAGCCAACCATGGCTGCTGGCTGAGCCAGATGTACGACCACGCCGAGATGATCGCCGAGACGACCAGCCCTCCCCAGAACCAGACCAGGCCGGTGCGTCCCGCGGGACCTGCGGGGGTGACTTCATCTGCTCGCAGTCCCGCGAACGCCCGGGTGCCAAGAAGCAGACGGGTGAACGGCACGAGGAACATCACGAAGCCCACCAGACCCAGGGCGGTGAACGCCTCCTTGATCTGCCAGTTCTGATCGGTCCCTTCGATGCTGTGAGGTGCGTCCAGTGTCAGGTCGAAGAAGTCGACGAGATCCGCGACGGTGTACTTGGAGATGGTGCCCCACGGGTGGGTCTGCGGCGGCGTGTGCAGCACGCGGATCGCGTCCTGTCCGTCGATCGTCTCCGTGTAGACGGTGTCGATCTCGCGCTGTTCGCCGCTGGCCGGATCCGTCCCGAAGTTCAGAAACGACTGCGCGTTGTCGGTGGTGGCGAACTCGCGCGGCGTGGTCAGCGGCACGCCTTCTGCGTTGTAACTGCGGAAGAAGAACTCGTCGTACTGGTCTGCGACCAGGCCAACGTCTCGGGTGCCGTAGAGGTTGGCGTATGCGCCATCCTGGTCCAGATACATCGCCTCGTTGTCGACCAGGAACACCGACGAGATCAACTGCTCGTCGGCGGCATCGTCGAGCGCGATGGAGAAGTTCGCCGCGCGGGCGCCGTTGGAGTGCCCCGTGACACCGATCCGGGTGGAGTCCACATAAGGCAGGTCCGCGATGAGCTTGACACCGTCGTACATGCCGGTGCCGCCTACCTCGAGTTCGTCGACCGGCAGCGGGTCGGAGTTGCCATGGCCGTACATGTCGATCGACAGCACGACGAAACCGCGTCGCGAGAGTTCGACGTAGTTGGCATCCTGCATCTCCCGGTTGTTCCACCAGCCATGGCTGACCACGACCGCGGGTGCGGGATCGTCGGCAGTGGCGTCATCGGGAACGAACAGCAGCGCGTTCAGCATCCGACCGGATGATGTCTCCCACTGCATGTCCTTGACGGTGACCGAGCCGGCTTGGGTCTGCACCAGGTGCGCGCCAACCGCCGAGATCAGGCATAGCAGGAGCGACAGTGCCAGCCAGAAGCCGTTCCTCCGCGCTGATCGTTGATTCATGGTTCTCTCCTCAGTGAAAGGCGCCCCGTCCGCAGGGGCGAGTACTCGTGACCTTTGGGGAGACTATTAGCTGAACGGATGCTGAACGGGCGAAACAGAGGTGATCTGCACATACGTGCACGACTGGCCCCTCGGACTTCGCTGTCGGGCTCAGCGCACGTCGTCGTCGACCCAGTCCATCGACTTCGTCACGGCCTTGCGCCACAGTCGAACCTGGCGGTCGCGCTCATCCGCGTGCATCGTCGGCTCCCATCGATGATCTTCCTGCCAGTTGGCGGACAGGTCTTCGAGACCGCTCCAAAAGCCGACGGCGAGCCCCGCGGCGTACGCGGCGCCGAGCGCGGTCGTCTCGGTCACGACCGGCCGCACCACCGGCACACCGAGGATGTCGGCCTGGAACTGCATCAGCGCATCGTTCGCCACCATGCCACCGTCGACCTTCAGCTCCGTGAGGTCGAAATCAGCATCCGCGTTCACGGCATCGAGCACGTCGCGCGTCTGGAACGCCACCGCCTCCAGCGCAGCCCGCGCGATGTGGTTCCGGTTGGCGAAGCGGGTGAGGCCGACGATCGCACCGCGCGCGTCCGGGCGCCAATACGGCGTGAACAGGCCCGAGAACGCGGGCACGATGTAGACGCCGCCATTGTCGTCGACCTTGTCGGCGAGCTCTTCGACCTCCGGCGCTGACGAGATCAGCCCGAGTTGATCGCGCAGCCATTGAATGAGTGAGCCGGCGACGGCTATCGAGCCCTCCAGGGCGTAGTGCGTCGGCCCGCCGCCCAGCTTGTATCCGACGGTGGTGAGCAGACCGTTCTTGGAGTGCACGACCTCTTCACCTGTGTTGAAGATCAGAAAGCAGCCTGTGCCGTAGGTGTTCTTGCTCTCACCGCTGCCGAATGCGGCCTGTCCGAAGGTGGCCGACTGCTGATCGCCGAGGATGCCTGCGATCGGCGTCTCGCGCAGCAGCGATGAACTCTCGGCGGTGCCGTACACCTCTGACGACGAGCGGATCTCCGGCATCATGGAGCGCGGCACTCCGAACACATCCAGGATGTCGTCGCGCCATTCCAGCGTCTCCAGATCCATGAACATCGTGCGTGAAGCGTTCGTGACATCCGTCACGTGCACACCACCGTCGACGCCGCCCGTGAGGTTCCACAGCACCCAGCAGTCAGTCGTGCCGAAGAGCAGGTCGTCGGCATCCGCCTTCTCCCGCGCGCCGTCGACGTTCTCGAGGATCCAGGTGAGCTTCGTACCCGAGAAGTAGGTGGCGAGTGGCAGCCCGACGATCGACTTGAAACGGTCGACGCCGCCGTCGGCGGCCAGGCGATCGACGATCTCCTGCGTACGCGTGTCCTGCCACACGATCGCGTTGCAGACGGGCTCGCCGGTATGTCGGTCCCATACCACAGTCGTCTCGCGCTGATTCGTGATCCCTATCGCGGCGATGTCATGCCGCGTGAGATGAGCCCGGGTGAGCGCGAGACCGATGACCTCCTGCACGTTGCGCCAGATCTCGGCCGCATCGTGTTCTACCCACCCCGCCTTCGGCAGGATCTGCTCGTGCTCCTTCTGACCGGAGGCCACGACGCTTCCGCTGTGATCGAAGATGATCGCCCGGCTGGACGTCGTTCCCTGGTCGATCGACAGAATGTACTCAGCCATGGCGGCCTCCTTCTGCGGGTCATCACCGACGCGCATCGTCTCGGGCATATCGTCAGCGACGCGCGGGCAGTTCGATCGCGAGCCCGTGTGCGTCGTTCAGGATCTGCACAGTGGCTTCGATCTCAGCATCCCGACGGCTCTCACTCCAACCGAGCAGAGGCGCGAGTGCATCGGCAAGCTCTTCGAGGACCTCACCGGTGGCGTCGCCGACGAATGCGATGCTGGTGCGACGCAGCACGACGTCGGCAAGGCGCACGACGAGCTCGTTGTCGGCCATCCACTCCAGCTCGCGTGTCGAGACCGCGCCGCCGGCCAGCATGTGGTCCTCCTCGCGCTCGATGTGCGCCCACACCTCCGCGGCACGGGTGCCGTAGCGGGCAAGCAGCTGATCGGCGCGAGACGGTTCGGCACCAGGGAGATTCGTCTGCTTCCACGTCGTGCGGGCGCGCACTGTGCGAGGGAAGCCCAGACCGCCGCCGATCGGCACGCCAGTGGTCGTGATCGTGCGAGTGCGGCCGATCAGTTCGAGCACGCGGTCGGAGAGAGCCTCACCCAACGCGCGGAATGTGGTCCACTTCCCTCCGACGAGGCTCAGTGTCGGCACTGCCGTGCCCTCGACCAATTCGATGCGGTAATCGCGGGAGACGAATCCGGGGGCAGTGTCCTCGTGGCGTGGCAGCGGACGGATGCCCGAGAAGCGGTACACGATCTGCTGACGGTCCAGCTCGACGCTCGGAAAGACGTGGTTGATGAGCTCGAAGAAGTAGTCGACCTCTTCCTCGGTGCACCGCGCGGCTTCGCGGGGATCGGCTTCGATGTCGGTCGTGCCGACGAGCACACGTCCCTTCAGCGGGTAGATCAGCACGATGCGCCCATCCGAGTGCTCGAAGAAGATCTCCCTGCCCTGTGTCGCCGCCAGCAGCTCGGGGTGGTCGAGGACGATGTGCGATCCCTTGGTGCCGCCCATGAAACGCGTCTCCGCGCCGAGCGCATCATTGGTGAGGTCCGTCCAGGGCCCCGATGTGTTGACGACGACGTCCGCGTGGATCGAGAACTCCTCAGCGGATTCGAGATCGCGCAGCAGCACCTCGTCGCCGCGGCTGCCGACGGCTTCGACGTAATTCAGTGCGTGCGAGTGCGGGTTGGCGGAACGACCATCCTGCAGAACGTCCAGCGCAAGGCGCTCCGGGTCGTGCATCGAGGCGTCGTAGTAGGTCGCGGTGTACTTGACCTTCGGGTCGAGAGCGGGCAGCTCTTTGAGCGAACGCCGACGGCCGAAGAAGCGGTGGCGCGGCACTGCGCCCCCATCCCGCGAGAAGAGATCGTAGATGGTGAGCCCGATCTTGATGAGCACCGCGCCGCGTTCCTGCGGCTTCTCGCTGCCGTGGGTGAGAAAGCGCAGGGGGGCGGTGAGGATGCCCGAGAACGTCGAATAGATCGGGATCGTCGTCTCGAGGGGCTTGACGTAGTGCGGTGCGATGCGCAGGAGGCCGTTGCGCTCCTGCACTGACTCGCGCACGAGTCGGAACTCGCCGTTCTCGAGGTAGCGGATGCCACCGTGGATCATGTGACTGGAGGCCGCGGACGCACCGCTGGCGAAGTCGCCGCGGTCCACGATGACCGCATTCACGCCTTGCAGTGCGAGGTCACGGAACAGGGAGATGCCATTGATGCCCGCACCGATGATCAACACGGTGGTGCGGCCGGATTCTCGGACGGCCGCCAGTTCGTCGCCTCGCTGTGAATTTCGGGTCATACCGACCATGATCTCTCCTTCTGCTTGCATCCAGCATCACTCCAATGGCAGTAACGTGCAAACCCCCTGCACGAATGTGCAATGCTGTGGTCGGAGGTGCTGAGGATGCCGATGGACGAAACTCGTCACGACACGAAGACTGCGGCCGCGCTCACGGCGGCGAAGCTGTACTACCTGCAGGACATGACGATGGATGCCATCGCCAGGGAGCTCTCGACATCGAGATCATCGGTGTCGCGGCTGCTCGCCTCCGCGCGGGAGAGCGGTCTCGTCGACATCCGCATCAACTCCCCGTTCGAACGTGTGGGACGGATCGAGGAGCAGTTGCGCGATCGCTTCCGCATCAATGCGCACATCGTTCCCATGTCGGGCATCGTGAACGACGTCGAACGACTGGAGCGAGTGTCATTGACGGCAGGACGCCTGCTCTCACAGTTCGTCGAGTCGAACATGGTGGTGGGCGTGGCGTGGGGCTCCACGATCAGCATGGTCAGCCGTTCGCTCGTGCAGAAGGAGGTGCACAGCACAACGTTCGTGCAGCTCAACGGCGCGGGAAACACTCAGACCAGCGGTCTGGAGTACTCGAGCGACATCCTGCAGCGCTTCGGCCAGGCTTTCGGCGCGAACGTCGAGCAGTTTCCGGTGCCCGCCTTCTTCGACAATCCTGTCACTCGCGACGCGATGTGGCAGGAGCGCAGCACTCGACGTGTGCTGGCGTTCCAATCGAAAATGGACATCGCGGTCTTCGGTCTCGGATCCCCACAGGCCGAAGTGCCCAGCCGGGTCTACGTGGGTGGATACCTCAACCGCGACGACTATCGGATGCTGCGTGAGGACGGCGCGATCGGCGACGTGGCGACCGTCTTCTTCCGGGCGGATGGCAGCTGGCGTGACATCCGCCTGAACGCGCGCTCCACGGGACCCGGTCTCGATCGATTGCGCCGGGTGCCCCGGCGTGTGTGCGTGGTTTCGGGAGCAGCGAAGCTCGGCTCACTGCGGGCCGCGATAGCCGCGGGAATCGTCACCGACGCGGTGCTCGATGAGACACTCGCACGACTCCTCTCCGAAGAGAACTGAGGCGGCCGGTCAGTCGACCAGGGACCCCTCCGGGCCCGCGCGGAACTCGCGGATCAGGTGCTGCACCACTGCGCGCAGGTCGCCGTCGGCGGCATCCGCTGCGTCCAGCTGGCGTGAATAGCTCGCGCCCCCGTCGAGAATCGTCCGCACACCCGCCAGCTCGCTGCCACAGGACAGATCGTTCGCGACAGGCAGGAGCTCCTCGACGACGGCCGCGATGTGCTCGCGCACGGGCACCTGGGATCCGGCGGCGTCGACGATCACACGGGCATCGAGTCCGTAACGCGCGGTGCGCCACTTGTTCTCCCGGTGGAACCAAGGCGGCAGGGTGGGTAGGGGCCGACCCCCGTCGAGCTCGCGTGAGAAGAACTCGACCAGAGTCTGGGTGAGGGCAGCGACGGATGCCAGTTCGGTGAGCGTGGACATGCCGTCGCAGGCGCGCACTTCGATCGTGCCCCACCGCGGCGCCGGACGGATGTCCCAGCGGATCTCCGAGACATCGGCCATGACTCCTGTGCGCGTCATGTCATCGACATAGCGCTCGAACTCCGGCCATGTCTCGAGGGCCCAGGGCAGACCGGCCGTCGGCAGCTGCTGGAAGACCAATGACCGGTTCGACGCGTAGCCGGTGCGCTCGCCCGCCCAGTAAGGGCTGGACGCTGCGAGGGCCTGCAGATGGGGGAGGTACGACGAGAGCGCTCCGATGATCGGCAGCACCTTGTCCCGGTCATCGACCCCGATGTGCACGTGGATGCCCCAGATCATCATGTTGCGACCCCACCACTGCGTACGCTCGATCAGCGTGCGGTAACGGGTCTTGTCGGTCACGCGCTGATTGAACCACTGTGCGTACGGGTGGCTGCCCGCGGAGAGCAGCTCGATGCCTGCCGGGTCGGTTGCACGCCGCACGGCAGCGATCGCTGCGGCGATGTCGTCGACGGCATCCGACACCGTGCCACCGACGCCACTGGTCACCTCGATCGTGTTCGTGAGCAGCTCGCCGGTGACGGTGTGCCGCTCCGGCGCGCTCTGCGCTTCGAGAGCGGTGAGCAGCTCCGGGGCGCGCCCGACCAGGTCGCCCGTGGACGGATCCGCGAGCATGACCTCCCATTCCAACCCGACCGTGCTGCGGGCGGAGGGCGCGAAATCGATCGACACGCGCACAGTTTGACACGCGGATCCGATCGAACGCAGCCGTGGACCGTGTCGTTTCGCGGTCGGTGCCCGGATCTGGCAGAATAGACGGTCGGACGACTGCTCGACCCTCTATCCAGCATCCGTCCCCCCTACAGAGCTTCCGCCGGGTGTGCACCCCACGCTCCAGGCGATCGGTTCGACTTCCTTCCACACAATTCAGGAGAATCGTGGCTGTCAAGATTCGTCTCAAGCGCTTCGGCAAGATCCGTGCGCCTTACTACCGCATCGTCGTCGCCGACTCGCGCACCAAGCGCGATGGTCGCGTGATCGAGGAGATCGGCAAGTACCACCCGACCGAGCAGCCCTCGTTCATCGAGGTCGACTCGGAGCGCGCGCAGTACTGGCTGTCCGTCGGCGCCCAGCCGACCGAGCAGGTCACCGCGCTGCTCAAGCTCACCGGTGACTGGGGCAAGTTCAAGGGCGACAAGGACGCGAAGTCCACCGTCCAGGTCGCCGAGCCCAAGGCCGCCTTCGAGGTCGACGCCTCCAAGAAGTCCGTCGTCAAGCCCAAGGCCGAGAAGCCTGCCGAGGCACCGGCTGCTGACGCGGAGGCCGCCGAGGCCCCCGCCGCCGACGCAGAGTAGTCCGCTGTGCTCGCCGCCGCGCTCGAACACGTCGTCAAGGGGATCGTCGATCACCCGGACGATGTCCGCATCACCGCATCCGCATCGCCCCGGGGCGATCTGCTCGAGGTGCACGTGCACCCGGATGACCGTGGTCGCGTGATCGGGCGCGGCGGCCGCACCGCCAAGGCGCTGCGCACGCTCATCTCCGCCCTCGCCGACGGACGTCGCGTCCGCGTCGACGTCGCGGACGACTGACGTGGCCGCGGACCGCAACCAGCTCCGCGTCGGCCGTCTGCTCAAGGCACATGGCCTCAAGGGCGCGCTGAAGCTCGAGCTGTACACCGACAACCCTGAGCGTCGTTTCGTTCCGGGAGCCGAGTTCACGCTGCAGGTGCCCGAGGCATCCGCGTGGCACGGCAAGACCGTCACGATCCGCGAGTACCGCGTGATGAACGGCAACTCCGTCGTCTTCCTCGAGGGAGTCGACGACCGCACCGCGGCCGAGTCGCTGGTGCGCGCCATCCTCTGGATGGACGAGGACGACGAGGTCGAGGACGATGCCTGGTACGCACACCAGCTCACCGGACTCGACGTCCTCCGCGACGACGTCGTGATCGGCACCGTCGCCCGCGTCGAGCACCTGCCCGCGCAGGACCTGCTCATCGTCAAGACCGACGCCGGTGAGGTCATGGTGCCCTTCGTCGAGGCCATCGTGCCCACGGTCGATGTCCCCGGCGGGCGCGTCGTCGTCACCCCGCCGGCGGGGCTCTTCGAAGAGCTCCCACCCGCAGACGCCCCCGGCGCCGAGTGACGCTCGTTAGCATCGAGCAATGAGAATCGATGTCGTCTCGATCTTCCCGTCGTACTTCGACGGGCTGACCCTCTCGCTGCTGGGCAGGGCCCGCGACTCGGGCATCCTCGATCTGCACGTGCACGATCTTCGCGACTGGACGCACGACCGGCACCGCACCGTCGACGACACGCCCTATGGCGGGGGCGCGGGCATGGTCATGAAACCCGAGCCCTGGGGCCTCGCGCTCGATGAGCTGACCTCGAACGACACGCGTCCCACCATCATCTTCCCGTCGCCGGCCGGCGAGGTCTTCACCCAGGCGACCGCGCGCGAACTCGCGAACCGCGAGCACCTGATCTTCGGATGCGGACGGTACGAGGGCATCGACGAGCGCGTCTTCGAGTACGCCGCCGCGCTCGGCGAGGTGCGCCTGATCAGCCTGGGTGACTACGTGCTGAACGGGGGAGAGGTCGCCGTCATGGCGATGACCGAGGCGATCGGCCGGCTCATCCCCGGGGTCGTCGGCAACCCCGAGAGCCTCGTCGAGGAATCGCACGAGGACGGGTTGCTCGAGTACCCGTCGTACACGAAGCCCGCGGTCTGGCGCGATCATGAGGTGCCGCCGATCCTGCTCAGCGGCAACCACGGCGCGATCGCGACGTGGCGCCGCGAACAGCAGCTCGAGCGCACCCGCGCCCGGCGCCCCGACCTTCTCGAGGGCTGAGCCGCCCAGCATCCGCTCCACATTCCTGCACGCGCACCATCGTTCGATGGCGCGTATGCAGGAACCTGGCGCCGATACGCTGAATACATGGCAGATCAGACGCTGGCGAGTTCCTTTCTGAACGCAGGGGAGGACTACGAGCGCTTCCGTCCCGGCTTTCCCGAGGCGGCGGCGGATGCCATCGTGCCGACGCCCGTGAGCGCAGCGCTCGACCTCGGGGCGGGCACGGGGAAGTTCACGGAGCGGCTGATCGACCGCGCATCGCGGGTGATCGCGGTGGAGCCCTCTGAGCAGATGCTCGCGGTGCTGCGCACGAAGCTGCCGCAGGTCGAGGCGCACATCGGCACGGCGGAGGGCATCCCGGCATCCGATCACTTGGTCGATGTCGTGACGGTGGCGCAGGCGTTCCACTGGTTCGACCGCGACCCCGCCTGCGCCGAGATCCACCGCGTGCTCGTCCCCGGCGGCACGCTCGGCCTGCTGTGGAACCACTCCGACGCGACGTGCAGCTGGGACCGCGCGTGCACGCGGGTGGCGCATCCGGCACTGCGTGAGGGGCTGACCGCTTCCTCTGAGGCCACGCACGAGCTGCCCGGCTTCGAGGCACCCTCCTTCGTTCAGGTGCCGTGGTCGGAGACGATCTCACGCTCCGACTACATCGCGCGCTGGCTCACCGTCAGCAGCTTCATCGCGGCATCCGAAAGCGAGCGCGCCGACATGGTCGCCGAACTGGAGCGCATCCTCGACGCCGATCCGGCGACCGCAGGCCGCAGCGAGTTCGAGCTGCCCCAGGTCACCGATGTCTACGTCTACCGCGCGGCATGAGGCTCTGGTCGGTGCATCCGCGCTACCTCGACCGCCAGGCACTGGTGGCGTGCTGGCGGGAGGCGCTCCTCGCGCAGGCGGTGCTCGCGGGCGCCACGAAGGGTTACCGCAATCATCCTCAGCTGATCCGCTTCCGTGCCGCCGCCGATCCGCTGGCGGCCGTGGGCGGCTTCCTGCGCGGGATCGCGGACGAGGCTGATGCTCGCGTCTATCGCTTCGACCGGTCGCGCATCCTGCACGACGGCGACCGACTGGACGGGATCGCAGTGACCCGCGGTCAGCTGGACGTCGAGTGGCGGCACCTCATGGTCAAGCTCACTCAGCGCAGTCCCGAACTCGCCGAGCGCTGGCACGATGTCACGGCACCCGATCCGCATCCGCTCTTCACCGTTGTTCCCGGCGATGTGGCGGAGTGGGAGCGGGCGCGCTGAGGTCGACTCAGTCCACGCCGAGGAAACTGCGGTCGGTCAGCACGATCGGGCCATCCTTCGTGACGGCGACGGTGTGCTCGGAGTGCGAGCCGCGGGACCCGTCGGCGCTGCGCAGCGTCCAGCCGTCGGCATCCGTGATCAGCTCGTCGGTGGTCGCCAGCAGCCACGGCTCGAGTGCGAAGACGAGTCCCTCACGCAGCGGGACACCGCGACCGGCGCGGCCGTCGTTGGGGATGTGCGGGTCGCCGTGCATGATCCGGCCGACACCGTGCCCACCGAAATCGGTGTTGATCGAGTACCCCTCGCCATGCGACACGGCGGCGATCGCGGCCGAGATGTCACCGGTCTTGTTGCCGACCACGGCCGCGGCGATCGCCGCCTCGAGTGCGCGCTCGGTGGTGCCGATCAGGCGCAGGTCCTCGTCGCGCGCGGACCCGACGACGAACGAGATCGCAGAGTCGGCCACCCAGCCGTCGACGGAGACGGCGAAGTCGAGCGAGACCAGGTCGCCGTCGCGCAGGACGTAGTCGTGGGGGAGGCCGTGCAGCACGGCATCGTTGACCGAGGTGCAGATCACCTTGCCGAACGGGCCGTTGCCGAAAGAGGGCGCGTAGTCGATGTAGCAGGACTCGGCTCCGGCGCTGCGGATCAGATCGTGCGCCCTGCGGTCGATCGAGAGCAGGTTCGTGCCGACCTTGGTCTCGTCGCGCAGCGTCGCCAGGGTCTCTGCGACGAAGCGTCCTGCGGCGCGCATCTCGTCGATCTCGGCAGGTGTGCGCAGTTCGATCATGGAAGTTCCTCTCGTCAGCATCCATTGTCGCCGATGCGCGCTGTCCGGATGCCCACAGCGAACGCACGCCCACGCGCCCGCCGGCCGACGTACCATCGAAGGATGGTGTTGCGACGGGCATTCTTCCGCTGGCTGCTGCCGGCCGCATTCGTGCTGCCGCTGTGGATGATCGTCGGCTGGGCGATCTTCGGACAGTCCGGCTGGGGGTTGCTGTGGGTGCTGCTGATGGCCGTGCCGTCGGTGTTCATCGGGCAGCTCGTGCTGACGCTGCTGACCAGATCCCGTCCCTCGGTGCGTGCGGAGCGGGCTGTGTCGTGGTGGGACGTGGCCGGTTTCACCGTCTGGCACGGCCTCACGATCGCCGTCGCGTGCTTCATCGACGGAGCCTTCCCCTGGCTGCTCACCGGCGCGATCATCGCGGTGCTGGGGCTGTTCTGGCTGCAGCTGTGGCAGCTGTGGAGCGAGGCGCGCGGCTCGGGGGCGCGCATCCGCGAGACGATCACGTGGTCGAGCATGTCGTCGCACGACCGCACCTCGCCGTCATCGACGCCCGCTGAGGTGATCATCGTCGAAGAGCACCGCTTGCGCGACTGACCGTTCGGCGGCACCGCGCGTTTTGAGAGGCGATGCGGTTCATGGCAGAATAGATTCTTGTGCCGCGAACCGGCTCTGCCTCAGGGGAGCTGCGGACGCCTTGCGCGCCGCTCGGCACACATCCATTCTTGAACCTTTGAAATCATGCACCCGACCTGTGGCGAGTGCAGAGAGAGACGATCATGCAGATCCTCGACGCCGTCGACGCGGCTTCGCTCCGTTCCGACATCCCAGTCTTCCACCCCGGTGACACCGTCAAGGTGCACGTCAACATCACCGAGGGCAGCCGCTCGCGTATCCAGGTGTTCCAGGGCGTCGTCCTCGGCCGCCAGGGAGACGGGGTTCGCGAGACCTTCACCGTCCGCAAGATCAGCTTCCAGGTGGGCGTGGAGCGCACCTTCCCGGTGCACTCCCCGGTGATCGACCACATCGAGGTCGTCTCGCGCGGTGACGTGCGCCGCGCCAAGCTGTACTACCTGCGCAACCTGCGCGGCAAGAAGGCGAAGATCCGCGAGAAGCGCGAGAACTGACGCACAGCGACACGCACAGAACCCCGGGACACGTCCCGGGGTTCTGTCGTTGTGGCCAGGGTGTGGGAACCTGGTAACTGCCGTCACGCGCGGCGAGCCCGATCACGAAGGAAGCACATGACTGACGCCGCTGAGGCAGCACCACGGCCATCGCGACGCAGGGGTGCACTGGTCTTCGTCCGCGACGTGCTGGTCATCATCCTGATCGCGGCGCTGGTCTCGTTCGTGGTGAAGACCTTCGTGGTGCGCTCTTTCTACATCCCGTCCGGTTCGATGGAGCGCACGTTGATGATCGACGACCGCATCCTGGTCGACGAGCTGACCCCGCGCTGGACCGGATACGACCACGGTGACGTCGTCGTCTTCGAGGATCCGGGCGGCTGGCTTCCGCCCGCTCCGCAGCGCCCCTCGCGTCCGGCGCTCATCGAGGCGGTCGACTGGGTGCTCACCTTCGTGGGCATCTCCACCTCCGACACACAGGATCACCTCGTCAAGCGGGTGATCGGGATGCCGGGCGATCACGTCGTGTGCTGCAACGCGCTCGGCCAGATCACCATCAACGGCACGCCGGTCAACGAGCTGTCGTACCTCAACCTTCCCGAGGGCGACACCGCCGCATCCAACACCGACTTCGACGTGACCGTCCCGGAGGGGACGATCTGGGTCATGGGTGACAACCGCGACCGCTCGCAGGACTCGCGCGCGCACCAGGAGCTGCCCGGCGGTGGCTTCGTGCCCCTCGAGAACGTCGTGGGGCGTGCCTTCCTCACCACGTGGCCCCTGGACAGGCTCGGGCTCATCGACACGCACGATGAGGTCTTCCAGGCGGTGCCGGAGCCGGAATGACCGTCGTCGCGCCCACACTGACCCTCGAGCGCAGGCTGCTCAGGGATTTCGACCTCATCATCGCGCTCGACGAGGTCGGGCGCGGTGCGCTGGCGGGACCGGTCGCGGTCGGGGCGGCGGTGATGGATGCCGCCGGCTCGCGGCGACGGGTTCCGGAGGGCCTGCGTGATTCGAAGCTGATCACCGAGCGACGCCGCCCGCAGATGGCAGAGCGCGCGCGTGGCTGGGTGCCGGCGTCGGGCGTCGGGTGGTCGAGTGCCGCCGAGGTCGACGAGGTGGGCATCATGCGGGCGCTGGGCCTTGCGGCCTCGCGTGCGGTGCAGGCCGTCGTCGAACAGGGCGTGTCGCTGGAGCGCACGCTCGTGATCCTCGACGGCAATCACGACTACATCTCGCGGGTGCATCCCGAGGTGCTGACCGTGCGCACGGTGGTCAAGGGCGACCGGGACTGCGCATCGGTGTCCGCCGCCTCGGTGATCGCGAAGGTCGCACGCGACACGCTGATGATGACCCTGCACGCCGACCATCCCGTCTATCAATGGGAACGCAACAAGGGGTACGCGAGCCTCGAGCATCGACAGGCCATCCGCGAGCAGGGGCTGTCGCCGTTCCACCGGGCATCGTGGGCGATCGCCGACGCGCCGACGCTGTTCTGAACGATGCGGCTGCGTGCGCGCTGTTCCGCCGTCCGCTCTCGCCTAGGATGGAGGCACCATGGATGAGGACGCCTTCGACGACTACGACCGCGAGCTCGAACTCGCGCTGTTCCGCGAGTACCGCGACGTCGTCATGCAGTTCCAGTACGTCGTCGAGACCGAGCGGCGGTTCTACCTCGCGAACGAGGTGAACGTCGTGCGCCGCGACACGGAGCACGACTTCTACTTCGAGATCTCGATGTCGGACGTCTGGGTCTGGGACATCTACCGCGCCGATCGCTTCGTGAAGGCGGTGCGGGTCCTGACGTTCAAGGACGTGAACGTCGAAGAGCTGCAGCGGCGCGAATTCGAGATCCCCGACGAGTTGTCGCTCGACGGGCAGTGACCGCACTCCTGTCCACAACTCGCACCTTGCACTGACCTTTCCACACCTGCCGGGATAAGGTGCATCGGGCGTCCGCGCCACGCACCAGGCTGTCGTCATGGCAGCGAAAGACGACTTCGGACGAGCGGGTGAAGAGCGGGCCGCATCGCATCTGCGTGCAAGCGGTTACGCGATCCTCGAGCGCAACTGGCGGTGCGCGCAGGGCGAGATCGACATCGTCGCCGCGCACGGCGAGATGCTCTGCATCGTCGAGGTGAAGGCCCGGCGCAGTGACGCCTTCGGGCATCCCTTCGAGGCGATCGACGAGCGAAAGCGTCGCCGGCTGTGGCGGCTCGCGTACGCATGGGCGGCAGAGCACCCTGACGCCGCGCGGCGGCGCACGATCCGACTCGAGGTCGTCGGCCTGACGGGGGCGGATGCTGATTCCGCCCTTCTCGAGCACCTGGTGGACCTGCGATGAGCACGGCGCGCACCTGGGCGGTCGCCCTGACCGGGGTCGACGGGCACCTCGTCGAGGTCGAGGCCGACCTCAGCAACCAGACGCCGGGATTCCAGATCATCGGTCTTCCCGACAAGGCGCTCGGCGAGGCGGCACAGCGCGTCCGCAACGCCTGTGTCAACGCGGGTCTGGACTTCCCCCGACGCCGCGTGACCGTGAACCTCTCGCCGGCCAGTCTGCCCAAGCACGGATCGGGCTTCGACGTCAGCATCGCCGTGGCGACCCTCGCGACCGAGGGGGTGGTGCCGCCGCGTGCGATCCGCTCCGCCGTGCACATCGGCGAACTGGGTCTGGACGGACGCCTGCGTCCTGTTCCCGGCGTGCTGCCCGCGGTGTTCGCCGCCGCACGCGCGGGCTTCGAGCGCGTCATCGTGCCGCACGGCAACGCCGAGGAGGCGCGCTTGGTGCCGGGCATCGAGGTGCACGCCGCGATCTCGCTGGCCGAGGTCGCGGCGGTACACGGCGCCGACGTCGAGGTCGCCGACCTGGAGCCGGTCGCCATGCCGTCGGACGATCAGGTCGCCGCCGCGTCTCTCGACCTCGCTGATGTTGTCGGACAGGACGAGGCCGTGGAGGCCCTGGTCGTCGCGGCGGCCGGCGGGCATCACATGATGCTGAGCGGACCGCCGGGGGCGGGCAAGACCATGCTGGCGCGTCGGCTGCCCGGCATCCTCCCGCCGCTGAGCGACGCAGAGGCGCTGGAGGTGGCGGCGATCCGCTCTCTCACCGGGCGGTCCGTCACACGCCTCGACTCCGTCGCACCCTTCGAAGCGCCGCACCACAGCGCATCGGCCGCCGCGTTGGTCGGCGGCGGCTCGCGCGTAGCGAGACCCGGCGCGATCGTGCGTGCGCATCGCGGTGTGCTGTTCCTCGACGAGACACCGGAGTTCCAGAGGGTTGCGCTCGACGCCCTGCGCCAGCCACTGGAATCCGGGCGAATCGAGCTGATCCGCTCGGGATTCACCGCCACCTTCCCAGCACGGTTCCAGCTGATTTTGGCGATGAATCCGTGCCCGTGCGGGCAGTACGGCGTGCGCGGTGAGGAGTGCACCTGCCCGCCCATGATGATCCGCCGCTACGCGGGCAGGCTCTCGGGCCCGCTGCGCGACCGGATCGACATCGACCTGCGCGTGGCCAGGGTGGCCGCGTCGCGTGCGACGTCGGGGGAGCGATCGACACTGACCTCGGATGCTGCGAGGGCGCGCGTGCTGGCTGCGCGAGGCGCCGCGCAGGAGCGCTGGCACGGTTCGCCGTGGCGCGTGAATGGCGACGTGCCCGGCGAGCGCCTGCGGCAGGGGACGATGCGTCTTCCCGCGGCCGTGCGCGCGCCCCTGGACCGTGCGCTCGAACGCGGCGCGGTGACGCTGCGCGCCTACGACCGCGTGCTCCGGATCGCCTGGACTCTCGCGGACCTCGCCGGGAGCGGGATGCCCGGAGTCGACGAGCTCGGCAGAGCACTGTTCCTCAAGAAAGGACTGCTGGCATGACCACCACAGTGACAGGACGGATCACGGTGATCGACGATGATGTGCGGCGCGCCGCTGAGCGGCTGAGGCCCGATGCCGAAGTGGCCGAGACCGCCGCGCGTGCTGCCTGGTCGGTGCTCGTCGAGCCCGGAGACGGCGTCGCGGGGGCATTGATCGGCGCGCTCGGGGCGAACAGAGCGCTGCGTCTTGCGATGGACGACGAGGAACTGCTGCCCCCGGGACTGTTCGAGCCGAGGGCGTTCACCGAGGCGCAGGCGCGGTGGCGTCCGCGTGCACACGCACGCGCAGTGCGCGACGCCCTGGAGTCGTGTCTGGACGTCGGCGGCAGCCTGCTGCTGCCGGGCGATGAGCACTGGCCGCTCGGGCTCGACGACTTGGGACCGCACGCGCCGCTGGCCCTGTGGGCGCGTGGCGACCTGAACGTGCTGAACGGCAGCACGACGGCGTCGATCGTGGGTGCCCGCGCCGCCACTCCGTACGGCGAGGCGGTCGCCGCCGAGATCGCCGGTGACCTCGCAGCCGGCGGGACGGTCATCATCTCCGGGGGAGCGTACGGCATCGACGGAGCGGCCCACCGCGCCGCACTGGGAGCGGGCGGCGCCACCGTCGCCTTCCTCGCGGGCGGCATCGACCGCGCCTACCCGATCGGACATCAGCAGCTGTTCGATCGGATCCGCCGTTCGGGGGCCGTGCTCAGCGAGGTGCCGTGCGGATCCGCCCCGACGAAATGGCGCTTTCTGAGCCGCAACCGCGCGATCGCCGCCGCCGGCATGGCCACCGTGGTCGTCGAGGCCGGCTGGCGCAGCGGCTCACTCAACACGGCTGGGCACGCCGCCGACCTCGGCAGGCCACTCGGTGCCGTGCCGGGACCTGTCAGCTCCGCCGCATCCGCCGGATGTCACCGTCTGCTGCGCGAGTACGACGCGGTGTGCGTGACGAGCGCGCGGGAGGTGCGGGAGCTGTGGGGCGAGTCGGATCAGACACCCGCTCCGTCCACCAAGGAACATCCCGATCACGTGCGTCTGCGAGACGCGCTGAGCACCCGCACACCGCGGGAGCCGCTCGACATCGCTCGCAGGAGCGGGCTGTCGATCGACCGCGTGCGCAGTCTGCTCGGGCTGCTGGCACTGGACGGCACCGTCGTCCAGCGCGACGACGGATGGCAGCGGAGCGGGTGAGGGCCGCCACCTGCGAGCCGCCCTCTGTGGGCCTTCCGCGATCCAGACCGACCGCGGCGCGGCAGCACGGTGGGCGCGGAGGACGGGGCATGCTGGAGCAGTGCGGTACTCCGAAGCGATCGCGACCTTCGCCACGCACCTCGAGCGGGTGCGGCGGCTCTCGCCGGCGACGGTGCGCGCGTACCGTTCGGACCTCGCCGACCTCGGGCGCAGCCTCGCCGCCGACGATCTCGGGGCGATCGATCTCGAGACGCTGCGCGATTGGCTCTGGCAGGCCACGCAGCGGGGTGACGCGCGCTCGACCCTGGCCCGCCGTGCCGCGTCTATACGGTCCTTCTTCGGGTGGGCCCACGAGAGCGAGCTGATCAACACCGACCCCAGTCTCCGGCTGATCACACCCAAGCGCGCCAAGACGCTCCCCGTGGTCGCGTCCAAGGACGGGATCCGTGATCTGCTCGACGCACAGCGCAGCGCAGCATCCGATGGCGACCCGATCGCGCTGCGCGACCATGCGGTCCTGGAGATGCTCTACGGAACCGGTGTGCGTGTCTCAGAACTGTGCGGCATCGACGTCGATGACCTCGACCTGCAGCGAGGAACGGTGCGGGTACTCGGCAAGGGGGCGAAGGAGCGTGTGGTGCCGTTCGGACGTCCGGCCGCCGATGCTGTCGGCGCGTACCTAACGCGCGCCCGAGTCACGCTGCACGCACGTGCATCGCGACCGACCGCCGCGGTCTTCCTCGGCGCCCGCGGGGGACGCATCGCACCCCGCACCGTGTACGGCCTCGTGGCCAGGGTGCTCGGCCCCATCGTCGGCACCGACCACGTCGGGCCGCACGCACTGCGACACTCCGCCGCGACGCACCTGCTCGATGGGGGAGCCGACCTGCGCGCGGTACAGGAGATCCTCGGTCACGCCAGCCTCGGCACCACGCAGATCTACACCCACGTCTCCGCGGAGCGGCTCACCGCGAGCTACCGGCTCGCACACCCCCGCGCGTGAGGTCCCGCGTGGACGTCACTCGCAGCATGGCAGCAGGACCGCGCGCGGCACCTCGCCGAACAGCGGTCGCGGATTGATGTAGGCGCCGTCCATCCGCACACCCACGTGCATCGCGCCGCGCACCGAGTGCCCGCCCGCGGCGACCGTGCCGATCACCTCGCCGGCCGTGACCACGCCACCGGCCACCAACGACGAGATGACAGGTTCCCAGGTCGTCACGTACCCGCCGCCGTGATCGATGGTCAGCAGCGGCCGATCGACGACGGTCCCGCGGAACGCGACGACACCGTCGGCGGGTGCCCGCACCTCGGCTCCCGGCGCCGATGCGATATCCATGCCGCGGTGTCCGGGGCCGTACTCGTGCGCGGGCGCGCGGAACGGGGCCACGACCCGTCGCGCCCCGTTCACCGGCCATGCCCACGGGTAGCCGGGCGCATCTGATCCGGGCGCCTCGTGCACGGCGGGTGTCGCGCCGAGGCCAGGTACGGCAGTGGGCGAGTCCGCCGGCACGGCCACCGCGGGTGAGGTGCCGTTCAGCACCAGCGTCAGCAGCAGGGAAGTCGCAGCGGCCGTGACGATCCGGTGCCGACGCCCACCGCGCGTCGGCACCGGGATGGCAGAAGGTCGAGGCACCATCCGCCCAGCCTGCCCTCTCGGCACCGCTGCCCACCGCCTCGAACCCACGGACCGGGGATAACCTGCGGCCAGAGCAGCGCTGGGGACAACGGTCGATCGGCGGCTCTCACGTCAGCCGGTACCCCACGCCCCGCACGGTCTCGATCAGGTCGGCTCCGAGCTTCTGCCGCAGGTACCCGATGTACACATCGGCGACATTCGAGCCCGGGTCGAAGTCGTATCCCCAGACGCGGCTGAGCAGCTGCTCGCGACTCAGCACCTGTCCCGCATGTCTCACGAGCTCCTCGGCCAGCGCGAACTCGCGTGCCGACAGCTCCACCGCGCGGTCGCCGACGCGTGCTCGCCTGCTGCGCACATCGAGGTGCAGGTCGCCATGGCTCAGGTCGAGAGCCGCGTCCGGCACCTCGCGGCGCATGCGCAGGCGGATCCGCGCCAGCAGCTCGTCGAACCGGAAGGGCTTGCCGAGGTAGTCGTCGGCACCGCCCTCGAGTCCCGCGATCGTGTCGCGCAGCTCGACGCGTGCAGTGAGCATGATCACGGGCAGGGTCGATCCCGATCCGCGCAGCTGCTCGAGCACGTGGAACCCGTCGAAGCCCGGCAGGTTCACGTCGAGCACCAGCAGGTCGAACTCATCGGTGAGCGCGAGCTCCAGAGCTTCGGGACCGGTGGCGGCGATGCGCGTGGCGAACCCCGCCGAGCGCAGGCCCTTGTCGATGAATCCCGAGATGCGGGGCTCGTCGTCGGCGATGAGGATGGATGCCATCATCACTCCTTCTCAGTGCGCGGCGAGCCACCGGGGCTCTCGTCCGAGGTCGGCGTGGCGGGGCCGTCCGCCGGCCTGGCCGACAGCGTGATCGTGAACAGGGCACCGCCGCCGGCGGCGTCGTCGACGCGCACGGACCCGCCGTGGGCGCGGGCGATCAGCTGCACGATGTTCAGTCCGAGTCCGCTGCCGTGCACGCCTTCGGCGGTGGTCCCGCGGCGGAAGCGATCGAAGATGGTCTCCTTGGCGTCATCGGGAACCCCCGGACCGAAGTCACGGACAGACAGCTGGAGCCAGCGGCCGCTCAGTCGGCTGCTGATCACGATGCGTCCACCGCCGTAGGCGACGGCGTTCTGAGCCAGCTGCAGCATCGCCTGCGTGATGCGGTTCGCATCCAGGGCGACGACGCCTTCGGCTGTCTTGCCGCGCTCGACCTCGGCGCCGGCGATGCCCTGTGCCTTGCGGGCGATCTGCTTGATCAGGTCACCGATGTCGACGGGCTCGAGATGCACGGGCGCCGAGCCGTGCAGGGCTGCGGCATCGGAGAGATCCTGAACGAGCCTGCCCATGCGATCCAGCTCGTCGAGGGTGAGCGCCTGCGTGCTGCGCACATCGTCGACGTCGGCGGGATCCATCACCTCGAGGTGACCGTGCACGATGGTGATCGGGGTCTTCAGCTCATGACCGACGTCGCTGAGCAGGCGCCGCTGCGAGTCGAGCGCGTCATCGAGGCGGTCGAGCATCGCGTTCATGGTGCGGGCGAGGTCGGCGACGTCGTCCTTGCCGACGACCGGGATGCGCTCGTCGAGCGATCTCGCCGACACTCGGGTGGCGATCTCGCGCATGTGGCGCAGCGGTCGCAGCAGGCGTGTGGCGACGATGATCCCGACCAGGGCCACGATCGCCAGCGTGATCAGCGACGCGACGACGAACACCCTGGCGGTGCCGTTGAACTCGGCCAGCTCGGCATCGATGTCGTAGACCATCACGAACATCGCCGGCGTGGAGACGGTCGTCGTGCCGTCCTCGACGACGAGCGGCGCCGCGAGGTATCGCCACGCGACACCGTCTTCGGCGTAGGTGCCGATGATGGGCTCACCGCCCGCGGTCTGGTCGAGCAGATAGGCCGCGAACTCGTGCGCACCGCTGAGGTCGACGTCCAGCCGTACACCGGGCACCAGGCTGATCTCGTCGGCCACCATTCCCATCACCCCGGTGTTGTCATCGGGGCTCATCCGCTCGACGACAGCGCGGAGCGCCTCGGGGGCCGAATCCCACGGCCGCCGGTCCGCAGTGTCGTCGGCGGCCTCGCCTTCGGAGACGATGAACCGTGCTGACTCGAGGTTGGCCCGCAGGCGGTCGTCCATCTGATCGAGGTCGGATTGGCGTTCGACGATGTAAACGGCGGTGCCGACCGCGAGCAGACCGATCGCCAGGGTCGCCGTGATGGCCGCGACGATGCGCGTGCGCACGGACACCAGCTGCGGACGCAGAGCATCCGCGATGCGGCTGCGGCGGTTCGCAGAGGACGAGGGGTCGGTCACCCCATCAGTATCCCCGGAGTCGTGCGCCTTCGAAGGCTGTGTAAGAGATGTCTCATCGAACGCGGCTCGCACTCGTGATGCAATGAGGGCATGCCCGACGAGCCTGACGCCGCATTCGCACCCGCACCCGCACACGAGTCCGACCTGGCGATGCTGCGCGATGCGCTCGGATACGACGACACCGACTCGGATGATCACGCTCTCCCGGAGCCCGGCCTGCGCAGTCGGGAGCCGCTGGGGCCGGGAGCCGTAACCGGCTTCGATCTCGACCACGCCGGCGGCATGCAGACCTGGTTCGTCGACACGTCCCGTCTCGCGGTGCAGGCGGAGACCGGTATGAGCACGGGGGAGGACCCCGTGCATCCTGACGCGCGCATCTGGCTGCACCCCGCGGATCCCCACCTGCCCGCACTGGCGGCTGCGGCATTCGGGCATTCGGCGGCGGCTCTGCTCGCGCGACTGGGCATGACCGCGACCGGCGACATCGCGATGATCGGGTACCGACCCGGCCGTCGTGCGGTGCTGCGGGTGGCGACGAATGCCGGGGACGCGTGGATCAAGGTGGTCCGCCCGAGTCGGGTCGACAGGCTGGTGTCGGCGCATCGCGCGTGCGCCGACGGCGGACTCCCGGTGCCGACGCTGCTCGGCTGGGCATCGGAGGGACTGATCGTGCTGGACTCGGCCATCGGGACGCCGGCCGCGGAGGTGCCCTGGCGGCCCGGGCAGCTGCTCGATGAGGTGGATGCGCTGCGCGAGCGGATCGCCCACGTGGCGTGGGACCGGCCGGCGAAGTCGATCGCCGACCGTCTCGACTGGTACGCCGGCCATGCCGGCGACGATGCGGATGCTGCTCGGCTGGTGCGCGGGGTGCGTGCGCTGCTCGCCGGCGCCCCGCAGGCACCGCGCAGCATCGTGCACGGTGACCTGCACTTCGGGCAGGTCTTCCTCGACGAGTCGCACCGGGTCAGCGGGGTCATCGACGTGGACACATTCGGGGTCGGAGTCCCCGCAGAGGATTCGGCCGCGTTCATCGCGCATGCGGTCGCCAGCGCCCGGCTGACCGGCGCGATCGACTCCGCGCGGGTGTGGCGGCTCGCGGATCACGCGCTGCGGCGGTGGGATGCCGCTGATGTGCGCGCCTTCACGGGCATCCATCTGCTGGGTCAGGCCAACGCGGCTCGCGACAACGGCGACGTCATCGGAGCGCGAGAGCTGAGCGCGGCAGCCCTGCGGATCGTCGACGGCGACGGCGCATCACCTTTATAAGAACAGCCTCATGATTCCTTTCGATCCCGCTTAGGACCGCTCGGGAGGATGGAATCACACGCGGATCGGCGACAGGCTGATCCCACGACAGCGAAGGACTGGACGATGACCAAGAAGAAGTGGATCGCGTACGGCGTCGGCGGACTTGTGGGCCTCAGTGTGATCGCGGGTGCCGCGACGGCCGCAGCCGACACGATGAAGCTGCGCACGACGGACGGCGCCGTGGTGCCCGGTGGAGCAGTGTCCGAGCGCAATGGAGTGCTCGACGTGCCCACCGTCCACCTGCAGCAGGCGAACTCGTCGGTGACCGTCGTCAGCGCACCGACCGCGGCGACCGTCGCGTCGGCGGCGTCGGCCGCATCGGCGCCCAGCGCGGCGTCCGCCCCGAGCGCCGCGTCAGCGCCCAGCCCGGCATCCGCTCCGAGCCCTGCCTCGGCACCCAGCCCGGCATCCGCTCCGAGCCCTGCCTCAGCCCCCAGCCCGGCATCCGCTCCCTCAGCGGCGTCGGCCCCGTCGGCCGGATCGGTGGCATCCGCTGCCTCCGACTGAGTCGATTCTGCCTGCGCGGGTCCCGGGTCATCCCGGGGCCCGCGCTCTGCGTGCGAACGGTGAGCACGAGGCGATCCTGTACACTGGGAGAGCACCTCGATCTCGAGGTGACTACGCGTGCCCACAGCGACTTCGGTCGTGGCATCCACATCCACAGGTCCCGCCTCTGCGCGGGTGGGTGTGCGCCGGGCGCCAGGATCATCGGCCACTCGGCCGAGGATGACAACCTCAACGGCGCCCAGGCGCCAGAACCAGGAGACGACCATGGCTGTGGTCACCATCCGCCAGCTGCTCGACAGCGGCGTGCACTTCGGACACCAGACCCGCCGGTGGAACCCGAAGGTCAAGCGCTTCATCCTCACCGAGCGCAGCGGCATCCACATCATCGACCTGCAGCAGTCGCTGGCGTACATCGACAACGCCTACGACTTCGTGAAGGAGACGGTCGCACGTGGCGGCACGATCCTCTTCGTCGGCACCAAGAAGCAGGCGCAGGAGATCCTCGCCGAGCAGGCCGACCGCGTCGGCCAGCCGTACGTCAACCAGCGCTGGCTCGGTGGACTGCTGACCAACTTCTCGACCATCGCGAAGCGCCTCGCCCGCATGAAGGAGCTCGAGGAGCTCGACTACGAGAACCCCGCCGCCTCGGGCTTCACCAAGAAGGAGCTGCTGCTCAAGAAGCGCGAGCTCGACAAGCTGCACAAGTCGCTCGGCGGCATCCGCAACCTCTCGAAGACCCCGTCGGCCCTGTGGGTCGTCGACGCCAAGCGCGAGCACCTCGCGATCGACGAGGCGAAGAAGCTGGGCATCCCCGTCATCGGCATCCTCGACACCAACGCCGACCCCGACGACTTCCAGTACCCGATCCCCGGCAACGACGACGCGATCCGTTCGGTCTCGCTGCTGACGCGCATCATCGCCGACGCTGCCGCCGAGGGCCTGCAGCAGAAGCACAACCCCGACGCCGGCGCGGCTGAGCCGCTCGCCGAATGGGAGCGCGAGCTGCTCGAGGGCGGTGCCGAGGCTCCGGCCGCCGAAGAGGCTCCGGCCGCTGAAGCTCCCGCTGCCGAAGAGGCTCCCGCTGCCGAAGAGGCTCCCGCCGCCGAGGCTCCCGCCGCTGACGAGGCTCCCGCCGAGCCCGTCGCCGACGCCGACGCCAAGTAAGTCACCCCTACACGCACAGACACGAAGCAAGGAGCCACCACACATGGCCAACTTCACCATCGCCGACATCAAGGCGCTGCGCGAGCAGCTCGGCACCGGAATGGTCGACACCAAGAAGGCGCTCGAGGAGGCTGGCGGAGACGTCGAGAAGGCCACCGAGATCCTGCGCCTGAAGGGTGCCAAGGGCAACGCGAAGCGCGCTGACCGCTCCACCAGCGAGGGCCTGGTCGCCGCGCGTGAGATCGACGGCGGCGTGACGCTGATCGAGCTCGCCTGCGAGACCGACTTCGTCGCGAAGAACGAGCGCTTCATCGCGCTGGCAGACAAGGTCGCCGACGCCGTCTCGGCCGCAGGCGCCGACTCGCTGGAGGCCGCACTGGCCGCTCCGGCAGGCGACGTCACGGTCGAGCAGCTGATCTCCGACGAGGCTGCGATCATCGGCGAGAAGGTCGAGCTGCGTCGCGTCCGCACCCTCAAGGGTGACGCGTTCTCGGTGTACCTGCACCGCACCAGCAAGGACCTGCCGCCGCAGATCGGCGTCGTCGTCGCCTACACGGGTGACGACGCCGAGACCGCTCGCAGCATCGCGCAGCACATCTCATTCGCGAACCCGTCGTACCTCACCCGTGAGGACGTCCCGGCAGCCGACGTCGAGAAGGAGCGCGAGATCGTCACCGAGATCTCGCGCAACGAGGGCAAGCCCGAGGCCGCCCTGCCGAAGATCGTCGAGGGTCGTGTGACCGCTTACTTCAAGCAGGTCGCGCTTCTCGAGCAGGACTACGTGAAGGACAACAAGCAGTCCGTGGCCCAGGTGACGAAGGATGCCGGCATCGCCGTCACCGACTTCGCCCGGTTCAAGGTCGGCGCGTAACACCTCAGAGGGGGTTCGGATCCGTGTGATCCGGACCCCCTTCTTCATGCCCACGAGGCACTATCTTGAGACGGGATGAGAGGACACTCCCCATGACCGAACACACCGGACGCCGTCGCGTCCTCCTGAAGCTCTCCGGAGAGGCATTCGGCGCAGGTCAGCTCGGCGTCAACCCCGATGTGGTCAGCCAGATCGCCCGCGACATCGCAGCCGCGGTGGATCGCGTCGAGATCGCCATCGTCGTCGGGGGCGGCAACTTCTTCCGCGGGGCGGAACTGAGCCAGCGCGGCATGGATCGCGGACGCGCCGACTACATGGGAATGCTCGGCACCGTGATGAACGCCCTCGCCCTGCAGGACTTCCTCGAGCAGGCGGGTGCGGCGACACGCGTGCAGTCCGCGATCTCGATGACCCAGGTCGCCGAGCCCTACATCCCGCTGCGCGCGGAACGTCACATGGAGAAGGGGCGCGTGGTCATCTTCGGTGCCGGCGCCGGCCTGCCGTACTTCTCGACCGACACGGTGGCCGCACAGCGTGCGCTGGAGATCGGCGCCGACGAAGTGCTCGTCGCCAAGAACGGCGTCGACGCGATCTACACCGCCGATCCGCACAAGGACGCCAACGCCGAGCGCATCGAGCGCGTCACCTATCGCGACGCGCTGCAGCGGGGACTGAAGGTGGTCGATTCGACGGCATTCAGCCTGTGCATGGACAACAACATGGACATGCGCGTGTTCGGCATGGAACCGGCCGGCAACGTCACGCGCGCTCTGCTCGGCGAGCAGATCGGTACGCTCGTGACGTCCTGACCACCGTCGCTCCCCGTCCGGAGCGACCGCGCCGGATAGAATTGCTGAAACCCTCGACGTAAGGAGACACCGTGATCGCGGACGTCCTCACTGACACCACTGCACGAATGGGGCGCGCTGTCGACGCCGCCAAGGACGATTTCGCCACGGTCCGCACCGGCAGGGCCAACCCGCAGCTCTTCCAGAAGCTGATGGTGGAGTACTACGGCACACCTACGCCGATCGCTCAGCTCGCGTCGATGGCCAACCCCGAGGCACGCACGCTGATCGTCACCCCGTACGACAAGAGCGCGCTCAAGGCGATCGAGCAGGCGATCCGCGACATGCCGAACCTCGGCGCGAACCCGACGAACGACGGCAACATCGTCCGCGTCACGATGCCCGAGCTGACCGAGGAGCGCCGCAAGGAGTACGTCAAGCTGGTGCGCTCGAAGGGTGAGGACGCGAAGGTGCAGCTGCGCGGCATCCGCCGCAAGGCGAAGGACCAGCTGGACGCTCTGAAAGCCGACGTCGGCGAAGACGAGATCGCGCGTGGCGAGAAGGAGCTCGACGCTCTGACCCGTCAGCACGTCGACGCCATCGACGAGGCGCTCAAGCGCAAAGAGGCCGAGCTTCTCGAGGTCTGAACCGAATGTCTGACGACAGCGAATCCGGGGATCGCCCGCTCACGCGGCGCGAGGCGCGCATGGCCGAGCAGGCCAGGGCATCCGCCGCCTCGGATGCGGGTGCGGCGGATGCCGACGGCGGTGTGATCCCGTCCCCGCCGGCGACGGATGCGACTCCGGTGACGGGTCCGACGCCGGCTTCGGCGGTGCCGCTCACGGATGCAGCGTTCCCGTCGTTCGACGCGGCCAGCGTCCCGCCGCGCCCGCCGATGCCCGCAGAGCCAGCGCCGGGGGTGCACCCTGGCAGGCCCGACACCGGCGACCACAGTGCGATCCGCGACCAGTGGCGCGCTGCGCGCGATGAGCTGGAATCCCAGGTATCGCAGGCACGTGAGCAGTTCGATCAGGCGAATGAGCGGATCAAGCAGCGCACCGGCCGTGACCTCATCGTCGCGATCCTGATCGGCGTCGCGATCGGCGCCGTGCTGTTGGCATCGCTGCTGTTCGTCAAGGCGCTGTTCATCCCGTTCGCCGTCGCCGCCGGCCTGCTGGGCACCTATGAGCTCTGCCGTGCGCTCCGTGGCGGAGGTCGGCGCATCGACATCGTTCCGCAGATGATCGGCGGCCTGGCGATCCTGCTGGTGGGCTACTTCGCCGACCTCTGGCTCAGCTGGGTCGTGCTGTTCGCCGCCGTGGTGTTCGTCATCGTGTGGCGGATGGTCGCGCAGATGATCGCGCAGGACGGTCGCACCTACGGTGACGTCCTCGCCGACGTTCTCGTCGGTGCCTTCGTGCAGGTGTACGTGCCCTTCCTCACGTCGGTCGCGCTCATGCTGCTCAGTCGCGAGAACGGCGAGTTGTGGGTGCTGTCGTTCATCGGGATCGCCGTCGCCGCCGACACCTGTGCCTATGCGGCGGGGCTCGCGTTCGGCAAGCATCCGATGGCGCCGCGGATCAGCCCGAAGAAGACCTGGGAGGGCTTCGGCGGCGCCGTGGCCGGTGTGCTGATCGTCGGGGTGCTCCTGGCGGTCTTCCTGCTGCAGCTGCCATGGTGGGCAGGGCTCATCCTCGGCGCGTCCGTACTCATCTCCGCGACCCTCGGTGATCTGGGCGAGTCGATGCTCAAGCGCGACCTCGGCATCAAGGACATGAGTTCATGGCTGCCGGGCCACGGCGGACTGCTCGACCGGCTCGACAGCATCCTGCCCTCGACGGTGCCTGCCCTCGCACTCTCGTTCCTGCTCGCCCCCTGGATCGGATCGTGATGACTGACAGTGACCTCGACGCGCTTACCGCAGATGACGATGAGCAGACGCCGCCCGCGTTCCCGCTGACCAGCGGACGCCGCCGCGGCTACCACCGCGCCGCCGTCGACGCGTTCCTCGAGTCCGCCCGTGCGGCGTTCGAGGATGACCGCGGCGACTTCGGCGCAGAGGACGTGCGCTTCGCGTCATTCCCTCTCGTCAAGCACGGCTATGTCGTCTCGGATGTCGACGCCGCGCTGTCGCGCGTGGAGGATGCCTTCGCATCGAGATCACGGGAGCGGGCGGTGCGCACGCTGGGCGTCGACGCCTGGGTGGCGCAGGCGCGCGAGGAGGCGCAGCGGGTGCTCGATCACCTGACCCGCCCAGCTCGGCACCGCTTCGCCCGCACGGGCATCCTCACCTTCGGCTATCGTCTCGACGAGGTCGACCACGTCGCCGATCGCATCTCGGCCTATCTCCGTGAAGGAGAGGCGCTGACGGTGGAGCAGGTGCGCGGAGCCGCGTTCCGGATGCAGCGCGGTGGCTACCGCGAAGAGCAGGTGGATGCCCTGCTGGATGCGACCGTCGAGGTGATGCTCGCTGTTCGCTGATATTCTCATGAATGTCTCAGACAGCTGTGCATAGACTGATGCCCATCGTGACTCCCGATAACGAACTGATCTCGACGCGCCCGTCGGCACCGCGGCCGCAGAAGCGCACGTCGACGCGCCGACGCGGCAGCGCCGTGCTCGCCGGACTCGCGGTGATCGGCTTCTCCGCGGCGATGATCGCCCCGACCGGGATGGCGATGGCTGATCCCGCGGTGACGGAAGACACCCAGACGGCATTCTCGCTGGCTGCCGGTGAGACTCAGAGCATCACGGTGAGCGTCGAGGGCTCCAAGATCGAGCCCATCGTGCGCAGCGGCTTCGACGTATACGTCAAGCCGAAGCCCAAGCCCAAGCCGAAGCCGGTCGTGGCCTCGTCCGACTCCGATTCGGGTGGCAGCGGTGGCGGCAGCGCTCCGCCGCCACGGTACTCGGGCGGTGGCTCCAAGGAGGACTGGATGTCGGCCGCCGGCATCGCGCAGAGCGACTGGGGCTACGTCGACTACATCGTCTCGCGGGAGAGCGGCTGGAACCCGAACGCGACGAACTCGTCGTCCGGAGCGTGCGGTCTCGTGCAGGCTCTGCCCTGCAGCAAGGTTCCCGGCAACGGCTACAACCCCGTCGACAACCTGCGCTGGGGCAACGGCTATGCCGTGGGCCGTTACGGCAGCTGGGCGAGCGCGTACGACTTCTGGACGCGCAACCACTGGTGGTAGACCACCGGCATGGCACGATCACGATCACGATCACGCAGACGGGAGCCTGACCGCTCCGGCGGCGAGGACTCCTTCCAGAGGCTGCTCGCGGGGTGGAAGCGCAGCGAGACCAGGGGCGGTCGAGAATGGACCGTTCAGCCCGTGTCGACGGTGCAGGCGGTGAAGGAGTACACCTGTCCGGGGTGCCACCGCACGATCGCGCCACAGACCGCTCATGTCGTGGTGTGGCGCGCCGACGGCGTGCTGGGGGAGTCCGCCGATCTGGCGGCCCGGCGTCACTGGCACTCGCACTGCTGGCGCATCGCCTGATCGTGCGGAGGAGCGGGATGTCGGCTAGCGCTGGTCCATCCGCGGGATCAGCACCTGACGATAGATGATGAGGATGCTGGCGGCGACCGGGATCGCGATGAGGGCGCCGAGCAGACCGAGCAGTGCACCGCCGGAGAGGGCTGCGATCACGACGACGGCGCCGGGCACCGAGACGGCACGACTCATGATGCGCGGAGCGAGGAAGTACGCCTCGACCTGCATGTAGATCAGGTAGTAGATCGCGGCGGCGAGTGCCGTGGCGGGGGAGCCGACTCCCGGCAGAAGACACGCGAGCACGATGATCGTCGATCCGGTGAGCGTGCCGACCAGCGGGATCAGCGAGAAGAAGAACGCGATGACCGCGAGCACCGCCGTGAACGGCGCGTTGATGATCGACAGGAAGATCGCACTGAGGATGCCGTTGATGACCCCGAGTGAGACCTGGCCCATCACGTAGTGGCCGACGGAGTCGGTGATCTGATCGGCGATGTCGATGAAGCGCTCGCGCTTCGACGCCGGCACCAGCTGGTACGCGGAGCGCTTGAGAGACGGCGTCGAGGCGGTGAGGTAGATCGTCAGCACGAGCACGATGAACGCGCCGAACAGACCTGCCAGTACGGCACCGCCGATGACCAGCACGCCCTGTCCGATCGTCTCGGTCCACCCGGCGACGTTGTTCTGCCAGTCCTCCTTCGCCATCCAATCCGTGACATACGCGAACACGTCGTCGACGGCGAGGTTGGGGAAGGTCTCGGTCATCCACCCCTTGAGCGACTCGATCGTCTGCTCGCCGTTCTGCACGAGCGGGGTGATCTGATCGACCAGTTCGGAGATCTGCTCGATCAGCACGGGCAGCACGATCAGCACGACCGCCGCGAAGATGCTGAGCACGGCCAGGATGGTGATCAGCACCGCGGCCCAGCGGGGAAGCCCGCGACGCTCAAGCATCGTGACCACGGGGTCGAGACCGAGACTCAGGAACAGGGCGGTGCCGATGTACAGGATCACGGTCGACAGCGTCTGTATGCTCGTGATCATCAGGATGCCGAGGCCCACCCCGAGCGTCGCCACCAGCGCAGTGCGGAACGGATTGTGGATCTTCATTGCTCTCCTGATCGACCTCAGAAGAGCCTAATGGCTCGCGTTCCCAGCTTCGTGCGAACTGCCGCAAAGGCGCCGTGCATGTCGCTCGTGGTCAACGCACAGGTGGTTTCGCTAGTGTCGAATGTCGAGCGGAGACCGTCGGGGAGGGCCCGAGGGCGCGTAAGGAGCTGATTCGTGCGTTTCGTATGGGCCGTCGTGGCCTTCGTGCTGGCCACGGTTCTGATCGGAGCCGGGATCGCCCAGCGCACCATCTTCATGGGACCGTCCGAGCAGCGGATGGAGCTGAGCATCGACGAGTCGGCACCCTTCGTGCTCGTCGACGCCGATGTTCTGGCCGCCCACGACGGGCTGCAGACCCTGCTCGTGCGGGGCGATGGCGACATCTTCGTCGCCTACGGCAGAACTGCAGACATGGAGGCGTGGCTCGCCGACGCGGAGTACACCCACGTGACGCTGACTGACGAGGCGGAGCCCAAGTCGACCGCCGTCGACGCGCAGCAGGCGCCTGCCGAGGGCGGCGAGACCGCGGGACGCAACCCGGCCGGCTCCGATCTCTGGCTGGACTCGTTCAGCGAGACGGACTCGCTTGTCGCGGGCCTCGAGCTCACTGAAGGGCTCAGCGTGCTCATCGCACGCGATGGCGTGCAGCCGGCACCCACTGACATCCTGATCTCGTGGCCGCTCGACACCCGCACCCCGTTCGCCGGCCCGCTCATGGCCGCCGGCGGCCTGCTGCTGCTGGTCGGACTGGTCCTGTATGTGCTGGCGATCCGTCATCAGCGCCGAGGGCGCGGACCTCGGCGCAAGGGCACCGGACCGCTTCCCGAGACCCAGCCGATCGGGATCGACGAGGTGCATGCCGCCGAGGCGATTGACGGTGGTATGCCGGCATCCGACGCTCAGGGCCGCCGCGGGACCGACGGCGGGCCGGAGTCCGGCGCGGAGCCCGGGCGCGCGCAGCGCAGCACCGGCGCGCGCCGCCTCGCCGTCGGACTTCCCGCTCTGGCACTGACGGCGGTGCTCGCCACCGGTTGCTCGGCCGAGTCGTGGCCGCAGTTCGGCGGCGACACGCCATCGCCTACCCCGACGCCGACCGTGGTCGCTCCCGAGGACCAGAAGCCGCCGGTGGTGACCCAGAAGCAGGGGCAGCGCATCGTCTCCGAGATCGCCGAGACGGTCGCACAGGCCGACACCGACCTCGACATCGATCTCGCGGCGACCCGACTCACCGGCGCAGCCCTGGAGGGCCGCCGCACCGAGTACACCCTGCGCAGCAAGATCGCCGAGCGCGAGGGCGCGCTGACCGCTCCGCGCGACAAGGTCAAGGTGCTGCTGCCCGAAGCCACCGACAGCTGGCCGCGCACCGTCATGGTGCTCACCGTGTCCGAGAACGATGACACGGTGCCGCCGGTCCTGCTCACCATGACGCAGGCCGACCCGTGGGCCGACTACAAAATCGCCGAGATGGCGGACATGCCGGCGTCGTCGGAGTTCCCCGACGTGGCTCCGGCGTGGCTCGGCGCCACGCGCGTGCCCACGGAGTCGCCGTTCCTTTCGCTGCCGCCGGCGGAGCTCGCCGCAGCCTTCGCGGACTTCGTCGATGCGGGCGACAAGAGCGAGTACGCCGGCAGCTTCGATGAGATGGCGCAGCAGCTCGCTCAGACGGTGCGTGACAGCCGCGCGGCGGTGGTGCAGGGACTGAAGGACAAGAACGCCGACAAGACGTCGAAGGCCGCGTTCGACATGACCGCGGCCGATGCGGATCCGCTGGCCATGGCGACCCTTGACAGCGGAGCTGTCGTCGCGGTCAGCGTGCTCGACTCCGAGACGATCACGCCAACCAGCAAGGACGCCGTGATCAGGATCGGCGACAATGAAGAGGCCAAGGTGCTCACCGGCGCCAAGGAATCGGCCAAGGGCTTCCAGACGACCTACTCGATCCAGTTGTTCTTCGCTGTTCCGGCACAGGGTTCGAACGAGCAGATCCGTCTGCTCGCGTACCACCAGGACCTCCTCAGTGTGAAGGTGATCAAGTGACTGAAATCTCCCCCACGGCACTTCGCGGTGCCGTCGACCTCTCGTCCCTCCGCGGTCGTGACTCGCAGCACGCGCCGGCGCCCGCCGGTGCCGCAGCAGCGGGAGCGCCTGCGGGCGGAGTCGTCGTGGATGTGACCGACGCCTCCTTCGGCGAGATCCTCGAGCTCTCCCGCAGCGTGCCGGTCGTCGTCGATCTCTGGGCCGAATGGTGCGGACCGTGCAAGCAGCTGAGCCCGATCATCGAGAAGGTCACTCGCGAGCAGAACGGTCGCGTCGTGCTGGCGAAGGTCGATGTCGACGCCAACCCTCAGATCGCCCAGGCGTTCCGCGCGCAGTCGATCCCCATGGTCGTCGCCCTCATCGGCGGACAGCCGGTGCCGATGTTCACCGGCGCCGTGCCCGAAGAGCAGGTGCGCGAGGTCTTCGCCCGGCTCCTTGAGGTCGCAGCACAGAACGGCGTCACCGGCAGCGTCCCCACCGATGGCGCCGAGCCCGAGGGCCAGGGCGCCGACGAGCCGGAGGAGGCGCCACTGCCGCCGCTGCACGCCGAGGCCTTCGAGGCGATCGAGGCGGGCGACTACGCGCGTGCGGTCACCGCATACGAGAAGGCGCTGGCCGAGAACCCTCGTGACGAGGACGCGAAGGCGGGCCTCGGGCAGGTGCGTCTGCTCGACCGGGTGCAGGGGCTCGACCTGCAGCAGGTGCGGACGGCCGCGGCCGCGGCGCCGCACGACATCGATGTGCAGTTCCAGGTCGCCGACCTCGACGTCGCGGGCGGGCACGTCGACGATGCGTTCGGTCGGCTGCTCGACCTGTTCACCGAGGTCGAACCTGACGAGCGCCCCCGAGTGCGTGAGCGGCTCGTCGAGCTGTTCGACCTGGTCGGTTCCGCCGATCCGCGGGTTGCATCGGCGCGGACGCGCCTGGCATCCCTGCTCTTCTGAGCACCGCGCCGCGCTGATGGCGCGCGGGTGTTCGCGGCGCGCCGCAGGTCACCACTGGCTGGGCGTCGGCAGGTGCGGATCCGACTGATGGCGGAACCACAGGGTTGACAGCGCCGGCAGCGTGACGGACGCGATCGCCGGTGAGTCGTCGGCGTCCCGGTGGGCGGCGATCATGCCGAGGTTGCCGGTGTCACTGCCGCCGTACTCCGCGGCATCGGTGTTCAGCACCTCCTGCCATGCCCCCTCGACGGGCAGTGCGAGCCGATACCCGGTGCGCGTCGCGCCGGCGAAGTTCGTGACGACGACCAGGCGTCCTCCGTGGGCGTCACGCCGCTCGAACGCGATCACGCTCGGGTCCCAGGTCGGCGCGCCGAGGCGCGAGAAGGACGTGCTGTCGTTGTCGCGCTCCCACAGCGGCGATTGTGCGCGGTACACCGTGTTCAGCGCACCGACGAACCGCTGCAGCTGCGCGTGCGATGGCTGATCGAGCAGCCACCAGTCCAACTCGCGATCGACCGACCACTCGGCGATCTGCCCGAACTCCTGCCCCATGAACAGCAGCTTCTTGCCCGGATGACCCCACATGTGGCCCAGGTAGGCGCGGATGTTGGCGAGCTTGTGGCCGTGGTCGCCGGGCATCCGCGAGACGAGGCTGCCCTTTCCGTGCACGACTTCGTCGTGACTGATCGGCAGCATGTAGTTCTCGCCGAAGGCGTACACGAACGAGAACGTGATCTCACCCTCGTGGTGCGAGCGGTGCACGGGATCGCGCTGCATGTACTGCAGCGAATCGTTCATCCACCCCATGTTCCACTTGAACCCGAACCCGAGGCCGGCGTGGTCGGTCGGAGCGGTGACTCCGGGGAAGGCCGTCGACTCCTCGGCGATCATGACGACGCCCTTGTGCAGGCGGTACGCCGTGGCGTTGACCTCCTGCAGGAAGCGGATCGCCTCGAGGTTCTCGCGCCCGCCGTGGACGTTCGGCTCCCACTCGCCGTCGCTGCGCGAGTAGTCGAGGTACAGCATCGACGCGACCGCGTCGACCCGCAGCCCGTCGACGTGGAACTCGCTCAGCCAGAACAGGGCGTTGGCGACGAGGAAGTTGCGCACTTCGTTGCGTCCGTAGTCGAAGATCAGCGTGCCCCAGTCCTGGTGCTCGCCGCGCCGGGGGTCGGGGTGCTCGTAGAGATGCCGCCCGTCGAAACGCGCGAGAGCGAAACCGTCCTTGGGGAAGTGCCCCGGGACCCAGTCCATGATCACGCCGATCCCGGCCTGATGCAGCTGGTCGATCAGGTACCGCAGGTCGTCGGGGGTGCCGTAGCGGCTGGTCGCCGCGTAGTAGCCGGTGACCTGGTATCCCCACGACCCTCCAAAGGGGTGCTCGGCGAGGGGCAGGAACTCCACGTGCGTGAAGCCTGTGGCCTTGACATGCTCGATCAGCGGCCCCGCGGCGTCGCGGTAGCCGAGTCCTCCGCGCCACGAGCCCAGATGCACCTCGTACACCGACAGCGGCTGCGCGACGGCGTGCGTCGCGGCGCGGCGGGTGAGCCAGGCATGATCTCCCCATTGATATGTGCTGCGGGCGACCACCGAGGCCGTGGCCGGCGGGATCTCGGCCTGCTGGGCCATCGGATCGGCCTTGAGCACCCACCGGTCATCGGGGGTGAGCAACTCGTACTTGTACCTGCTGCCGACCGCGACGTCGGGGATGAACAGCTCCCAGACGCCGCTCGCGCCCATCGAGCGCATGGCATGACCGGCACCGTTCCAGTCATTCCAGTCGCCGCAGACGCGCACGGCCTGCGCGTTCGGCGCCCACACCGCGAACTCCACGCCGACGTCTCCGTCGAAGACGCGCGGGTGCGCGCCGAGCACTTCCCAGAGTCGTTCGTGCCTGCCCTCGCCGATCAGATGCAGGTCGAGGTCGCCGATGGCCGGCAGATGCCGGTAGGGGTCGCCGGCGAGCGTCTCGTCGTGTCCGGCGTACACGGTGGCGAGCTGATAGGGCACCGGAGGCCCGGCGTGCGTGCCCTCCCAGATGCCGTGAGCCACATGCGTGAGATCCAGACGATCGCCGTCGACGAAGACCGCCTTGACCGACTCGGCCAGCGGTCGTCGCGTGCGGATCACGGTGGTGGTCCGACCGACGGCATCCGTGGTCGGATGAGCGCCCAACAGCATATGCGGGTTGTGGTGCGCGCCGCCTGCGGCGCTGCGCCACTCGTCGGAAACCGAGACATCATCAGTACGGCTCATGATCGCTCCTTCACCCTCAGGATGTGCACGGGCTCGGCGAACGCGTCGAGTCGCACATAGTTGTGGTCACGCCAGGTCCACGTCGCTCCGGTGAGCAGGTCCTCGACCTCGAACTCGTCGCCAGGGGCGACCCCCCAGATGCGGGTGTCGAGGTGCACCGTGGTCTCCCGCACCGAATGCGGGTCGACGTTCGCGACGACGATCAGCGTGTCGGCCCGTCCGGTGCCGGTGAACGCGGCGTCAAGATGTTTCGAGTAGACCAGCACCGCGTCGTCATCGCTCCAGTGCACGGACAGGTTGCGAAGCTGCCCCAGCGCCGGATGCGCATCGCGGATGGCGTTCAGCCGGCGCAGCAGCGGCGCCAGCGACTCGCCGCTCTCCTCGGCTCCGGCCCAGTCGCGCAACTTGTACTCGTACTTCTCGTTGTCGATGTTCTCCTCGGAGCCGGGTCGGGCGACGTTCTCGATCAGCTCGTAGCCCGCGTACACCCCCCACACCGGGGCCGCGGTCGCCGCGATGCAGGCGCGGACGCGGTAGGCCGCCCTGCCACCGAACTGCAGGTACTCCGTGAGGATGTCGTGCGTGTTCACGAACAGGTTGGGCCGCATGTAGTCGCTGGTGTCGTGCGCGACCGAGGTGAGGAACTCCTCGAGCTCGGCCTTGGTGTTGCGCCACGTGAAGTACGAGTAGCTCTGCTGGAAACCCACGGCGGCGAGTGCGCGCATCACAGCCGGGCGGGTGAACGCCTCGGCGAGGAAGATGACGTCGGGATCACGCCTGTTCACCTCGGCGATCAGCCACTCCCAGAAGCGCAGCGGCTTCGTGTGCGGATTGTCCACCCGGAACAGCTTCACGCCGAGGTCGACCCAGTGCATGACCACGCGCAGCATCTCGGCGTAGATCCCCGCCGGGTCGTTGTCGAAGTTCAGGGGATAGATGTCCTGGTACTTCTTCGGCGGGTTCTCCGCGTAGGCGATGGTGCCGTCGGGCAGCGTGGTGAACCATTCGGGGTGATCGGTGACCCAGGGGTGGTCGGGCGAGGCCTGCAGCGCGAGGTCGAGCGCCACTTCCAGCCCCTCCTTCCGCGCGGCGCGCACGAAGGCGCGGAAGTCCTTCTCGGTGCCGAGGTCGGGGTGTATGGCGTCGTGTCCGCCGTCGGGCGAACCGATCGCGTAGGGCGATCCGGGGTCGCCGGGCTCCGCGGTGAGCGTGTTGTTCCGCCCCTTGCGGTTGGTGGTGCCGATGGGGTGGATGGGGACGAGGTAGATCACGTCGAAACCCATGCCGGCCACCCCGGGCAGCCGCTTTGCCGCTGTGCGCAGCGTTCCGCTCTGTACGGTTCCGTCCTTGCGGCGCACGGCTCCCTCGGATCGCGGGAAGAATTCGTACCAGGCCCCGACGCCGGCCAGTCGCCGTTCGACGCGCAGGGCCAGCTGCTCGGTCGTCGAGCCGAGGGATGCGATCGGTCGGGCGCCCAGCGCCGCCACCAGCAGCGGGTCGGCCGCTACCGCCGCCAGCTCATCGGCATCCGCTGCGCGCAGCCGCTTGGCGGCCGCTTTCAGCATCCGACTCTCCGCCGCCGGGCGATCGCGCTGCGCCGCGGCAGCGGTCAGCAGACCGCGACCGAGTGCGCTCATGACGGCGATGTCCACCCCGGCGACAGCCTTGACCCCGGCATCGTGAGCCCAGGTGGCGAAGTCGTCGGCGAACGCCTCGAAGCGAAAGCTCCAGTCGCCCTGCCTGTCGATCGCGATCGTCGTGCGCCAGCGGTCGGTGCCGTCGGTCAGGGGTGAGAGCCGGTGCAGGGTCTCTTGGCCGGCGGGGTCGATCAGCCGCAGATGCACGCCGATGCGGTCATGTCCCTCCCGGAACGCGACCACATCGAAGGGGACGGCCTCGCCGACGAAAGCCTTCGCCGGGTGGCCGTGCGGAACGCGCGGGGTCGGGTCGAACAGCGGGATCCGGCCGACCAGCGTGTCGCCGACCGCGTCGCTGACGACGGCCGGGCGTGCGGGGATCAGAGCGGGGCTTCTCAGCCCCGCGGATTCCCCTGCCGTCGGTGCCGCCACACTCCGAATGTACCGCTACCGGCGGGAGGAGTCACTCCACCTCGCGGCCGCGTCACTCGACCCGGAAAAGACGCATCGAGGTGCCCGCGACCGGCAGCGCCTCGCCGGGCAGATAGCGGCGCGCGTCGGTGCCCGGCGACTCGTCGGCGCTGGACCAGAGCGATACGAACCCGGTGGCGTTCTCGATGCTGTCCGGCAGTCGCACATCGATCGGCGTCTCGGTGCCGTGCACGATGAGCAGGATACGATTGCTCGCGCCGTCATGGGGCACGCTGGCGGCGACGTACTGCAGGGTGCGGTTGCGGGGATCGTTCCACTGCTCGACCGCCATGGTCTGGCCGTGCTGGTCGTACCAGTCCATCTCGGACGCCTCCGGCACGTGCTCGCCGAGGCGGGCGTAGCGCGAAGGGCGCAGCGCCGGGTTCTCGGCGCGGAGGCGGGTGAGCAGCGACACGTGCGCGGTCAGATCGCGCTGCCAGGGCTCGTGCTCCCAGCTCAGCCAGGTGAGGGCCGAATCGTGGCAGTACGCGTTGTTGTTGCCCCGTTGCGTGCGCCCGAACTCGTCGCCCGCGGTGATCATCGGGATGCCAGCCGACAGCAGCAGCGTCCCCATCAGATTGCGCATCGCCTTGCGGCGGGCGGCCAGCACGGCGGGGCGATCGGTGTCGCCCTCGACCCCGTGGTTGAACGAGCGGTTCACATCCGCGCCGTCTCTGTTGTGCTCCCCGTTCGCCTCATTGTGCTTCACGTCGTACGACACGAGGTCGTGCAGGGTGAACCCGTCGTGGGCGGTGACGAAGTTGACGCTGGCCAGCGGGCCGCGCTCCTCGCTGTAGGTGTTCGCCGAACCCGCGAGACGATTGGCGAAGCCGCCGATGCCGACCGGCGCCGTGGCGCGCCGCGCGTAGTCGATGTCGCTGAGCCAGAAGTTGCGCACCCGATCGCGGTAGCGGTCGTTCCACTCGCTCCATCCGGTGGGGAAGTTCCCGGTCTGCCAGCCCCCCATCCCGACGTCCCAGGGCTCGGCGATGATCTTCGTGCCCTCCAGGGCGGGGTCGTCGCGGATCGCGAGCAGTAGCGGATGCTGCGGATCGAACTCGTGTCCGGCAGTGCGGCCGAGGGCTGCGGCGAGGTCGAACCGGAAGCCGTCGATCTGCATCTCGTGCGACCAGTAGCGCAGCGAGTCGAGCACGAGCCGCGCCGCGGCGTCGGTGGCGGTGTTGAGGGTGTTGCCGACCCCGGTGGTGTCGATGTACGCGCCGTCGGGCTGCTGTCGGTAGTAGTGGGCGTTGTCGATGCCGCGCAGACTCGATCGCGGCCCGCCGATGCCTTCTTCGCTGGTGTGGTTGTAGACGACGTCGAGGATGACCTCGAGCCCCGCCTCGTGCAGCAGCTTGACCATGCCCTTGAACTCGGCGAGCACGGCCTCGGGTCCGGCGTTGCGCGCGGCTTCGGTCGCGTAGGCGGTGTGCGGGGTGAAGAAGTTGAGGGTGTTGTACCCCCAGTAGTTGGTCAGGCTCCGCTCGAGCAGGCGCGGCTCCGGCACGAACGCGTGCACCGGCAGCAGCTCGACCGAGGTCACGCCGAGGGCGCGCAGATAGTCGATCATGGCGGGGTGCGCGAGACCCGCGTAGGTGCCGTGCAGCGCCGCGGGCACGTCGGGATGGCGCTTGGTCAGTCCCTTGATGTGCCCTTCGTAGATGACGGTCTCGTCGAGGGGGATGCGGGGCTTGACGACGCCGTCCCAATCGAAGCCGTCGACGATGACGACCGAGCGCCATTCCTCGTAGCCGTCGCCCTGCGCGAGGCCGCGCGCGTACGGATCGAGCAGCAGCGTCTCGGGGTTGAACGTGTTGCCAGGGCCGTGCGGGCCGTCCACGCGCAGCGCGTAGCGGATGCCGGGCTGCAGCAGCTCGGTGGTGACCTCCCAGACGCCCCCCGCGCGACGCGCAAGCGGCAGGGTCGCGGTCTCCCAGTCGAGGTCGTCCTCGTCGAAGATGACCAGCTCGACGGAGGCGGCGTTCTGCGACCAGACCCGCAGCGTCCCGACCCCGTCGTGCAGGCGGATACCGAGGTCGTCGAGAGCGGAGCCCCCGAGGGGGTGCGTGGTCGGCGCGGGCATGAGGAACAGCCTAAATGCCCCGGGTGTGAATCCGCGTATCACCGTGAGTGAACCCGGGTCTCGTGCCGTGTGGTGGTGGGAGGATGGATGCATGCGCTTCTACCTCGACCACGCGGCGACCGCGCCGCTGCGCACGGAGGCGCGCGATGCGTGGCTGGCGGCCACCGAGGTGGTCGGCAACGCGTCGTCGACGCACGGTGCCGGTCAGGATGCCCGTCGCCTGCTCGAGGAGTCGCGCGAGCGCGCCGCCGCCGTGCTCGGCTGCGAGCCGATCGAGGTGGTGTTCACCTCGGGGGGCACCGAGTCGGTGAACACCGCGCTGCACGGCCTGTGGGCCTCCCGCCGGGAGGGATCGGATGCCATCGTGCTGCCCGATGCCGAGCATCACGCCACCATGGACACCGTCACCGCGCTGGGCTCGGCGGGGGCCGTCGTGCGCCATGTGCCGGTGGACGGTCTCGCGCGGATCCGTGTCGGCGACTTCGCGGAGGCGCTTCCCGGTGCAGCCCTGGCGACGGCGCTGGTGGCGAGCAACGAGGTCGGCACGATCAACGATGCGGCGGCCCTCACTGCGGCGGCCGCGGCAGCGGAGGTGCCGCTGCACCTGGACTCCGTGGCCGCGTGGGGGCACCTTCCGCTGTCGTTCCGCTCTCTGCGGGGTGATGCACCGGCGGGGGCGGGCCTGGTGACGCTGAGCGTGGCCGGGCACAAGCTCGGCGCGCCGGTGGGCACCGGCGCGCTCATCGTCGCGCGCAGCGCCCGGTTGGCGCCGCTGCTGCACGGCGGTGCGCAGCAGCGCGGTCTGCGCGCGGGGACGCAGGATGTCGCGGGTGCGGCCGCGTTCGCCACCGCGCTCGAGGTGGCCGAGGCGCAGCGCGAGCACGAGTCCGAACGACTCGGGATGCTGCGGGACAGGCTCGTCTCGGGCATCCGATCCGCCGTCCCGACCGCCGAGCTCCTCGGTGATCCGTTGGACCGGCTGCCGGGCAATGCCCACCTGCTCTTCCCCGGGGCGGTGGGGGAGAGCCTGCTGTTCCTGCTCGATATGGCCGGCATCGCAGCATCCACCGGCTCAGCGTGCCAGGCCGGCGTCGCCGAGCCTTCCCATGTCGTCATGGCGATGGGCCGCAGCGAGAACGACGCGCGCAGCGTGCTGCGGTTCACGCTCGGATGGACCACGACCGATGCCGATGTCGACGCGGTGATCGCGGCGATCGCCGACGTCGTACACCGCGCCTCCCCAGCAAGTCGCTCGTAGACTGGAGAACATGCGAGTTCTGGCGGCGATGAGCGGTGGGGTCGACTCCGCGGTGGCGGCGGCCCGCGCCGTCGACGCCGGACACGACGTCGTCGGGGTGCATCTCGCGCTCTCCCGTGCCGGCGGCACCCTGCGCACCGGGAGTCGTGGCTGCTGCACGATCGAGGACGCGATGGATGCCCGTCGCACGGCCGATCTGCTCGGCATCCCCTTCTACGTGTGGGACTTCTCCGAGAGGTTCCGCGAGGACGTCATCGAGGACTTCATCTCGGAGTATCAGGCGGGCCGCACGCCCAACCCGTGCCTGCGTTGCAACGAGAAGATCAAGTTCGCAGCGCTGCTGGAGCGGGCGATCGAACTCGGCTTCGACGCCGTGTGCACGGGCCACTACGCGACGCTCGTCGACGGCGCAGACGGGCTCGAGCTGCACCGGGCATCCGACTCCGCGAAGGATCAGTCGTACGTGCTCGGCGTGCTCGACGCCGAGCAGATCGCGCACACCTACTTCCCGCTGGGCGACACGCCGTCGAAGGCGCTGGTGCGCGCCGAGGCCGCCGAGCGCGGCATCACGGTGGCGCAGAAGCCCGACAGCCACGACATCTGCTTCATCCCCGACGGCGACACGCGCGGCTGGCTGGCTGAGAAGGTCGGCACCGCAACGGGCGACGTGGTCGACCGCGCCGGCGACGTGGTGGGTTCGCACGAGGGCGCGCACGCCTTCACGGTCGGCCAGCGGCGTGGACTCCGCCTCGGCGTTCCCGCCCCCGACGGCAAGCCGCGGTTCGTGCTCGAGGTGCGTCCGGTGTCGAACACTGTCGTGGTCGGACCCAAGGAGGCGCTGGCGATCGCCGAGATCTCGGGGGAGCGGTTCTCATGGGCGGGCGCGGCACCGGTGGCATCGGAGTTCGCCTGCGAGGTGCAGATCCGCGCGCACGCCGATCCGGTGCCCGCGCGCGCGTTCGTGTCGGATGCCGGCGTGCGCGTGGTGCCCGATGAGCCGCTGAACGGCGTCGCCCCAGGGCAGAGCGCGGTGGTCTACATCAGCACCCGGGTGCTGGGTCAGTTCACGATCGACACGACCGTCTCGGCGGTGCCGGTCGACGCCTGAGGTCCCTGTCTGCCGAACCCGGCCATTCGATGTCGGCGGGCGCTCGTAGACTCGTTCTGTGCCGGAGAACATCTCGCTGGAAGACGCCCGCGTCGAAGCCGAAGAGCTGACCACACGCATCCTCGATGCGAAGGACGCGTACTACGGGCGCGACACCTCGCTGGTCGACGACGCCACCTACGACGGGTGGATGCGGCGTCTGGAAGAGCTCGAGCGGCTGTACCCCGAACTGCAGGGGCAGGATTCGCCGACTCAGATGGTCGGGTCCGCCGAGGCCACCGGGCTGGCGACCATCGAGCACGCCGAGCGCATGCTGAGTCTCGACAACGTCTTCTCCCTCGACGAGCTGCGCGACTGGCAGCTCAAGACGACGGCAGCCGCAGGGCGCGAGGTGGCCTGGCTGACCGAGCTGAAGATCGACGGTCTGGCCATCAACCTCCGCTACGAGAAGGGCATTCTGACCTCGGCCGCCACGCGTGGCGACGGGCGAGTCGGCGAGATCGTCACGGAGAACGCTCTGCGTCTGGCCGACATCCCTGAGCGGTTGACCGGCGAAGGGCATCCCGACATCGTCGAGGTTCGAGGTGAGGTCTTCATCCCCGTGGCCGCGTTCGAGAAGCTCAACGCCGCGCAAGCGGCGTTCCGCGACAGGGCCTATGCCGACGCACGGGAGCGCTGGGAGGGGCGCGCCGGCGCCAAGCGTGCCTTCGACGAGGAGAAGGCCCGCACGGCCGCGGCCCGACGCTTCCCCGCCTTCGCGAATCCCCGCAACGCCGCCAGCGGGGGTCTGCGGCAGCAGATCGACAAGAAGAGCGGGCTCGAACTCGAAGCCGGGCTCCTGCGGGTCGAATCGCTGTCGCTCTATGTGCACGGCATCGGCGCCTGGCCTGATCCGCCGGTGGCCGCGCAGAGCGAGGTGTACAACCTGCTCGCCGGGTGGGGCCTGCCGACGAGCCCGCACACACGGGTGTGTCAGAGCATCGAAGAGGTCGCCGATTTCGTGGCGCACTTCGGCGAGCACCGTCACGACGTCGAGCACGAGCTCGATGGCATCGTCGTGAAGGTCGACGAACTTGCGCTGCACGACGAGCTGGGCATCACCAGTCGTGCACCCCGCTGGGCGATCGCGTACAAGTACCCGCCCGAGGAGGTGCAGACGACCCTGCTCGACATCGTGGTGTCGGTGGGCCGCACAGGGCGCGCGACGCCGTTCGCCGTGATGGCTCCGGCGCACGTGGCGGGCTCGGTCGTGCGTCAGGCGACGCTGCACAACAGAGACGTCGTCAAGGCCAAGGGCGTGCTCATCGGCGACACGGTCGTGCTGCGCAAGGCCGGCGATGTGATCCCCGAGGTGCTCGGCCCGGTGGTCGAGCGGCGCGACGGCACCGAGCGCGAATTCGTCATGCCCGAGCGGTGCCCGGAGTGCGACACCCCGCTGCGGCCGATGAAGGAGGGCGATATCGATCTGCGCTGCCCGAATGCGCGGTCGTGCCCGGCACAGGTACGGGGACGCGTCGAGCACATCGGCTCCCGTGGCGCGCTCGACATCGAGGCACTCGGTGAGGTGACCGCCGCGGCGCTGACACAGCCGAGCCATCCGGCGCAGCCGCCTCTCGATACCGAGGCCGGGCTGTTCTCGCTGCGCCTCGAGCAGCTCGTGCCGATCTCGGTGATCGTGCGCGACTCCGAGACCGGGCTGCCCAAGGAGGACGACGGCGTGGTCAAGACCCGCGCGCCGTTCCGCCGCAACCCGACCGCCGCAGAGAAGAAGCAGGGGCTCGAGGGGCCGCAGCCGTCCTCACAGGCGGTCAAACTCCTCGCCGAGCTCGAGAAGGCCAAGACGAAGGAGCTCTGGCGCCTTCTCGTGTCGCTCAACATCCGTCACGTCGGACCGGTCGCCGCGCGAGCGCTGGCGCAGTGGTTCGGGTCGCTGGACGCCATCCGCGCAGCATCCCGCGAGGAGCTCGCCGCGGTCGAGGGCGTCGGCGGCATCATCGCCGACTCGCTCCTGGATTGGTTCGCCGTCGACTGGCACACCGACATCATCGAGCAGTGGACCGCCGCCGGCGTGCAGTGGGCGACACCAGGACATCCGGGACCCGGCGCCGCGGCCGCAGCCGGCGGGGTGCTCGACGGACTCACCGTCGTCGCGACCGGCAGCCTCGACGGGTACACCCGCGAGGGCGCACAGGAGGCCATCATCAACGCCGGTGGCAAGGCGGCTTCCAGCGTCTCGAAGAAGACCGACTTCGTGGCCGCAGGCCCGGGCGCCGGATCGAAGCTGGCGAAGGCCGAGGACCTGGGCATCCGCATCCTCGACGCCGCCCAGTTCCACCTGCTCGTGACCGAGGGCCCGGAGGCGCTGGATGCCTGAACATGCTCGCATGACGGACCTCGAGGTTGACGTACTGGTCATCGGCTGGGGCAAGGGCGGTAAGACGCTCGCAGGAGCCATGGGCAGGAAAGGCCGGACGGTCGCACTCGTCGAGCAGTCCACGGCGATGTACGGGGGCAGCTGCATCAACATCGCCTGCGTTCCCACGAAGGACCTCGTGCACAGCGCGTCGGCGCGCCGCGAGCACGACGACCCGCAGACGTACTTCGCCGGTGCTCTCGCCGGGCGCGATTCACTCACCGACAAGCTCCGCGCCCGCAACAGGGCGATGCTCGCCGAGGTCGATGCGGTCACACTCATCGACGGTCGCGCACGGTTCATCGGGACGCACGAGGTCGAGGTGACCGGCGGCACGGACACGCTCGCGATCCGCGCCGACCACATCATCATCAACACCGGCACCGAGCCGGCACGGCCCGCGTTTCCGATCGAGAGCGCACGGCTCCATGACTCGACGACCATCCAGCACGTCGACCCGCTGCCCGAGCGACTCGTCGTCATCGGCGGCGGCTATGTGGGGCTGGAGTTCGCGCAGATGTTCGCCAAGTTCGGGTCGCAGGTGACCGTGCTCGACCACGGCGTGGAGTTCATGCGGCGTGAGGACCGCGAGGTGGCTGCCACCGTGCGCGCGCTGCTCGAGGAGTCCGGAGTGCAGATCGTGCTCGACGCGGACGTGCGTGGCGTCCGCGACCGTGCGGAGTCGGCGATCGTCGAGGCGCGCGTGGGGGAGGAGAACCGGGAGTTCGAGGCAGATGCGGTGCTCGTCGCCATCGGACGGCGTGCGGTCACCGGCGAGCTCGATCTTGACGCTGCCGGTGTCGCACAGGACGAACGGGGATTCGTGCGTGTCGATGAGCGGCTGCGCACCTCAGCCCGGCACATCTTCGCGGTCGGAGACGTCAACGGCGGCCCGCAGTTCACATTCATCTCGCTGGACGACAATCGCATCGTGCTGGATCAGCTCGACGGTGAGGGCGCGCGTTCGACCGACGACCGCGTCGCCGTGCCGTACACGGTGTTCCTCACGCCGCCGCTCGCCCGGGTCGGCATCTCCGAGCACGAAGCGCGCGCCCTCGGCCGACGGGTGCTGGTCACCTCGAAGGCCGTCGCTGACATCGCGGCGATGCCGCGTCCCAAGATCGTGGGCGAGACGCACGGTCTGATCACGGTGCTGATCGATGCCGACAGCGACCTGATCCTCGGCGCCACCGTGTTCTCGATCGACGCACAGGAGGTGATCAATCTGATCGCCCTCGCCATGCGCCACGACATCACCGCGAGCGATCTGCGGGACGGGATCTGGACGCACCCGTCGAGCACCGAGGCGCTCAACGAGGTGCTCGCAGCACTGCGGCCGCTGTGACAGCGATCAGCCCTTGTGACGGGGCTTGTGGGCCGGGCGCTCGTCGCGCTGATAGCCGCCACGGTCGCGCTGGTGACCACCGTCGCGCGGACCCTTCGAGTAACCGCCGCGACGGTCGTCGTCGCGAGGACCGCGCCGGTTCGGCACGCCACGGTCGGGCTTGATCTCGATGAGCTGACCCGAGATGCGGGTGTCACGCAGCTTGTCGAGCACCGACGGGTCGAGGTTCACCGGCAACTCGACGATCGAGAAGTCCGGCTTGATCGAGATCGCCCCGAAGTCGTCACGACCCAGGCCGCCCTCGTTCGCCAGCGCTCCCACGATCTGGCGGGGCTCGACTCGCTGACGGCGACCCACCTCGATCCGGTACGGCGTGTAGTCGCCGCGACCGCGCCGCTCGCGCGGGGCACGGTCCGCGCGGTCCTGGCGCTCACGCGGCGGACGGTTGTCGCGCTCGACCGCCCGTGACAGCGGGTCGTCGGTGGGGTCGAGCAGCAGCGGCGCATCGCCCTGAGCCACCACGGCGAGTGCGGCGGCCACGTCGGTCTCGGGCACGTCGTTGTTGCGCACGTAGTGCGCGATGATGTCGCGGAAGGCCTCGATGCGCGTGCTCTCCTGCAGCGCGGCGGTGATGGCGTCGTCGAAGCGTGCGAGGCGCGTGGTGTTGACGTCCTCCGTGGTGGGCAGCTGCATCTGCGTCGGCTGCTGACGCGTCGCCTTCTCGATGTGCTTGAGCAGATAGCGCTCGCGCGGGGTGATGAAGCTGATCGCGTCGCCGCTGCGGCCGGCGCGACCCGTGCGTCCGATGCGGTGCACGTACGACTCGGTGTCGGTGGGGATGTCGAAGTTCACCACGTGGCTGATGCGCTCGACATCGAGCCCCCGGGCGGCGACGTCTGTGGCCACGAGGATGTCGAGCTTGCCGTCCTTGAGCTGGTTCACCGACCGCTCGCGCTGCACCTGCGGCACGTCGCCGTTGATCGCGGCGGCGGAGTACCCTCGGGCGCGGAGCTTCTCGGCCAGCGTCTCGGTCTCGTTCTTGGTGCGCACGAACACGATCATGCCGTCGAAGTTCTCGACCTCGAGGATGCGCGTCAGGGCATCCACCTTCTGCGCGTACGAGACGATCAGATAGCGCTGGGTGATGTTCTGGTTAGTGGTGGTCTTCGCCTTGATGGCGACCTCTTCGGGCACGTTGAGGTACTGCTGCGCGAGACGGCGGATCGCGGCGGGCATCGTCGCCGAGAACAGCGCCACCTGCTTGTCGGACGGCGTCTGCGCGAGGATCTGCTCGACGTCCTCGGCGAAGCCCATCTTCAGCATCTCGTCGGCCTCGTCGAGGACGAGGTACTTCAGCTCCGACAGGTCGAGCGTGCCCTTGGCTTGATGGTCCATGATGCGACCGGGCGTGCCGACGACGATGTGCACGCCGCGACGCAGCGCGGAGAGCTGCACGCCGTAGCCCTGACCGCCGTAGACCGGCAGCACCCGCACGTCCTTCATCCGCGACGAGTAGGACTCGAAGGCCTCACACACCTGCAGTGCGAGCTCGCGGGTCGGCGCGAGCACCAGGGCCTGCGGGGTCTTCTGGCTGAAGTCGAGGTTCTCGAGCACGGGCAGCGCGAACGCCGCGGTCTTGCCGGTGCCGGTCTGGGCGGTGCCGAGCACGTCACGTCCCTGCAGCAGCAGGGGGATGGTCGCGGCCTGGATCGGCGAGGGCGTCTCGTAACCGAGGTCCTTGATGGCCTTGAGAACAGGTCCGGTGATGCCGAGGTCGTCGAAGCCTGGCTTCGCGGTCTCCTCGGCGGTGGGCTGAGCGGTCTCAGCGGGGGCGTCGAGGGCAGGCTCAGCGGCAGCAGTATCGTCAGCAGTCACCTGCCAACGATAGTCCCTGGAAATGTGAGAGTGCTGGCGGATCAGCTGCCGCTGGTCAGCTCGAGCAGTCGTTCCTTGACCTGTCGGCGCAGCACCTTGCCGATCAGCGACTTCGGCAGCTCGTCGACGACGAACACGCGCCGGGGGACCTTGTACGGGGTGAGGATGCTGCGGGCGAACTCCCGGATCGCCTCGACATCGGGGTCGACGCCGACCTCGATCACGACCGCGGCGACGACCTCTTCACCGGAGTGTTCGCTCGGCAGACCGACGACCGCCGCGTCGACGACGTCAGGATGCTGGCGCAGGGCGACCTCCACCTCGGTGGGAGCGACGTTGAAGCCGCCGGTGATGATCAGCTCCTTGATGCGGTCGACGATCCGCACGAAGCCGGCCTCATCGATCGTGACGATGTCGCCGGTGCGGAACCATCCGTCCACGAACACGGCCTCGGTGGCCTCCGGCTTGCCGTAGTAACCCGAGAACACCTGCGGACCGCGCACGATCAGTTCGCCGGCCGTCCCGGTGGGAACATCGACCGTCGGGTTCTCGGGATCGACGACGCGGCACTCGGTGCCGGGCAGCGGCAGACCGATGGTTCCGGCCACGCGGTTCTCGGCGACGGGGTTCGCCATCAGCACCGGAGAGCACTCGCTGAGTCCGTAGCCCTCGACGAGATAGCCGCCGGTCGCCTCCTCGAACGGCACGACAAGCTCGTGGGGGAGCGCCATGGCACCGGAGATCGCGACCTCGGTGCCGGCCAGCGATACGCCCTTCTGCTTCGCGGCCGTCAGCAGCCGCTCGGCGATCGGCGGCACCAGCGGCAGGAACGTGGCCGGGTGCTTCTTGGCGACGTCGAGCACCAGGTCGGGGTCGAACTTCGGGAAGAGCACCAGTCGCGCGCCCATTGACATGGCGAAGGTGAGGCACAGGGTGAGCCCGTACGCGTGGAACATCGGCAGCACCGCGTAGACGACGCACCCGTCGCCGCGCGTGATCGACGGCACCCAGGCCTGCGCCTGGGCGGCGTTGGCGAGCAGGTTGCGGTGCGTGAGCGCCGCGCCCTTGGGGGTGCCCGTGGTGCCCGAGGTGTACTGGATGATCGCGAGGTCGTCGGTCTGCGGACGCGGGTGCGTCGCGGGGAGGGGATCGGATGCCACGAGCCGGTTCCACTCGATCGCGCCGCGCACCTTCGCGGTGAGCGCATCCCGCGACTCGCGTGCCTTCGCGACGGGCAGCTTCAGCGCCAGCCGGGTGAAGAACGGCATCGCCGTGGTGACGTCCACTGAGATCAGGCTGGTCACCCTCAGGTCCTCGGGGAACTGCTGCACAGTCTCGACGACCTTGCTCCACACGATCGCGTGCTTCGCGCCGTGGTCCTCGAACTGCTTGCGCAGCTCTCGTGCGGTGTACAGCGGGTTGTGCTCGACGACGACAGCCCCCAGACGCAGCACCGCGTAGAACGCGATGATGTGCTGCGGGCAGTTGGGCAGCACGATCGCGACGGGGTCGCCCGGCCCGACGCCGAGATCGCGCAGTCCGGTGGCGGCGCGCTCGATGGCATCCTGCATGTCACGGTATGAGGTCTCGCGACCGAAGAACTGCAGAGCCGGCGCCTCAGGATAATCGCGTGCCGATGCCTCGACGATGTCGATGAGGGAGCCCGAGACCGGCGAGAGGTCCTCGGGCACGCCCTCGGCGTAGCTGGCGGTCCACGGGCGCGGGGGAACGAATGTCGTCACGGGTTCAGCTTACGTGCACGCCGGTCCGGCTCTCGTAGACTGTGGTGGTGTCTGAAATCACCCCCGATCTCGTGCGCCATCTCGGCGTGCTCGCGCGCATCAAGCTCACCGACGACGAGGTGACGCAGCTGACCGGTCAGCTGGACGCCATCGTCGACAACATCGCCAAGGTCTCGGAGGTGGCGACGGCCGATGTCGCGGCCACCAGTCATCCGATCCCGCTGAGCAACGTCTTCCGTCCCGACGAGGTCGGGCAGACGCTCACGCTCGAGCAGACCCTGCAGAACGCACCGGATGCCGCCGACGGCCGCTTCCGCGTCACGGCCATCCTGGGAGAAGAACAGTGACCGACATCACCCGCCTGACCGCGGCCGAGCTCGGCGAGAAGCTCAGTGCGGGAGAGGTCTCCAGCGTCGAGGCGACGCAGGCGCACCTCGATCGGATCGCGGCCGTGGACGGCGACGTCCACGCCTTCCTGCATGTCAACGAGCACGCTCTCGAGGCGGCAGCGGCCGTCGACGCGCAGCGCGCGGCCGGTGAACGGCTCGGTCCGATCGCCGGTGTCCCGCTGGCGGTCAAGGACGTGCTGGTCACCACCGACCAGCCGTCGACCAGCGGCTCGAAGATCCTCGAGGGCTACATGTCGCCGTTCGACGCCACCGTCGTGGCGCGGTCGCGTGCCGCCGGCCTCATCGCCCTCGGCAAGACCAACATGGACGAGTTCGCGATGGGCTCCTCGACGGAGCACTCCGCGTACGGCCCGACCCGCAACCCGTGGGACCTCGACCGCATCCCCGGAGGCTCAGGCGGTGGCTCGGCGGCCGCGGTCGCCGCCTTCGAGGCTCCGCTCGCGCTCGGCTCCGACACCGGCGGATCGATCCGGCAGCCGGCGCACGTCACCGGCACCGTCGGTGTCAAGCCCACCTACGGTGGGGTCAGCCGCTATGGTTCGATCGCGCTGGCATCCAGCCTCGACCAGGTCGGTCCCGTGACGCGTACCGTGCTCGACGCAGGACTGCTGCACGATGTGATCGGCGGGCACGACCCGAAGGACTCCACCTCGCTCACCGACGCATGGCCCTCGTTCGCCGCCGCCGCACGTGAGGGTGCCACCGGCCAGGTGCTCAAGGGTCTCAAGGTGGGCGTCGTCCAGGAATTGCCCGACTCCGGGTTCCAGGCCGGTGTGGCCTCGTCGTTCCGTGAGTCGCTGGCTCTTATGGAGCAGCAGGGTGCGGAGATCGTCGAGATCTCCGCCCCGCACTTCGAGTACGGCGTCGCGGCGTACTACCTGATCCTGCCTGCCGAGGCATCCAGCAACCTCGCCAAGTTCGACTCGGTGCGCTTCGGTCTTCGCGTCACCCCGGAGGGGAACCCCACCGTCGAGGACGTGATGTCGGCCACCCGCGAGGCCGGGTTCGGCCCCGAGGTGAAGCGCCGCATCATCCTCGGCACCTACGCGCTGTCGGCGGGCTACTACGACGCGTACTACGGCAGCGCCCAGAAGGTGCGCACGCTGATCCAGCAGGATTTCGACGCCGCCTTCGCGCAGGTCGACGTCATCGCCACGCCGTCGGCGCCGACCACCGCGTTCAAGATCGGCGAGAAGATCGACGATCCGCTGCAGATGTACCTCAACGACCTGACGACGATCCCGGCGAACCTCGCCGGCGTGGCCGGCATCTCGATCCCGTCCGGTCTCGCCGCCGAGGACGGTCTGCCCGTCGGCATCCAGTTCCTCGCTCCGGCACGCGAGGACGCCCGCCTGTACCGGGTCGGCGCCGCCCTTGAGGCCGTGCTGCTGGATTCATGGGGTGCGCCCCTGCTCGAGAAGGCGCCCGTCCTTCGTCAGGCTCAGGGAGGAACCCGCTGATGGCCGCTGTCAAGCTGATGGATTACGACAAGGCCCTCGAGCTGTTCGAGCCGGTGCTCGGCTTCGAGGTGCACGTCGAGTTGAACACGCGCACGAAGATGTTCTCCGACGCGCCGAACCCCGCGAACGAGGAGTTCCACGGCGCCGAGCCGAACACCCTCATCGCACCGGTCGACCTGGGGCTTCCCGGCTCGCTGCCGGTGGTGAACGAGACCGCGATCCGCTCGTCGATCAGCCTGGGCCTCGCGCTGGGCTGCTCGATCGCCGAATCGAGCCGGTTCGCCCGCAAGAACTACTTCTACCCCGACCTCGGCAAGAACTACCAGATCTCGCAGTACGACGAGCCGATCGCTTTCGAGGGATCGGTCGAGGTCGAGCTCGAGGACGGCACCCTGGTGACCATTCCGATCGAGCGCGCGCACATGGAGGAGGACGCCGGCAAGCTCACCCATATGGGCGGCGCGACCGGGCGCATCCAGGGCGCCGAGTACTCGCTCGTCGACTACAACCGCGCCGGCGTTCCGCTGGTCGAGATCGTCACGAAGGTGATCTTCGGCGCCGAGCACCGTGCTCCCGAGTACGCAGCGGCGTACGTCGCGGCGATCCGCGACATCGTGCGCGGACTCGGCATCTCCGAGGCACGTCTCGAGCGCGGCAACCTGCGCTGCGACGCGAACGTCTCGCTGCGTCCGCGCGCGGCCGAAGGCGAGCCTGCTGCACCGCTCGGCACCCGCACCGAGACGAAGAACGTCAACTCGATGCGCTCCGTCGAGCGCGCGGTCAAGTACGAGATCCAGCGTCAGGCGCAGATCCTCGCCGACGGCGGCACGATCATCCAGGAGACCCGGCACTGGCACGAGGACACCGGCACAACCTCGCCGGGGCGCCCGAAGTCGGATGCTGATGACTACCGATACTTCCCGGAGCCCGACCTGCTGCCCGTGCAGCCGGCTGCGGAGCTGGTCGACGAACTGCGTGCCGCGCTGCCCGAGCAGCCGATCGCCCGCCGCCGCCGTCTGAAGGCGGACTGGGGCTTCACCGACCTGGAGTTCCAGGACGTGCGCAACGGCGGATTGCTCGACGAGGTCGAGGCCACGATCGCCGCCGGTGCGTCGCCCGCGGCCGCCCGCAAGTGGTGGACCGGCGAGATCAGCCGCGTCGCGAACGCGCAGGAGCGCGAGGCGGCGACGCTCGTCTCGCCCGCCGACGTCGCCGCGCTGCAGGGGCTTGTGGATGCCGGTACCCTCACCGACAAGCTCGCGCGGCAGGTGCTGGAGGGCGTGATCGCCGGTGAGGGTTCGCCGCAGGAGGTCGTGGATGCCCGCGGCCTGGCCGTCGTGTCGGACGACGGTGCACTGATCGCGGCCATCGACGACGCACTGGCCGCGCAGCCGGATGTGCTCGCCAAGATCAAGGACGGCAAGGTGCAGGCAGCCGGCGCCATCATCGGCGCGGTGATGAAGGCGATGAAGGGTCAGGCCGACGCCGCGCGCGTGCGCGAACTCGTGCTGGAGCGCGCAGCGCAGTAGTCGTTCTCGCCGTGGGCGCCGATGTCGGCGCCCACGGCGACAATAGATACATGGGACGCGGTGACGGCTCGGGACGCATCGTCTCGCGGGAGGGTGCCGACGACAGCGGCACCGGCATCCTGCATGTCGACATGGATGCCTTCTACGCTGCCGTCGAGGTGCTGCACGATCCGTCCCTGCGCGGGCTGCCCCTGATCATCGGCGGCCGCGAGGGCCGGTCGGTGGTGTCGAGCGCCTCGTACGAGGCGCGTCGCTTCGGGGTGCGCAGCGCCATGCCCGTGTCGCAGGCGCTGCGGCTGTGTCCTTCGGCACGTGTGGTCCCACCCGACTTCACGCGCTATCGCGCCGCGTCCGAGCAGGTGATGGCCATCTTCGAGAGCATCACGCCTCTGGTCGAACCATTGTCGATCGACGAGGCGTTCCTCGACGTGCGCGGCGTGCGACGCCTCTGGGGGAGTCCCGGTGAGATCGCCGCGCTCATCCGGCGACGCGTGCAGGCAGAGGTCGGCATCACCTGCAGCGTGGGCGTCGCCGCGACCAAGCACGTGGCGAAGATGGCATCCACCGTCTCCAAACCCAACGGTCTGCTGATCGTCCCCGCTGACCGCACCCAGGAGTTCCTCGACCCCCGTCCGGTCGGATCGATGTGGGGCGTCGGACCCAAGGCCGCCGACGCCCTCCAGCGACGGGGGATCAGGCTGATCCGCGACGTGCGAGAGTCACCCCCGCAGGCCCTGGAGCGCGCGCTGGGTCCCGCGCTGGGGCGCAGGGTGCGTGAACTGGCCGAAGGCCGCGATGCTCGCACGGTCGAGACCGAGCGCATCGAGAAGAGCATCGGCCATGAGGAGACCTTCGACCGCGACATCGACGATCTCGACCTGCTGCGCTCCGAACTGCTGCGCCTCGCCGATCGAGTGGGGGCGCGGCTGCGCGCGTCCGGCTGGCAGGCGGGTGCGGTCGCCATCAAGATCCGCTTCGCGGACTTCACCACCCTCAGCCGCTCGATCTCGCTGCCCGAGGCCACCGACGTCGGCCAGCGCCTCGGCGAGACCGCGGTGACGCTCTTCGAGCAGATCGACCGGCGCGATCCGGTGAGACTGGTCGGTGTGCGTGCAGAGCGGCTGAAGCCGGCGGGCCTGGGGGCCGCAGCACTCTGGGACGACGATGAGGAGCAGCGTCGCCTCGAGGGCATGCTCGACGATGCCCGGGCGAAGTTCGGCGTCGGGATGATCACGCGAGCCCGGCACGTGGGCCGCGGTTCAGCGGTCGGACCGCGACTGTTCAGCAAGGACTGACCTCTGGGGGCGGCGCGGGGACGTCTGGTCGACTAGCGTTGGGGCATGCCGAACATTGCACTGGAGCTGGGAAAGCAGGCCGCGTCCTTCGGGGTGAAGAGCGCCTACGGTGAGACGGTCGACGTCGACGGGGTCGGCGTGACACCTGTCGCGCTGGCGATCACCGGATTCGCCGGCGGGGGAGCGGAGCAGGGCGAGCGCGGCACCGGCGGCGGCGTCGCCGTGCCGTTGGGCGTCTACGTGCGGCGTGAGGAGGGGCTGCGCTTCGAGCCCAACCTCGTCACGCTCCTCGCAGTTGCCGTGCCCTTCGTCTGGGTCGCCGGGCGCGCCCTCACCCGCATCATCCGTGCGCTCAAGAAGTAGCGACCCGCTCGACCTCGTCCTCACCGCCGCCGTGGAGCGCATCCGCACCGCGGTGGTGGAGGTCGCCGCGTCCAACCCGGTGGTGCTGATCGATGGACGCAGCGGCGCGGGCAAGAGCAGTCTCGCGGCTCGGCTGATCGCGTCGTGGCCCCTGCACGCCCCCGTTCAGCTGCTCGCATTGGACTCGGTGTACCCGGGCTGGGACGGGTTGGAGCGCGGATCTGAGCTCGTGCGCACCGAAGTGCTCGTCCCGCACGGTCGCGACCGGATCGGCATCTGGCGGCGCTGGGACTGGGAGCATCACACCGAAGCCGAGGCGCATGCCGTGGATCCGGCGCTCGGGCTGATCGTCGAGGGCTGTGGGGCGCTGACCCCGGCATCCGCCGCTCTTGCCGACGTCACCGTGTGGGTCGACGGTCCGGCGGGCTCCCGGCGCAATCGTGCCCTCGAACGCGACGGCGAGGTCTTCCGTGCGAACTGGGACCGCTGGGCGGCCCAGGAGGAGGCGCACATCGACCGTCACGACCCGCAGGGGCTGGCGACCGTGACGGTCACGACCCCCTGAGCAAGCCGACCCACCGGCGACTCGTCAGGAGGGGTTTGCCCCATCACCCATCGCGTCACGCTCATCGGCGATCAGCACGATCTGGTCGAGACGGTAGGCGAGCCAGTCGTACACGTGGAACCGCGCGTCGCGCGGATCGTGGGGATCGCTCGTGTCGATGCCGAGGCGTGCCGCCACCACGAGCCGTATCGCCGAGAGCGTGCGCAGCCAGGAGTCGGTGTCCTCGATGGGGATCACCACGTCGTGCGGGGCGATCGCCGCCTCCGTACCCGGCTCGACGTCGTCGAGGTCGAACGCCGACAGTGCGGAGCGCACCTCGAGGGCATCCGACACTCGCCGATCCAGCAGGTCGATGCGCGTCGCGGAACGGAAGTCCTCGGCAGCGGCTTCGTCTTCCGGATACGGTGTCGGTGTGAGTCGATCGAGGCCGGCATCGGTCGTGTCGCGCCCGTCGACCAGCAGATCGATGAACTCGTCGATGAGGCGCAGCAGGTTCTGCCCCTCGATCATCGACACGCTCAGCCGCAGGTCGGCGCTCACTGCGGCACCCTCCGCACGGTCGCCCACAGTCCGAAGTCGTGCATCGCGTGTGCGTGCACCTCCATCGTCTCGCGAGGGCCGGTGGCGACGACGGCATGGCCCTCGTTGTGCACGGCCAGCATCAGCGCGGTGGCGTGGTCCTGCGGGTAGCCGAAGTAGGTGCGGAACACCCGCACGACGTAGCTCATCAGGTTGACCGGGTCGTCCCAGACGACCAGCTGCCACGGCACCAGCGGCGCCGCCGTCAGCTGCGCGTCGAGCTGCTCATCGAGCTGCTCGTCGATCACGGGAGTGGATGCCGGCGTGCTCATGCCCACCCCAGTTCGTGCAGCTGCGCGTCGTCGATGCCATAGAAGTGCGCGATCTCGTGCACCAGGGTTGTGTGCACTTCGGCGCGCAGCTGCTCGATGTCGGCGCACGCCGCCAGGTGGGCGTGCCGGTAGACCACGATGCGGTCGGGCAGTTCGCCCATGCCGTACTGTCCGCGCTCGGTGATGGCGAATCCCTCGTACACGCCGAACAGGTCATCGCCGCTCTCCGGTGCGTCCTCTACCACGAACACCACATTGTCGAGCCCGTCGACCATATCGTCGGGCAGCTTGTCGAGCTCTTCGATGACGAGCGCCTCGAATGCGTCCGCATCCATGTCGATGGCGTCGTGCATGGCGATGCTCATCGCGATCCTTCGACCGTGTGACGACAATGCGACGGCATCTTCGGCGGCCAGGAGTGCACGGTGGAAGTCATCATCGGGCGATGGCACCTCGTCGAACCCGAGCGCGGTGTAGAACGGTGCATTCCACGGCACGTCGGCGAACGTCCGCAGCGTCATGCGGCTCGCGCCGCGCTGATGCGCCTCGTCGAGCGCCGCGTCGACGAGAGCGGCCCCGTGACCACGGCGAGTGTGGGTGGGCAGCACGGCGAGCTGCTCGAGGTGGGCCTCACCGTCGTGCTCGATCACGTGGACGAATCCGATCGGCGAACCGCCCTCGCTCTCGGCAGCGACGAGGATGAAACCCGGATGCTGCAGCCTCGCCGCCCCCGTGGGCGGGGCGCCCCAATCCACAGAGCCGAAGACCGCATCGAACGCGGTGTCGGCTGCGGCCTCGATGCCGGCGACCGACTCGAGGTCGGAGTCGGTCGCGATGCGGATGTGCGAGGCCATGATTCGATGCTATCGAGCCACGGCGGGAGAGATCCCCGCGTGCGTGGCGGTTGCGCGGGTGTGACTCAGACGAACCCCTCTTCGACGAGCACGCACCCACCTTCGGTGATGACGTGCGCCTGACCGGAGCCGCCGACGACCCGCGACCAGCTCTCGACGAACAGTCGGTCCCTGTGGATCGACATGCCGAATCCGCCGTACATCCCCGGGTACCGGAACCACAGCGTGTCGAGCGGCTCGACAGCGATGACCTCGGTGGGCACCGCCCGGAAGCTCACCGGATCGAGCCGCTCGGTGCGCGTCGCGATCAGCTCGGCCAGATGCCGGTCCCATGTGGCGAACATCTGCTGCTGACGATCCGACGCCGGTCGTACGTTCAAAGGCTCCAGCAGGTGGTGGTGGCCGCGCCTTTCGGCGATTTCGATCGGGCGCTCACCTTCAGCGTTTCTGAGCGACCGCCAGGCGCCGCGTCGGACGAGCTCATCGACGACCTCGCTCGACGCACCCAGCCAGGCGGCCTGATGAAGAGGGGTGAACCACGACGTTCCGCTGATGCGCCATTGATTGGGGCTGAGCTGATCGTGTGCCTCCAGGAGTATCAGCACCTCAGCCCAGCTGCCGGTCTTCGCTGCATCGGCGAGTCGATCGACATCGGCCACATGGCTTTCCTTGAATGCCCCGGTGTCGGTCACTCCCGGCCACTCGCTGCTCATGGTGCCTCCTGTGCGGTCAGTCGGTCTGCGGCGACGAAAAAGGCGAGGTTCAAACCGAACGAGGAGCCGAGGCTCTCGTCGAGGGTTTGAACCTCGCCTGTCTGGGTGAGTAACGGGGCTTGAACCCGCGACCCCCGCGACCACAACGCGGTGCTCTACCAGCTGAGCTATACCCACCATGTGCCCACCGGAGCAGGCAACCCCTCGAGTCTATTACATGTTTGGAGTGAACGATGACACGGTGCGCGTCGAGATGACCTTCGCCTCGTCGGAGGTCGGTCCGGGCTCGGCCACGAACACCGCCTGACGGTAGTAGTGCAGCTCGCGGATGGACTCGAGGATGTCGGCCAGGGCCCGATGACCGCCGTGCTTCTCGGGGGCCTGGAAGAACACGCGGGGGTACCAGCGGCGGGAGAGCTCCTTGACGCTGGAGACGTCGACGTTCCGGTAGTGCAGGTACTGATCCACCTGCGGCATGTACTTCGCCAGGAACATGCGATCGGTGCCGATCGTGTTGCCGGCGAGGGGAGCTTTGCGCTCGATCGGCACGAAGCGCTTGATGTAGGCGAGCGTCTGGGACTCGGCCTCGGCGAGGGTCACGCCGTGCGGGATCTGCTCGAGCAGACCGGATGTGCGATGCATCTCGGTGACGAACTCGCCCATGTGCGACAGGGCGGGCTCACTCGCCTTGATCACGATCTGGAACCCGGGATCGAGCGGCTGCAGCTCGAAATCGGTGATCACCACGGCGATCTCGACCAGTTCGTCGATCGCCGGGTCGAGACCCGTCATCTCGCAGTCGATCCAGACGAGGCGATCGTTCTCAGACGCAGAAACCATGTCCTGATCCTATCGGCGGGGCCCGACACGGTAATCTTGGTGTACCCGCCTCCTTAGCTCAGAGGAAGAGCATCGGCTTTCTAATCCGTTGGTCGCAGGTTCGAATCCTGCAGGGGGCACCAGACCGGTTCGACCCGCCCATCCCGGCTCAGAACCGCAGTGCCGCGACGGCGTCGTCGGCATCCCAGAACTCGCCGACGAGTTGGAAGACTCCCGCCGCCAGCTGCAGTCGCTCCGCGCGGAATCGGATGCCCAGGGGATCGGCGACGACGCGCAAATGGCCGCGGATGCTGCCGCGCGCGTCGAGCACGCGCCACAGGCGCTCACCGGCCCGCTCGAGGTGCTCGGCGCGCGAGCGGATGCGCGGTGTCGGCCAGTGCAGCGCGGGGAAGGTGTCGGTGTGGGTCTGCATGGCGTCTCCTCTCGTCTGCATTCGAACATACGGACGGCCACCGACATCGCTCGCGTAGACTCGGGCGCATGCCCGCAGCCTCTCCGTATGCCGCCCGACTCGGTGAGATCCCCGTCGCGCGACACCAGGTGCAGGTGCGCGGCTCCACGACCGCGTACTGGGTGTACGGACCCGCACCGGACGATCCGGAGGCCTCGGATGTGCCCACCGTGCTGGCCGTGCACGGGTTCCGCGGCGAGCACCACGGACTCGAGCCGATCATCGCGTATCTGCCGGGCGTGCGGATCGTCTCGCCCGACCTGCCCGGGTTCGGTGAGACGCCTCCGATCCCGAAGCACCAGCACGACCTCGAGCTGTATGCCGAGTGGCTCCGTCAGTTCGCCAGCGCCGTCGCTCCGGGCGCCGTCGTGCTCGGCCACTCGTTCGGATCGATCGTCGCGTCGGCGGCCGTCGCCGGCGGGCTGCAGACCCCGCGGCTGATCCTCATCAACCCGATCGGCGCTCCCGCCCTCGAAGGCCCCAAGGGGCTGCTGACCAGACTCGCCGTGCTCTACTACGCACTCGGAGCGCGCCTTCCCGAAGCTCTCGGCACCGCCCTGCTGCGCAGCCCGCTGATCGTGCGTGTCGCCAGCATCGCGATGGCGACGACCTCCGATCCCGTCCTGCGCCGGTTCATCCACGATCAGCACGACACCTACTTCTCGAGTTTCGCCGATCGCGACGTGCTGCATCAGGCGTTCGTCACCAGTGTGTCGCACGACGTGCGGGCATCAGCGGGCAGCATCCGCGTTCCCACACTGCTGATCGCCGCGCAGCAGGATCAGATCACGCCGATCCGCGCCGAGCGCGAGCTCGCGGCGATGTTCCCGCAGGCCGAGCTGGTCGAGATCGCCGACGTCGGGCACCTGATCCACTACGAGGCCCCGGCCGAGGCTGCCGGCGCGATTCGGCGGTTCCTCAGGCTTCCCGTCGCGCCAGCCCGATGAGCCCGGCCACCCGGAACGGGATCACCTCACCCATCGCCAGCGACGTCTCGGTGCGCTCCACGCCCTCGATCGAGAGAATCCGGGCGTCGGTGTCGAAGAGGTGACGGGCGTCGCGGCACGCGACGCGCGCCAGCAGATCGATCGATCCGCTCAGACCGTGCGCCTGCACGACCTCGGGCACTCGCGCGAGCTCGGCGATGATGCGGGGCAGCTCCGTCTGGCGCAGCCCGATGCTGATGAACGCCTGCAGCGGGAAGCCCAGCACCTCGGTCGACAGCGAGCGCTCGTACGACTCGAACACCCCGCTCTGATCCAAGCGGGCCATGCGGGCCTGGATGGTGTTGCGGGACAGGCGCAGGCGCTCGGCGAGAGCGACCACGGTCATGCGCGGATCCTCCGACAGGGCGGTGAGCAGTTCGAGGTCCACACGATCCAGAGCAGGCATAGTGCCACACGATAGCAGGGCTGACCGGGCCGTCGGTGCGCAACATGCTCAACGCGTCCAGACATGCTTGAGCGACGTGTCATGTCGACGTACCCTTCAGGTAGGCCCGACGAAGCCGTCGGTACAGCCGTGAACGCCCCACAAGGGCCACACGTCAGGAGGACGCCGATGTCACCGCACACCACACCGATCGTCGACACCGAGAACGATCTCGAATTGACCGAGCGCATCATCTCGCCGGACGGCACGCGGGTGGGTAACCCGCAGCTCGACCGCTATGTCGAAGACGTCGACTTCCAGACGCTGCGCGACCTGCATCGTGACATGGTCGTCGTGCGCCGCATCGACGCCGAAGGCGTCGCCCTGCAGCGTCAGGGCCAGCTCGGGCTCTGGGCCCCGTGCAACGGCCAGGAGGCCGCGCAGGTGGGCACCGCACGTGCACTCGCCTCGCACGACTACGTCTTCCCCAGCTACCGCGAGACCGGGGTGATGTACGTCCGCGGTGCCGAGCCCGGCGACTACGCGCGCATGTGGCGCGGCGAGGAGGGGGCCGCCTATGATCCTGACGCGCTGCGCATAGCCCCGCTGCAGATCATCATCGGCGCGCAGACGCTGCATGCCGTCGGCTACGGCCTCGGCATCCTGCACGACGGCGCGGATGACGTCGCGGTGTCGTACTTCGGCGACGGCGCGACCAGCCAGGGCGACGTCAACGAGGCGATGGTGTTCGCGGCGTCGTACGGCGCGCCCGTCGTGTTCGTGTGCCAGAACAACCACTGGGCCATCTCCGAGCCGGTCGGCCTGCAGTCGCAGTATCCGCTCGCCGGCCGGGCGCCCGGTTTCGGCATCCCGAGTCTCCGCGTCGACGGCAACGACGTTCTCGCCTCCCTCGCCGCCATGCGCTGGGCCCTTGAGCACGCGCGGTCCGGCAAGGGCCCCGCGTACCTCGAGATGGTCACCTACCGCATGGGACCGCACACCACCGCCGACGACCCGAAGCGCTACCGTGACGACGCCGAACTGGCGAAGTGGCGTGAGCGCGATCCGATCGCCCGGCTCGAGGCGCATCTCTCCGCGGCGGGGGAACTCCCGCACGAGCATCTGGACGCCGTACAGGTGCAGGCGGATGCCGTCGCGCGCGACATGCGCGCGGCCACCATCGGGATGGTGACGCGACCGGCGCTCGCGGTGTTCGACGGCGTGTACGCCGAGCCGCACTCGGGGCTGGAGCGGCAGCGTGCCGAGTACGCCGCGTACCTCGCGACCTACGAGGAGGTGTGAGATGGTGACGATGACGATGGGCAAGGCCCTGAACGCCGGCCTGCGCCAGGCCATGCGCGACGACGACAAGGTCGTGCTGATGGGCGAGGACATCGGTGCGCTCGGCGGGGTGTTCCGCATCACGGACGGTCTGCTCGACGAGTTCGGCGCGAAGCGTGTGATCGACACGCCGCTGGCCGAGTCCGGCATCGTCGGCACCGCGGTCGGCCTGGCCTTCCGCGGCTACCGTCCTGTCGTCGAGATCCAGTTCGACGGCTTCATCTATCCCGCGTTCGACCAGATCGTCTCGCAGGTCGCGAAGCTGCACTACCGCACGCAGGGCCGCGTGAAGATGCCGATCACCATCCGCGTGCCGTGGGCGGGAGGCATCGGCGCGGCCGAGCACCACTCCGAGTCCAACGAGGCGTACTTCGTGCACACCGCGGGGCTGCGCGTCATCGCGGTCTCCGACCCGCAGGACGCGTATCGCTGTCTGCAGCAGGCGATCGCCAGCGACGATCCGGTCGTGTTCTTCGAGCCGAAGCGGCTCTACCACCACAAGGGCGAGGTCGATCTCGAGGCGCCGCTCGCGGACGCGCCGCCGATGGGGCTGGCGCGGGTGGTGCGACCGGGCACGGATGCCACCGTGATCACCTACGGTGCGATGGTGCGCACCGCACTCGATGCGGCCGACGCCGCCGAGGATGAGGGCATCTCGCTCGAGGTGATCGATCTGCGGTCGCTGTCGCCGGTCGACTACGACACCGTCGCCGCAGCCGTGCGCCGCACCGGCCGGGTCGTGGTCGCGCACGAGGGCTCTCGCGAGGCCGGGGTCGCCGCCGAGGTGATCGCGAGCATCACCGAGCTCTGCTTCGAGTACCTCGAGTCCGCACCGGTGCGCGTCACGGGACACGACATCCCGTACCCGCCGGCGAAGCTGGAGAAGTTCCACCTGCCCGACCTCGACCGCATTCTGGATGCCGTGGATCGGGTGATGGATCGTCCGAACAGCCTGAGCGGTTCGATCGACGCGAAGGGAGGAGCCCGGTGATCTCCGAATTCCGACTCCCCGATCTCGGCGAGGGACTCACCGAGGCCGAGGTCGTGCAGTGGCTGGTGCAACCCGGCGACACCGTCACGCTCAATCAGACGCTCGCCGAGGTCGAGACGGCCAAGGCCGTCGTCGAGCTGCCGTCGCCGTACGCGGGCACCGTCGCGTCCCTGCACGCCGGGGCGGGCGAGACGGTGGCGGTCGGCGCGCCTCTGATCGCCTTCGACGTCGACGGCGAAGACAGCCCGTCCGGCGACGATCTCGCGGCGGCCGCCGGCGCGGCATCGGCTGCTGACGACCGCGCGGATGGCGAGGTGAAGGCGGATGCCGGGGAGAAGGCCCAGCCGAATCTGGTCGGCTACGGCGCCGCACCCTCCTCGGGTGCTCGTCCCGCGCGCCGCGCGCGCCGGAGTGTCGCCGCGGCGACGATCGACGTGACGACCGAGGCCGCCGTGAACGCGGCTGCGCCGCACGACGCGCTTCCCCCGGCGGCGGCCGAGCCGATCGTGGGGGAGCGTCCGCGCTCGACGCCGCCGGTGCGCGCCCATGCCAAGCGCCGGGGTGTGGACCTGGTGCTGGTCGCCGCGGAGGTCGGCGACCGCGTCATCACGCGTGCCGATGTGGATGCGTACGCCGACCGGATCGGCGCAGCACCCGCAGCGCCTGCACCGGACGAGGCGCCCGCGCCGGCATCCGTCCCGCAGCCTCGGGGTGAGCGAGCACAGACGCGGACCCCGATCAAGGGCGTGCGCAAGCACACGGCGCAGGCCATGGTGCGCAGTGCCTTCACCGCGCCGCACGTGACCACCTTCCACACGGTCGACGTGACCGCGACGATGGAGCTCATCGAGCAGCTGCGTGCCGATCGGTCGCTGACCGAGCATCGGATCGGGCCGCTCGTCGTCGTGGCCAGGGCGGTGTGCCTCGCGCTCGGACGCAACCCGTCGCTGAACGCGACCTGGGACGAGGATGCCGGTGAGATCGTCGAGAATCACTTCGTCGATCTCGGCATCGCCGCCGCCACCGAGCGTGGGCTGATCGTGCCGATCATCCGCGACGCCGAGCGGCTGTCTCTGACGGGCATGGCCGACGCCCTCGGCGAGCTGACGCAGACGGCCCGGTCGGGCAAGACGAGCCCCGCCGAGCTCGCCGGCGGCACCTTCTCGATCACGAACATCGGCGTCTTCGGCATCGATGCGGGTACGCCGATCCTGCCTCCCGGGCAGTCGGGAATCCTCGCCGTCGGCGCGGTGCGACGTCAGCCGTGGGAGTACAAGGGCGAGATCGCGCTTCGCCAGCTGATGACCCTGAGCGTCTCGTTCGACCACCGCCTGGTCGACGGCGCCGAGGGCGCGCGCTTCCTGAAGGACGTCGCCGACCTGCTCGAGCAGCCCGGCAGGGCGATGCTCTTCTGACCTCGGACCGGCGCTGCTCAGCCCGCGGGGGTGAGCAGCGCCGCCAGCGCCATGGTCGTGAGCAGTTCGGCCGTGTCCCGGCGTGAGCGGATCGCCGCGCTGGTGCTGTGCGGGGTGGAGTTGAGCAGGCCGAAGCACGCCTGCACCCGCAGGCGCAACTCATCGCGGGACGCGCCGATCAGCTCGTCGAGACCGGCGATCCACAGCTCGATGTAGGCGCGCTGCAGTCGCCGCACGTCGGAGCGCGCGTCGGGGGAGAGGTGGGCCAGGTCTCGGTCCTGCACGCGGATCACGTCGGCGTTGCCGAGGGCGAAGTCGACGTGGAAGTCCACCAGTTCCCGCATCCGTTGCAGAGGCGCGGTGTGTGACGCCGACACCGTCTCGCCGCCGGAGACGAGGCGCTCGCTCACGCCGATGAGCAGCGCGGCCAGCAGCGCCTGCTTGCCCGCGAAGTGGCGATACACGGCGGGTCCTGAGATGCCGACGGCGGCTCCGATGTCCTCGAGGCTGGTGCCGGAGTATCCGCGATGTGCGAACAGGCGCGCGGCCGCGGCCAGGATGGCATCGGTGCGCTCGGCCTTGGCCCGATCACGGGCCGTGATAGGCGTTGTCATTTCGGTTAATCCTCGCTAACCTGAATTGTCGGGTTAGTGAACACTAACCAATCCGGTGCGAAATATCAGCAGATCGCTGAAACATCTCATCCGCCGTGAGTCGAGGAGGACACACGATGGCCGTTACCCAGCAGACGCTTGCCGAAGAACTGCGCGGGCGCCTCGCCGAGGTCGCGCTCGGGGGACCGCAGCGCTCACGCGAACGTCACGTGTCCCGCGGCAAGATGCTGCCCCGCGATCGGATCGCGCGCCTGCTCGACGAGAACAGTCCGTTCATCGAGGTCGCGCCCCTCGCCGCGCACGGGCTGTACGACGACCAGGCACCGGCGGCCGGAGTGATCGCCGGCATCGGCCTGGTGCACGGGCGACACGTGATGGTCGTCTGCAACGACCCGACCGTCAAGGGCGGCACGTACTATCCGCTCACGGTCAAGAAGCATCTGCGCGCGCAGGAGATCGCACTCGAGAACCGGCTGCCCTGTCTGTATCTCGTCGACTCCGGTGGGGCCTTCCTGCCCAAGCAGGATGAGGTCTTCCCCGACCGTGATCACTTCGGGCGGATCTTCTTCAACCAGGCGCGCATGTCGGCGGAGGGCATCCCGCAGCTGGCGGCCGTGCTGGGATCGTGCACCGCAGGTGGCGCCTACGTGCCGGCGATGAGCGATGAGACCGTGATCGTGCGTGGTCAGGGCACGATCTTCCTCGGTGGGCCGCCCCTGGTGAAGGCCGCGATCGGCGAGGTCGTCACCGCCGAGGAGCTCGGCGGCGGTGAGCTGCACGCCCGTCGCTCCGGTGTCGTGGACCACCTCGCCGAGGACGACGAGCACGCTCTCGAGATCCTGCGCGACATCGTGGCGACGCTGCCTGCACCGGCAGAGCCCGCATGGTCGGTCGTGCCGAGTGCCGAGCCGAGCAAGAGCGGCAGCATGTACGACGTCGTCCCCGTCGACGTGAACGCCGCGTACGACGTCCACGAGGTGATCGGTCGCCTGGTCGATGCCGACAGCTTCCACGAGTTCAAGCGCGAGTACGGCGCGACGCTCGTCACCGGGTTCGCCGTGCTGCACGGGCATCCGATCGGCATCGTCGCGAACAACGGCGTGCTGTTCAGCGAATCCGCACTCAAGGGCGCCCATTTCATCGAGCTGTGCGACCAGCGCGGCATCCCGCTGCTGTTCCTGCAGAACATCACCGGCTTCATGGTGGGCACCGACGCCGAGGCGGGCGGCATCGCCAAGGACGGCGCCAAGATGGTCACCGCGGTCGCCACGACGCGCGTGCCGAAGCTCACCGTGATCATCGGCGGCTCATTCGGCGCCGGCAACTACTCGATGTGCGGACGCGCCTACTCACCGCGCTTCCTGTGGAGCTGGCCTGCCAGCCGCATCTCGGTGATGGGCGGCGCACAGGCGGCGTCCGTGCTGGCCACCGTCAAGGAGGACCAGCTCGAAGCCGCCGGCACGCCGTGGTCGTCCGACGATCGCACCGCGTTCGAGGCGCCGATCCGCAGCCAGTACGAGGCGCAGGGTGAGCCGTACTACGCCACCGCGCGTCTCTGGGACGACGGCATCGTCGATCCTGACCAGACCCGCGATCTGCTGGGCCTCGCCCTCGACGTCGTCTCCCGCGCGCCGCTTCCCGAGCCGCGCTTCGGCCTCTTCCGGATGTGATGCACATGACCACGCCTGAGACCACCTTCGATACCGTGCTCGTCGCCAACCGCGGCGAGATCGCCCGCCGCATCATCCGGACGCTGCGCGGGCTCGGCATCCGCAGCGTCGCGGTCTACAGCGACGCCGACGCCCACGCGCCGCATGTGCGCGAGGCCGATGAGGCCGTGCGCATCGGCGCGGCGCCGGCGGCCGAGTCGTACCTCGACGTGGAGGCCATCATCGCCGCAGCTCAGGCGACCGGAGCTGACGGGATCCATCCCGGCTACGGGTTCCTCTCGGAGAGCGTCGCCCTTGCCGAAGCCTGTGTGGGCAACGGCGTGGTCTTCATCGGGCCCGCAGTCGGCGCGCTGCAGATCATGGGCGACAAGGCCCGCGCCCGTGCGCACGTCGCCGAGCACGGGGTTCCCGTGGTGCCCGGCTTCGACGCGACCGGCCTCGACGACGCGCAGATACGCGCCCGCGCGGACGAGGTCGGCTACCCGCTGCTCGTCAAGCCCAGCGCAGGCGGTGGTGGCAAGGGCATGGAGGTCGTGCGCTCCGGCGACGACCTGACGGCGGCGCTCACCAGCGCGCGACGCATCGCGACGGCCGCCTTCGGCGACGACTCCCTCGTGCTCGAGCGCCTCGTGCGCCGTCCGCGCCACATCGAGGTGCAGGTCTTCGGCGACCGGCACGGCAAGGTCATCGCCCTGGGCGAGCGCGAGTGCACCCTGCAGCGCCGCCACCAGAAGGTGATCGAAGAGGCGCCGGCGGCCCATCTGCCCGACGCTGTGCGTCAGCGTCTGCTCGACGCGGCCGTCGCCGCGGCCGGCAGCGTCGACTACGTCGGCGCCGGCACGGTGGAATTCCTCGTGGAAGCGGATGCCGTCGACGAGATCTTCTTCATCGAGATGAACACCCGCCTGCAGGTGGAGCACCCGGTCACCGAAGAGGTCACGGGTCTCGACCTGGTGGCCCTGCAGCTGCGGGTCGCCGCCGGGGGAGCGCTCGATGATCCGCCACAGGTCCGCGGGCACGCGATCGAGGCCAGGGTGTACGCCGAGTCGCCAGAGCGCGGCTTCCTGCCCTCGACCGGTCGGGTGCTGCGGTTCACCGCGCCGGACGGGGTGCGCGTCGACGCCGCCGTCGAGACAGGATCCGAGGTCACGGGATTCTACGACCCCATGATCGCCAAGGTGATCGCAGTCGCCGACGATCGTGCGACGGCGCTGCGCCGGCTGGACGCGGCGCTCGCCCGCACCGTCGTGCTGGGCGTCGAGACCAACATCGCCTTCCTGCGTGCGCTGTGCCGCAGCGAACGCGTCGTCGACGGTGACCTCGACACCGGCCTGATCGAGACGTTGCTGCCGCTTGCACCCGCGGAGCCGACCGCCCGGATGCTGGCGTCCGCGGCATCCGTCATCGCCACGCCGAATGCCCCCGGGGCCGGATCCCTGTGGCAGCGCAGGCCCGGCTGGCGACTGGGGCCGGCCGCGCCACCATCGGCGGCGGAGTTCCTGACCGACGACGACCGCGTCGTGGTCGTGCCGACCGACGCGGCGACCGGCGCTGCCGTCGCCCGCGACGACACCGGTGCCATCTGGGCGTCGGAGCAGGGGCTCACGATGCGTCTGCGCCCGCTCACCCGCCGCGCGCGCATGCAGCGACGCCTCGGTGAGCGGATGCCCGACGCCGGTCCCCGAGAACCGGAGGGTCGTGCCCCCATGCCTGGCAGCATCGTCGCCGTGCATGTCGCCGACGGTGCCGTCGTGCACGCCGGAGACCCCCTCGTCTCGATCGAGGCGATGAAGATGGAGCACCCCGTGCTCGCGCCGCACGACGGCACGGTGCACCTGCTGGTCGCGCTCGGCGATCAGGTGCGGCGCGATCAGCCGGTCGCCCGCGTCAGTGAACAGGAGACAGCATGACCGACGAATTGGGCTACGCCGACCTGGACGAGGATCAGCGCGAACTCGCAGCGATGGTGCGCGACTTCGCCGAGCAGGTCGTCGCACCGCAGGCGTACGAGGCGTACCGCACGCACACACTCAACCTCGACGTGGTGCGGCAGATGGGCGAGATGGGCCTCTTCGGCCTGCCGTTCTCGGAGGAGTACGGCGGACAGGGCGGCGACTACCTTGCGCTCGGTCTCGCCATCGAGGCGCTCGCGCGCGTCGATCAGTCGATCGCGATCACCCTCGAGGCGGGCGTCAGTCTCGGTGCGATGCCGATCTACCGCTTCGGCACTGAGGAGCAGAAGCGCGAGTACCTGCCGACGCTGCTCGAGGGGACCGCGCTGGCGGGCTTCGGCCTCACCGAGCCGGAGGCCGGCAGCGATGCCGGAGCGACCCGCACCACCGCGCGCCTCGACGGCGATGAGTGGGTGATCAACGGCACCAAGCAGTTCATCACCAACTCGGGGACCGACATCACGCGGTTCGTCACGGTGACCGCGGTCACCGGTGAGAGGGACGGCCGCAAGGAGATCTCGACGATCATCGTGCCGAACGGCACTCCCGGCTTCACCGTCGAACCCGCGTACGACAAGGTCGGCTGGAACGCCTCCGACACGCACCCGCTCACGCTCGCCGACGCGCGCGTGCCCGCCGGCAATCTGCTCGGCGAGCGGGGGACGGGCTTCCGCAACTTCCTCAGCATCCTCGACGAGGGGCGGATCGCGATCGCCGCTCTCGCCACCGGTGCCGCGGAAGGCTGCCTGGAGGCGGCCGTCGACTACGCCCGCCAGCGCACCGTCTTCGGGGCGCCGCTCAGCACCCGGCAGAACGCGCAGTTCACCCTGGCGCGCATGCGGGCACGCGTGCACACCGCACGCCTCGCCTGGCACCACGCGGCGCGGCTGCGCAACGCCGGTCGCCCCTTCGCCGAAGAGGCGGCCATCGCGAAACTCGTCTCCGGCGAAGCCGCGATGGACAATGCCCGTGACGCGACCCAGATCCTCGGCGGTAACGGGTTCATGAACGAGTACTCGGTCGCGCGGCACTACCGCGACTCCAAGATCCTCGAGATCGGCGAGGGCACCTCCGAGGTGCAGCTGCTCGTCATCGCCCGCGCGCTGGGCCTGGCGGGGTAGCGTGACGACATGACCGACATCGTCCAGCGCGGCCTGTACTACGAGGAGTTCGAGGTCGGCGCACGCTATCTGCACCGTCCCGGCCGCACCGCCACCGAGGCCGACAACGTGCTGTTCACCACGCTCACGATGAACGACCAGGCTCTGCACCTGGATGCGGCCTTCGCCGAGACGCAGCAGCCCTTCGGGCAGAGGCTGATGAATTCGATGTGGACTCTGTCGACCATGGTCGGCGCGTCGGTCGGGCAGCTCACCCAGGGCACACTGGTCGCGCAGCTCGGCCTCGGCGACATCTCGTTCCCGCATCCGCTGTTCCACGGCGACACCCTGTACACCGAGAGCGTGATCGTCGACAAGCGGCTCTCATCGTCACGTCCAGGACAGGGCATCTGCACGATCGCGCACACCGGACGCAACCAGGACGACACCGTCGTCGCGACCGCGAGCCGCACGGTGCTGGTGCACTGTATGCCGGAAGGGGAATAGATGTCTCTCACACTCGGTCCCGCGCTGCTGTTCTGTCCGGCCGACCGCCCCGAGCGCTTCGCGGGGGCGCTGCAGAAGGCCGACGCCGTGATCCTCGACCTCGAGGATGCGGTGCTGCCCGCCGGCAAGGCGGCAGCCCGCGAGAACATCATCGACGCCGATCTTGACCCTGCCCGCGTGATCGTGCGGGTGAACGCGCCCGACAGCGCGGAGTTCGGCAAGGATCTCGAAGCGCTTGCACGCACGCCGTTCCGCACCGTGATGGTGGCCAAGAGCGAGGACCCGTCCGCGCTGGACGTCTTCGGGTCCGAGTACGCACTGGTCGCGCTGTGCGAAACCGCGCTCGGCGTGCACCGTGCGGGTGACATCGCCGCGCATCACCGCACGGTCGCGCTGATGTGGGGCGCCGAAGACCTGGTCGCCTCGCTGCGAGGCATGTCCAGCAGGTTCGCCGATGGACGCTACCGCGATGTCGCCCGTCAGGCGCGTGCTCAAGTGCTGCTGGCCGCGGGTGCGCACGGACGCGCCGCCATCGACGCGGTGCACCTCGACATCGACGACCTCGATGGCCTCGCCGCCGAGGCGGCCGACGCAGTGGCATCCGGATTCAGCGCGACCGCCTGCATCCACCCCAAGCAGGTCGCCGTGATCCGCGACGCCTACCGGCCCGATCCCGCCAGCGTCGAATGGGCGCGGGCCGTGCTCGTCGCCGCCGAGGGGGAGCGGGGCGTGTTCCGGTACGAGGGGCGCATGATCGACGAGCCGGTGCTGCGGCATGCGCGCGCGATCGTCTCGCGCGGCTGACCAGCGCCTTCGCCGGGGGCAGTCGCCGGCACGCTCAGACGCTGATCGACTCCAGCAGCCGCAGCGTGCCGCGTTCGGCCACGAAGCGGTGCACCGACCCGTTGCGCAGCACGTCGCCCGCACGGGGCAGCGTACCGCCGGAGACGTGCATCAGCAGCGCGCGCAGCACACCGCCGTGGCTGACGACGATGATCGATTCCGCACGCGGGGCGGAGCGTCGGCGGGATGCACGCGCAATGCGCTCCAGCGAGTCGAGGGCGCGCTCACGCACCTGCTCGAGGGACTCGGCGCCGGGTACCGGCGTCGTCCAGTCGCCCCACCGCTCGAGGTACTCCTCGACCTTCAAGCCCTCGCCCTCACCGAACTCGCGCTCGCGCATGCCCCGGGTGGTCAGCGGTGCTGCCAGCCCGAGCTCATCGGCGATGATCCGTGCCGTCTCGTGCGCGCGCACCAGGGGACTCGCGTACACGGCGTCGTAGTCCACTCCGGCCAGAGCCGCGGCCGCCGTCCTGGCGTCGGTGCGCCCGGTGTCGTTCAGGGGGATGTCGGTGGTGCCCTGGATACGACGATCGAGGTTCCAGTCGGTCTGGCCGTGGCGCACGAGGGTGAGGAGGGTCACGACGTCGAGCCTATGCGAGACGGCCTCAGAGTGCGCCGAGACGGGTGGCCAGTGCGGTGAGGACGGGCGTCGTACCGCCTCCGATCACCTCGTCGGCCCAGGGGTCGGCGCGCGTTGCCTCGTGATTGACGATCACCAGCGGCATGCCGCGGCGCCGTGCGCGTTCGATCACGCGGATGCCCGAGTTCACCATCAGCGACGTCCCCGCCACCAGCAGGGCATCGGAGCCGTGCACGAGTGCTTCCGACAGTCGGAACCGATCGGCCGGCACGAACTCGCCGAAGTACACCACCTCGGGCTTGAGCATGCCTCCGCACACCGTGCACGGCGGGATCACGAAACCCTCGGAGCTCTCCGGGGTGACATCGCCATCGGGGTTGAGCACGATGTTCTCGGGCACGGTCACCCAGGGGTTCAGCGCATCGATCTGCTCGGCGATCGCGCGCCGGTCGAACACCTGCCCGCAGTCCAGGCAGTGCACGCGGTGCATCGTGCCGTGCAGTTCCACGACGCGGCGACTGCCGACGCGCAGGTGCAGTCCATCGACGTTCTGGGTGACGACGCCGGTGACATCGCCGTGCCGCTCCATCGCGGCGAGTGCTCGATGCCCGTCGTTGGGATCGGGTGAGCTGAATCGGCGGTAGCCGAGGTGTCCGCCCATCCAGTACCGACGTCGCGCGGCTTCATCGCCCAGGTACGTCTGGATCGTCATCGGGTTCACCCGTGATGGGGCCCCGGCCCCTCGGTAGGCGGGGATGCCCGAGTCGGTGGAGATGCCGGCCCCGGTCAGCACCGCTGTGCGACGTCCCCGCAGCAGAGCGGCGGCTCGCTCGATCGCCTCTGGATCGTGGGCGGGGAGTTCGATCGACGACACGGGGGCAGTCTATGCCGGGTGGGTGCACCAGGGCTCGGCCTGCGAGCATGGAGACATGCAGCTGATCCCCGTGGCCGATCATCGCGACCCCGTGCTCGACGACTATCGCGCTCTCACCGATTCCGCACTGCGGCGCGTGCAGGAGCCCGCGGGTGGACTGTACATCGCCGAGTCGGCGAAGGTGATCGAGCGGGCGCTGGCTGCCGGTCACCGGCCGCGTTCGGTGCTCACACAGCAGCGCTGGGTGGACGAGGTGGGCGCGCTGCTGAGCGCGAGTGATGTGCCGGTGTTTGTCGTGTCGGATGCTGTCGCCGAGCAGCTGACCGGGTTCGCGGTGCACCGCGGTGTCATGGCTGCCATGCACCGACCGGAGCTTCCGTCACTGACCGAGGTGCTCATGGGCGCCCGTCGCGTGCTCGTGCTGGAGGACATCGCCGATCCCACGAACATCGGTGCCGCCATCCGGGTCGCCGCGGGTCTGGGCGCCGATGCGGTGCTGGTGACGCCCCGGTGCGGCGACCCGCTGTACCGACGCAGCGTGCGGGTCAGCATGGGCACGGTGTTCCAGGTGCCGTGGACCCGCATCGGCGAATGGAGCGAGGCCGCACGGCAACTGCACGCTCACGGCTTCGAGATCGCCGCGTTGGCCCTGAGTGAGGATGCTGTCACCCTGGACGCCTACGCGGCGAGCGCGCCTGAGCGTGTCGCCCTGGTGATGGGCACCGAGGGGGAAGGGCTGTCGGATGCCGCACTCAAGGCCGCCGATCGGATCGTGACGATCCCGATGGCGGGCGGCGTCGATTCGCTCAACATCGCGTCGGCCGCTGCGGTCGCCGTCTGGGCGATCACGCGCTGACCGCTGGACGCGCTACCCGTCGGCCCGCTGGATCGGCGTCGCGTCGGGCCGCTTGGCCGCGATGTGGTCACCCGATGACTGGTGGCGCAGGCGGCGCAGCACCCACGGCATCAGATGCTCACGCGCCCAGCCGATGTCCTCGGCGCGTGCCTCTCGCCAGGTGCGGGTCGGTAGCGGCTCGGGCTGCATCGCCTGCAGATCGTTGGGCACGTTGAGCGCGCGCAGCACCATGCGGGCCACCTCGTGGTGGCCGAGGGCGTTCAGGTGCAGGCGGTCGTCGTCGAAGAATCGCATGTCCTGGATCGACTTCAGCGCCCACTGGTCGGCGATGATGCAGTCGTGACGGTCGGCGATCGCACGGACATTCTCGTTGTAGATCGCGACCTTGCCGCGGAACGGGCGGAACACCGGAGTGAATCCCGTGTCGATGCCGGTGAACAGCACGACCGCCGCTCCGGTCGATGAGAGGCGCGCGACGGCATCCTCGAGCTGGGCCGCGATCTCATCGGGGTCGGTGCCCGGACGGATCACGTCGTTGCCGCCGGCGCAGATCGAAACCAGGTCGGGGCTGAGCGCGATCGCGGGCTCGATCTGGCCGGACGCGATCTGCGCGATGAGCTTGCCGCGCACGGCGAGGTTCGCGTACGCGAAGTCATCGACGTCCTGTGCGAGCACCTCGGCGACGCGGTCGGCCCATCCGCGGTGGCTGCCGGGCACCGCGGGGTCCGGGTCGCCGATGCCCTCGGTGAACGAGTCGCCGACGGCGACGAAGCGACGCCAGGGGTGCGGCTGGTCGTTCGGGATGTACGGGGTGCGCGATGAGTCCTGGTCGGACACGTCTCCTCCTTCAGCACTGCGCCACGGGGTGCCGATGGCGCGGGTCAGAGCCTACCGCGCGATGTCGGCGGGCTGGCATATCGTAGTCAGGATGCTCTCTCCGTCCTTCCCTCAGCGCGCCCCGTGGGGAACCGCCGACAAGCTGAGGGCATGGCAGCGTGAGGCCCTCGACCGGTATTTCACCGCTGATCAGCGTGACTTCCTGGTCGCCGCGACCCCGGGCGCCGGTAAGACCACCTTCGCGCTCACACTCGCCGTCGAACTGCTGCGCATGGGCGAGGTGAACCGGGTGATCGTCGTCGCGCCCACCGAGCATCTGAAGACGCAGTGGGCAGACGCGGCGGCGCGCGTCAGCATCCGACTCGATCCGCGCTTCCGCAACAGTCACTGGGCGCCGTCGCGGCAGTATCACGGCGTCGTCGTCACCTATGCGCAGGTGGCCGCGCGCTCTTCAGTGCACCGGCATCTCACCGAAGACGCGAAGACGCTCGTGATCCTCGACGAGGTGCACCACGGCGGCGATGCACTCAGCTGGGGCGATGCGATCCGCGACGCGTACGGCCCGGCCAGGCGCCGGCTGCTGCTGTCGGGCACACCGTTTCGCAGCGACACCGCGCCGATTCCGTTCGTGGAGTACGTGCCCGACGAGTCCGGTGCGCGGGTGTCGAGCACCGACTACGCCTACGGGTACGGGCGGGCGCTCGAAGACGGCGTCGTGCGACCGGTGCTGTTCCACATGTACGCCGGGAAGATGCGGTGGCGCACCAGCGCCGGTGACGAGCTCGAGGCACATCTCGGTCAGGACAACACCAAGGACGTCACCTCGCAGGCCTGGCGCACAGCACTGGATCCGGAGGGCGAGTGGATGCCGGCCGTGCTGTCGGCCGCTGATCGCCGCCTCAGCGAGATCCGTCACCATCTGCCCGACGCCGGTGGTCTGGTGCTCGCGACCGATCAGACCGTGGCCCGCGCGTATGCGAAGATCCTGCACGGCATCACCGGCGAGCAGGCGACCGTCGTGCTCTCCGACGACGCGACGGCGTCGGAGCGCATCGAGCAGTTCGCGGGCAACACGCGGCGTTGGATGGTGGCGGTGCGGATGGTGTCGGAGGGCGTGGACGTCCCGCGACTCGCCGTGGGTGTGTACGCCACATCGTCATCGACGCCGCTGTTCTTCGCGCAGGCGATCGGTCGGTTCGTGCGGGCTCGTCGTCGTGGCGAGGCGGCGAGCGTGTTCCTGCCGAACGTCCCCGTGCTGATGACGCTCGCGAACGAGATGGAGAAGCAGCGCGACCACGCTCTCGATCGCCAGACCAAGGACGACGATGGCCTCGAGGACTCGCTGCTGGAGAGCGCGAACCGTGAGGAGGATGCCTCGGATGCCCTCACCCAGGAGTTCAGCTACCAGGCGATCTCGTCGCTGGCGCACTTCGACCGCGTCGTGTTCGACGGCAAGGAGTTCGGGCAGCTCGCCGAGCCGGGCACGCCCGAGGAGGAGGAGTTCATCGGCATCCCGGGGCTGCTCGAACCCGAGCACGTGCACGAGCTGCTGATGCACCGTCAGGCGCGGCAGAGCCGGCTGCGTGAGGCGCGTGAAGCGTCGGCGCCGCCCGAGGCGACCACGACCCTGCCGGCGCCGCTGCATCGCACGCTGCGCGAGCAGCGACAGCTGCTGAACAGCCTCGTCGGTCTGTACGCGCGGCAGAGCGGCGAGCCGCACGGGTCGGTGCACGCCGAGCTGCGGCGGCTCTGCGGCGGTCCGGCGGTCGCGCAGGCGACGGTCACCCAGCTGCAGTCGCGCATCGATCTGCTGCGCAAGCGCGTACGCACCTGAGCCTGGTCTGGTTTCCGAGCCTGGTCGGATCCCTGAGCCCGGCGACGGGTTCGGGCATCCGAAATCCTGTCAATACCTGCCCAGGCGCGGGTTCGTCGACGCGTGATCGATAGCGTGGAGTGTTCGCCCCGAGCCCGGAGGAAGCATGACCGCGCCCGTTCAGCCCACGCCAGCCGACCGCAAGCGGTGGGCACGCTATCTCGCCGAGGAGCGGGCCGAGGGGGCCGTGTACGGTCGCCTCGCCGCCCGCAAGCAGGGAGAGGAACGCGAGATCCTGCTCTCACTCGCCGACGCCGAGCGACGGCACGCCGAGCACTGGCTGGAGCTGCTCGGCCGTGAGCCCACGCGCATGCCCCGCGCCGGGCTGCGCTCTCGGATGCTGGGATGGATGGCGGGGCGCTTCGGATCGATCTTCGTGCTCGCCCTCGCGCAGAGCGCCGAGGCCCGGTCACCCTACGATGCGGAGAAGTACGCCACGCCGGCGATGCGCGCCGACGAGAAGGTGCACTACGAGGTGGTGCGGGGACTCGCCGCACGCGGGCGTCGCCGACTGTCGGGCTCGTTCAGGGCAGCGGTGTTCGGGGCGAATGACGGGCTGGTCTCGAATCTCGCGCTGGTGCTCGGCATCGGTGCCACTGGCGTCGCACCGTCGTTCGTGCTGTTCAGCGGCATCGCGGGACTCCTGGCCGGCGCGCTGTCGATGGGCGCGGGGGAGTTCGTCTCCGTGCGCTCGCAGCGCGAGCTGCTGGCGGCCACCGAGGTCAATGACGACGCGGACGCCACCGCCGGCGACCTCGATATCGACGCGAACGAGCTCGCACTGGTCTACCGCGCCCGCGGGGTCGGTGAGACCGAGGCCCTGGCGCGGGCGGAGCGGGTCGTGAGGGCGGCCAGGGCGGGAGCGCGCCGGGCGAACACGGGGCCGATCGGCACGCACGCCGGTCACAGCGATCATGAGATCGTCGGCAGCGACTGGACGGCCGCGCTCTCGAGCTTCCTGCTGTTCGCCTCCGGGGCGATCGTGCCGGTGCTGCCGTGGATCTTCGGACTCACGGGCGCGACGGCGATCCTCGTCGCACTCGGCCTGGTCGGGGTCGCCCTGCTCATCACCGGCGCGATGGTCGGCATCCTCTCGGGCGGACCGCCGCTGCGGCGCGCACTGCGCCAGCTCGCGATCGGCTTCGGCGCCGCGGCGATCACCTATGTGCTCGGGCTCGTCTTCGGAGTGGGCGCGGTCTGAGCGGCAGGCACCGGTCGGGACCGTGCCCGTCAACCCCCTGCCGGAATCGTGTCGGATGCGAATGACTGGACTCCCACTCACACAACGAGGAGTACAGCATGACCAAGATCATCGAGACCGTCGAGGTCGACGTCCCCGTCGCCGTGGCCTACAACCAGTGGACGCAGTTCGAGAGCTTTCCGCACTTCCTCGAGGAGGTGGTTTCGATCACCCAGACCGATGACACCCGCAATCACTGGGTCGTCAACGTCGCGGGCGCCGAACGCGAGTTCGACACCGTGATCACCGAGCAGCACCCCGACGAGCGGGTTGCCTGGCGCAGCACCGGCGGTGAGACCGCGCACGCGGGCGTGGTGACCTTCCACAAGCTGTCGGACACATCGACCCGCGTGACCGTGCAGATCGACTGGGAGCCGGAGGGGATGCTCGAGAAGCTCGGCGCACTGGCAGGCGCCGCGGGGCACGCGGTGCGCAAGGACCTCGACAACTTCAAGGAGTTCATCGAAGGGCGCGGGTCGGCCACAGGCGGCTGGCGGGGCGACGTGGAGGCCTGATCGCCGAGAAGACGATCGAGGCCCTGGATCCGATGGATCCGGGGCCTCGATACATGTGTGCGCGAGGGGGGACTTGAACCCCCACGCCCTATGCGGGCACTAGCACCTCAAGCTAGCGCGTCTACCTATTCCGCCACCCGCGCAGGTGATGAGAAGTCGTTGCCGACCGAAGAACGACATTAGCACGATCACGAGGCACGCACGAAACCGCGCGACGCCCGGGCGTGGCTGAGCGTTTCGGTAGCCTGGGAGCATGTCCGACCCGACCGTTCCCGAGGTCGCGCAGATCGCGCGCGACCTGATCCGCATCGACACGTCCAACTTCGGGGGCGGCAACGCCCGTGGCGAGCGGGAAGCAGCGGAGTACGTCGGCGCGTACCTGACCGAGCTCAGCCTCAAGCCGGAGTACTACGAGCCGATCCCGCGGCGCACGAACGTGATGGCGCGCGTGCGCGGGCGCAACCCCGACCGTCCCGCACTCGTGGTGCACGGACACCTCGACGTCGTCCCCGCCGTCGCGGAGGACTGGACCGTCGACCCGTTCGAGGGCGTCATCAGCGACGGGATGCTGTGGGGGCGGGGCGCTGTCGACATGAAGAACATGGACGCCATGATCCTCACCGCCGTGGCCGATCTGCTGCGTGCGGGGGAGCAGCCCGACCGTGACCTGATCCTGGCCTTCTTCGCCGACGAGGAGAACGGCGGCGTCGAGGGCTCAGCGCTGGTCGTGCGCGACAGGCCGGAGTGGTTCGCCGGCGCCACCGAGGCGATCAGCGAGGTCGGCGGCTACTCGATCACCGTCGATGACCATCGCGCGTACCTGCTGCAGGTCGGTGAGAAGGCCCTGATGTGGCTGCGACTGGTCGCCAAGGGCCGCGCGGGTCACGGCAGCCGCTACCACGAGGACAACGCGGTCACCCGGCTCTCCGAGGCCGTCGCCGCGATCGGGCGCACCCGCTGGCCGATTCGACTCACCCCGACCACCCAGGCGCTTCTGCAGGGCCTCAGCGACCTCACCGGGCGGCCCGTCGACGATCCGGATGCCCTCGCCGCCGCAGCCGGCCCCGCCGAGGCGTTCCTGCGCTCCACGTTCCGCACCACCACCAACCCGACGGCACTCACCGCCGGCTACAAGCACAACGTGATCCCCGAGACCGCCGAGGCCCTGATCGACGTCCGCGTGATCCCCGGCACCGAGGACGACGTCCTCGCCGAACTGCAGCACATCGTCGGCGACGACATCGAGATCCAGACCGTCGTCCGCGACATCGGGATGGAGACGCCGTTCACCGGAGACCTCGTCGAGCACATGGTCTCGGCTCTGGGACGGCACGATCCCGGCGTGCCGGTGATCCCCTACCTGCTGGGCGCCGGCACCGACAACAAGGCACTCGCGTCGATCGGGATCACCGGATACGGCTTCGCGCCGCTGCAGCTGCCGGCCGACCTCGACTTCACAGGGATGTTCCACGGAGTCGACGAGCGCGTGCCCGTAGAATCGCTTGTCTTCGGTCAGCGGGTGCTGGCCGATCTGCTGCGCGTGTGCTGACCAGCATCCGACCGCTTCCCCACCACATCTCGAAAGCACTGCATGAACCTGCTCGAAGCCCTCATCCTGGGCATCGTCCAGGGACTCACCGAGTTCCTGCCCATCTCGTCCAGCGCGCATCTGCGCATCGTCGGCACGTTCCTGCCGTCCGGCGAAGACCCGGGTGCTGCCTTCACGGCGATCACGCAAATCGGCACCGAAGCCGCAGTCGTGGTGTTCTTCTGGCGCGACATCGTGCGCATCATCGGGCAGTGGTTCCGATCGCTGACCGGACGCGTCCCGCGGGACGATCCGGATGCCAGGATGGGGTGGCTGATCATCATCGGCAGCATCCCGATCGTCGTGCTCGGGCTGCTCTTCCAGGACAAGATCGAGACCGTGCTGCGGTCGCTGTGGCTCGTCGCCATCATGCTGATCGGCTTCGGGTTGCTACTCGGCATCGCCGACTACATCGGCGCCAAGAAGCGTCGACTCAATCAGCTCACGTACCCGCACGGCGTCGCGTTCGGGTTCGCGCAGGCGCTGGCGCTGGTACCGGGCGTCTCGCGATCGGGCGGCACGATCACCATGGGACTGTTCCTCGGCTACGAGCGCGCGGCCGCCGCGCGGTACGCCTTCCTGCTGGCGATCCCCGCCGTCTTCGGAAGCGGCTTCTACCAGCTGGTCAAGCACTGGGATGACCCCAACCCGCACTTCGGTCTCGGCGAGACGTTCGCAGCCACCGGCATCGCGTTCGTGGTCGCGCTGGGCGTGATCGCGTTCTTCATGAACTGGATCTCGAAGCGCAGCTTCCTGCCGTTCGTGATCTATCGGGTGCTGCTCGGCGTGGCGATCATCGTGCTGCTCTCGACGGGTGCCATCCCGGCGCTGTGATCGCTCAGCGCTTGTCGCGCCCGTCGCCCCGGCGGCGCAGGTAGCGTTCGAACGCCTGGGCGATGGCGTCGCCCGATGCATCCGGTGAGTCCCAGGTGTCACGGGTTCGCTCGAGTTGGCGGATGTACTCCGTCATGTCGTCGTCCTCGGCGGCAGCGGCGTCGATCGAGGCCTCCCACGCCGCGGCTTCGGTGCGCAGGTGCTCGCGCGCCGGCCCGACGCCCGTGAGCTCCTCGAGCCGGTCGAGCAGCGCGAGCGTCGCCTTGGGTGAGGGTGCGGCGGAGGCGACGTAGTGGGGGACACTGGCCCACAGCGTCGCCGTGGGGATGTCGGCCTGAGTGGCGAAGTGCTCGAAGACGCTGAGGATGCCCACCGGCCCCTCGTACGTCGTCTTGTCGAGCCCGTGTGCCTCACGCACGCGCTCCTCGGTGCTCGCAGCGAACACCGAGATGGGGCGCGTGTGCGGAACGTCGGAGAGCATCGCGCCGAGGGTGACGAAGCCGGTCACGTCGTCGCGCAGGGCCACATCGATGAACTCGCTGGCGAATGCCTGCCACGCCCTGGCCGGCTCTGCGCCGGTGAGCAGCCACAGCTCGGGGCCCTCGCCGGTGGAGGTCGGTCGCCACAGCGTCGCTTCTGGCCAGACGAGTTCGCGGCGTCCGCTGGCATCCATCCGGGTCGACGGGCGGGTGTACTGGTAGTCGAAGTACAGCTCGGGGTCGGCCGAGTGCACCCGTTCGTAATCGGTGGATTCGCGCAGTGCCGCGATGGCGCCGCTGGCCGCCTCGCCCGCGTCGTTCCAGCCGTCGAACGCGGCGATGATGATACGAGAGCCGAGGACGTCCACCGAGCTCCTCTCCGTCGGCCGTGGATATCCCTCCAGCGTAGTCGCGCCCCGCGCGGCCGGGGTGGGGACACGGCTAGCATGGGTTCAGTGAGCATCAAGCCCATCAGCACCGACAAGCCCAGCGCCGTCCTGTGGGACATGGACGGAACCCTCGTCGACACCGAACCGTACTGGATCGCGGTCGAGACCGAACTCGTGGAGTCATTCGGCGGCACCTGGACCTCTGAGGACGCGCTGCAGCTGGTGGGCAACGCCCTGATCGACAGCGCGAAGATCCTGCGCGCCGCCGGGGTCGACATGGAGCCTGACGCCATCGTGCAGCTGCTCACCGATCGCGTCGCCGAGCGGCTGCGCAGCGAGGGCGTGCCGTTTCGCCCTGGCGCGCGCGAACTGCTCGCCGACCTCCGCGCGCAGGGCATCCCCACGGCGCTGGTGACCATGTCGCTGCGGCGGATGGCGCTCGACGTGGTGAGCCTGATCGACTTCGCGGCGTTCGACTTCGTGGTCGCCGGCGACGACGTGAGCAACCCCAAACCGCATCCCGACCCCTACCTGCAGGCCGCCGGGCTTCTCGGCGTCGACATCGCCGACGCCATCGTGATCGAGGACTCGCCCACCGGGCTCGCTGCAGGACTGGCATCCGGGGCGACCACACTCGGCGTCCCGCACATCGTCGCACTCGACGGACTCGGCGCACACGAGCTGTGGGCGACGCTCGACGGTCGCACCGCCGCCGACCTCGCCGACCTTCGCGCGCGTGTCATGAGCGGGGCGACCCGATGAGCGCGGCACGCCCCAGCGGACCGTTCCGCGAGGGTGACCGCGTGCAGCTGACCGGCCCGAAGGCTCGGATGCACACCATCACGCTGCGCTCCGACGGCGAGCTGCACACGCACCATGGGGTGCTGTTCCACCGCGACCTGATCGGGCAGCCCGACGGCTCCGTCGTGACCAACAGCTCAGGACACGACTATCTCGCGCTGCGGCCGCTGCTGCGCGATTTCGCACTGTCGATGCCGCGCGGCGCGGCGATCGTGTATCCCAAGGATTCGGCGCAGATCGTCATGCAGGCCGACATCTTCCCCGGTGCGGTCGTGGTCGAGGCCGGGGTGGGCTCCGGCGCCCTCTCGCTCGCCCTGCTGCGCGCGATCGGACCCGATGGTGCTCTGACGTCGTTCGAGCGTCGCGAGGACTTCGCCGAGGTCGCGAAGGCGAACGTGGAGACCTTCTTCGGTGAGATGCCCGCTACGTGGGACGTCGTCGTCGGTGATCTCGCCGACGAGCTGCCGCAGCGATTCGAGCCCGGAACGGTCGACCGGGTGGTGCTCGACATGCTCGCGCCCTGGGACTGCATGGACGCCGTCGCCGACGCGCTGACGCCCGGTGGCGTGGTGATCTGCTACATCGCCACGGCCACGCAGCTGTCCCGAGTAGCCGAGTACATCCGCGGAACCGGTCTGTTCACCGAGCCCGACGCCTCGGAGACGATGGTGCGCGGCTGGCACGTCGAGGGGCTCGCCGTGCGGCCCGACCACCGCATGGTGGCGCACACGGGCTTCCTGCTGACCGCGCGGCGGCTCGCGCCGGGCGCTGTGCCACCGGAGGTGCGCCGTCGCGCCTCGAAGTCGAGTTACGGCGATGAGGACGTCGAGCTGTGGACCCCTGGTGCCGTCGGGGATCGCGAGATCACCGACAAGAATCTCCGCAAGCGTGTGCGTGAAGCGCAGAAGGCCGCCGCCGGTGCACGCATCGCGGCCACGTCGCGCGAGGTGCCGCCCGCTTCGGAATAGACTGGGGCGCGTGCGTAAATCGACCGCTGCTCTCTCGGCCCTCGCCCTCTCCGCCCTCGCGCTGACCGGATGCTCGCCCGCGCCGAGCTTCGACGGCGCCGCCTGTGAACGCTCCAGCTCGGCAGGACTGGAGGCGTCCGTCGAAGTGACGGGCTCGTTCGGCACCCCGCAGGTGTCGGTGGACCTTCCGGTCCGGGCATCCGAGGTCAAATACGCCGACCTCATCGTCGGCGACGGCGCACCCATAGCCTCCGCGACGCAGAACGCGATCATGACGCTGATGCTCGTCAACGGCACCACCGGCGAGCCGATCCAGTCGGGACTCAGCGTCTGGAGTCCCGAATCCGCATCGGCGCAGTTCCCGGGCGTCGACGAGGCACTCGCATGCGCTACCGAGGGCAGTCGTGTGGTCGTGGCCATTCCGTCCGGTCAGCTGCCCGAGGGGATGGCCGCACAGGTCGGCCTCGGCGCCGATGACAGCATGCTCGCCGTCTACGACATCCGCTACACGCTGCTGCCGAAGGCCGAGGGCGATGACGTCTTCAACACGACCCGCGGACTGCCGTCGGTCGTTCGCGCGCCCGACGGTCGCCCCGGCATCATCGTGCCCGATAGCGCAGCACCGAAGGAGACGGTCACCGAGACCCTCATCGAGGGTCGAGGCGAAGAGGTCGGCGACGGCGCGGCGATGTTCCACTACACCGCCGTCTCGTGGGCCGACCGATCCGTGACCGGCACCTCGTGGGACGGTGCCGTCATGCTGAACGCCGACTCGCTGCCCGAAGAGGTCGGTACGGCGATCGCCGAGGCTCACATCGGCTCGCAGATCATGGTCATCGTGCCCGGCGATTCGGGTGATGCCGGCATCTACGTGGTCGACGTCCTCGGTGTGATCCCGGAGGAGATGACTCAGGGATGAGCGCAGCCACGATCCCCGCGGAGGAGCGCCTGACGAACCTCGTCGTGGCGCTGATGGCCACGGAGATCGGCCTCACAAAGCAGCAGATCCTCGAGAACGTGTCGGGCTACCGCCAGCGCGTCGAGGCCGGCGCGAAGTCCGATTCGCTCGAGAAGATGTTCGAGCGCGACAAGGACGAGCTCCGCGCCCTGGGGATGCCGATCGAGACGATCGGCGACCCGACCGATCCGCAGGATCTGCGCGAGGCGCGCTACCGGATCCCACTTGCCGAGTACGACCTGCCCAGTGACATCGAGTTCACCGCCGCGGAGCTCGCCGTGCTGCGCCTGGCGGGCAGCGTGTGGAGCGCCGAATCGGTGTCGGGCGACGCACAGTCGGGGGTGCGCAAGATCCGCGCCCTCGGCATCGACGGCGATGAGCAGATCATCGGATTCGCGCCGCGGATCACCGCGCGCGATGCCGCGTTCCCGAAGGTTCAGGAGGGCATCGAACGCAGTCGCGTCGTCGTCTTCGAGTACCTGAAGCCGGGGGAGCAGGCGCCCACCCGGCGCCGCATCCGCCCGCTCGCGCTGGTCGAGTACGAGGCGCGCTGGCACCTGTACGGCATCGATGTGGATGCGGGCGCCGAGCGCACCTTCCTGCTCAGCCGCATCGTCAGCGATGTCAAGGTGACGGCGCAGACCTTCGATCCGTCGCTCCGCGAGGGTGCTGCCGATCGCGCACTGGCGGGGCTCGTCGAGGTGGCGGCATCCCAGAGCGCGCTCCTCGAGGTGACCCCGGGAACGGAGGCCGCCCTGCGACTGGGGCGCCGTTCGACGCCCGCGCCCCAGGGCATCCGCGTGCCCTACGTGGATCGCCATGTGTTCGCCGACGAGCTCGCGGCCTTCGGTCCCGAGGTGCGCGTCGTCGAGCCGGTATCGCTGCGTGAGGCCGTGATCACGCGCCTGCAGGCGATCATGCGCATCCACGACGATGGAGGCCGCATATGAGCGCTTCGCGCGCACCCCTGCTGGCCGCGGATCGCGTCAGGCTCTATCTGACGCTGGTGCCCTACCTGCTCGAGCGCGGGCAGGTGACTCTCGACGAAGCCGCCGCTGATTTCGGTGTGACGGCCGCCGAGATGCGCACGATGGTCGAGAAGCTCACGGTGATCGGCCTGCCCGGTGACTCCGGCTACTGGCAGCTGCCACAGGAGATGTTCGACATCGACTGGGATCTGCTCGACGATCACGGCGTGATCGAGATCACGAACGACGTCGCACTGCGGCGCGTGCCGCGCTTCACGGCGCGGGAGGCCGCGGCGCTGCTGGCCGGACTGCAGATGGTGGCGGCGGTGCCCGCTGTCGCGGATTCCGGGCTCGTGGCGGGCCTGATGGCGAAGCTGTCGCGCGGATCCGCCGATGCACCGCCCGACCTGATCATCGCGCCCGTCGCCGTCAGCGAGGTGCAGGATGTCGTCTCGCGCGCGCTGCATGACGGCGTAGCGGTGTCGTTCCGCTATCAGGCACCCGATGCGGCAGTCACCACGCGCACCGTCGACCCGATGCAGATCCTCATCACCAACGGCCAGTGGTATCTGCAGGGCTGGTGCCACCTGCGCACGGCGATGCGCACCTTCCACCTCGACCGCGTCAGCGAGCCCCAGCTCACCGATATCGCGATCACGCACAGCGACGCGCCCGTGCCGGCCGTGTTCGGCCAGGACGGGGATGCCGGCGGAGTGACCGTTCGCCTTCCCGAACGTCTGGTGCCGCTGTTGGGCGCATTCGCCCACGAAGAGGTCGACCGTGCCGACGGCCAGGTGACCCTGCGGTTCCGCATGGCTGATCCGCGTGTCGTCAAGCGGATCGCAGGGCGTTTCGGCGGCATGATGGAAGTGCTCGACCCGCCGCAGGCGAAGGTCGCCACCCGTGATTGGGCGGCTGCCGCGCTCGCACTGTACGACGTACCCGGCACGGGTTCGCGACGGGTAGACTGAACCGACCTTGACCCATCCCAGAGGAGACATTCCATGGGCAATCTTTTCGCAGGACCACACCTGTGGATCATCCTGATCATCATCCTGCTTCTGTTCGGTGCGGCGAAGCTGCCGGCGCTGGCGAAGAGCCTCGGCCAGTCGGCCCGCGTCTTCAAGGGTGAGATGAAGGCCATGAAGTCCGACGACGCCGAACCGGCTCCGACCGACGGCACCGACGCCGCGTCGACGGGCACCACGGCGCCCGCAGCGCCTCCGGTCGATCGTCCTGCCGATCAGGACACGCCACCTCGCGCTTCATAGGCTGTGACTGAACTGAACGTCGAAGCGCAGCCCGAAGGCGGCAAGCGCGATCGGCGTATGTCGCTCGGCGAGCATCTGCGCGAGGCACGCAAGCGCCTGGTCATCGGCGTGATCGGCCTGGCCGCGGGAATGGTGATCGCCTTCATCATCACCGATCCCGTGATCAACTTCCTCACCGAGCCGATCCGCGTGATCGATGAGAAGCGCGGGGGCGACTTCGCGGAGCTGATGTTCACGGGAATCGCATCTGGCTTCAACCTGCGGATCAGGATGGCGCTGTCCATCGGTCTGCTTCTTTCAGCACCCGTCTGGCTGTGGCAGATCTGGGCGTTCATCATGCCCGGGCTCACGCGCAAGGAGATCAAGTACACGGTGGCGTTCGTCGCCGCCGCGGTGCCGCTGTTCTTCGCCGGAGGCTACGTGGCAGTGCTGGTCGCACCGCATGTCATCGAGGTGATGTCGAACTTCGTGCCCGAGATCGGCGTGAACTTCTTCGACTCCGACTACTACTACGACTTCATCCTGAAGTTCGTGCTGGTGATCGGCGTATCGTTCGTGCTGCCCGTGTTCATGGTCGCATTGAACCTCGCCGGGATCATGACCGGCAAGGCGATGCTCAAGGGGTGGCGCGTCGCGATCCTGGTCGCCTCGCTGTTCGCCGCCGTCGCCACCCCCGCCGCCGACATCGGCTCGATGCTGATGCTCGCGGGCATCCTGATCGTGCTGTACTTCGCGGCGGCGTTCCTGTCGCTCTTCTTCGACCGGGGGAAGCGAAAGCGCGAGCTCGCCGCGGGACTCGATCCAGACAACCCGGTGGCATGACCTCGCCCGCCGAGCGCTACGCGGCCGCCCGGTCTGCGGCCGATCATCCGCAGACGCAGGCTTTCGCCGCACGGCAGCGCTTCGATCTGGATCCGTTCCAGATCGAGGCGTGTCAGGCGCTCGAGCGCGGTCGCAGCGTTCTGGTAGCCGCCCCCACGGGGGCCGGAAAGACTATCGTGGGCAAGTTCGCGATCCACCTCGCGATGCAGTCTCCGAACGAGAAGGCGTTCTACACCACGCCGATGAAGGCGCTGTCGAACCAGAAGTTCCGCGAACTCGTCGATGTCTACGGGCCCGACGACGTCGGCCTGCTCACCGGTGACACGAACATCAACGGTAACGCGCGCATCGTGGTGATGACCACCGAGGTGCTGCGTAACATGCTCTATGCCGACTCCGATGCGCTGCGCGGGCTGCGGTACGTCGTCATGGACGAGGTGCACTACCTCGCCGATCGGTTCCGGGGACCGGTGTGGGAAGAGGTGATCCTGCACCTGCCGCAGCAGGTGCGCCTCATCTCGCTGAGCGCCACGGTCTCCAACGCCGAGGAGTTCGGCGACTGGCTCGACACTGTGCGCGGCGACACCGACGTGATCGTGTCCGAGATCCGCCCGGTGCCGTTGGAACAGCATGTGCTGGTGCGCGACGACCTGCTTCCGCTGTTCGACGACCGTGCGGGCGTCGCCACTGCGCAGGTCAATCAGGAGCTGTTCCGCATCCGCTCGTTCACCGGTTCCCGCCATGAGAGCAACCGCCGCGCGCAGGAGTACATCAGCAATCGGCACGCCGGTCGGCAGGCCCAGCGTCCGCCGCGCGGGGGCAAGCGGCCGGTGCGCGCGTCGAACATGCGGCGCATCGAGCGGATGGATCGTGCCGATGTGGTGCGGCTGCTCGAGCGGTTGAGCCTGCTGCCGGCGATCTTCTTCATCTTCAGCCGGGTCGGCTGTGATGCGGCGGTGCAGCAGGTGCGTCGTGCCGGGGTGCGGCTGACCTCGCAGGACGAGCGCAGCCTGATCCGCGAGATCGTCGAGGAGCGCACGAGATCGCTGCAGGACGAGGATCTCGACGTGCTCGGATTCTGGGAGTGGCGCGACAACCTCGAGCGTGGCGTGGCGGCCCACCATGCCGGGCTGCTGCCCGCCTTCAAGGAGGTCGTCGAGGAGCTCTTCCAGCGCAAGCTCGTGAAGGTGGTCTTCGCCACTGAGACGCTCGCGCTCGGCATCAACATGCCGGCGCGCACCGTGGTGCTCGAGAAGATGGAGAAGTTCAACGGCGAGGCGCGCGTCGCCATCACCTCGGGGGAGTACACCCAGCTCACCGGGCGCGCAGGTCGCCGGGGGATCGACGTCGAGGGCCACGCGGTCGTGCAGTGGACGGAGGGCATGGATCCCCAGGCCGTCGCAGCACTGGCATCCCGACGCACCTACCCGCTCAACTCCAGCTTCCGTCCCACGTACAACATGGCGGTCAACCTCATCGACCGGTTCGGGCGTGAGCGGGCGAGGGAGATCCTCGAATCGTCGTTCGCGCAGTTCCAGGCAGATCGGGCCGTCGTCGGCCTCGCGCGCAAGGTGAAGGATGCCGAGGAGTCCCTCCAGGGCTATCTGAAGGCCATGGAGTGCGACCGCGGTGACTTCCTCGACTACGCGGCGATCCGCCGCGAACTCAGCGACCTCGAGAAGAAGAACCGCAAGGACTCCGCAGGCCCCCGCGCCGCACGCGAGAAGCGGATGAAGAAGATCCAGTCACTGCGCACGCGGATGCAGCGGCACTCCTGTCACAGTTGTCCCGATCGCGAGGCGCACGCCCGATGGGCGGAGCGCTACTACTCCCTCAAGCGCGATACCGATCGCATCCGCCGTCAGATCGAGAACCGCACGGGCACGGTAGCGCGCATCTTCGACCGCGTGATCGACGTGCTGCAGGTGGTGGACTACCTCGAGACCGATGGTGACGACCTGCGGCTCACCGATGCGGGACGCACCATGCGCCGCATCTATGGCGAGCGCGACCTGCTCGTGGCCGAGGCGCTGCGGCTGAACCTGTGGCGCAACCTCGACGCGCCGTCGCTGGCGGCGATGGCGAGCTGCCTGGTGTATGAGCCTCGCCGCGGTGAGCAGTCGATGGGGGAGCGGGGGCTGCCGCGAGGGGCGTTCCGCATCGCGTATGATGCGACTATGCGGCTGTGGGCTGAACTCGACGAACTCGAGCACGATTACTCGCTGCCACGCACCGAGCCGCTCGCCCCCGGGCTGGCCGCGGCGATGCACGGCTGGACCCGCGGGGGCCCGCTCGAGCGCGTGCTGATCGATGCCGACATGGCGGCCGGCGACTTCGTGCGCTGGGCGAAGCAGACCATCGACCTGCTCGATCAGCTGTCGATCGTCGCCGAGGACGACGAGCTCGCGCGCACAGCGCGCCGGGCCCTCGACGGGGTGCGACGCGGCATCGTCGCCTATTCGGCGGTGTGATCGGATGTCCGAAGAATCGACCGATGCGCGAGCGCGCCCGCTGATCCCGCTGTGGCTGGCGGTGCCGATGGCCGGGGTGGCCGGCGTGCTGATGAACCTGGCGTTCCCGTCGCTCGCTGCCTGGCCGCTGGCGTTCGTCGCGCTGGCTCTGCTGCTGCCCACTTTGATCGGCCGCCGCGTCGGTGGCGCGATGCTGGTCTCCGGTGTGTACGGGGTCGCGCTCTTCTCGCTGCTCGTCTCGTGGACCGCCCGGTATCTCGGGCCCGTCCCGTGGGCGGCGCTGTTCGTGCTGCAGGCCGCACTGACGGCCGTCGCACTCGTGCCGATCGCGCTGGCGTACCGCTGGCTGCCGCGTGCCTGGCCTGGCGGCCGCAGCGTGGTGCTCCCGCTCCTCGTGGCCGCGCTGTGGACGCTGTACGAGCTGTTCCTCGGCAACTGGCCCTATGGAGGGTTCCCGTGGGCCAGACTCGGCATGACGCAGGCCGAGGGGCCGTTCGCCCCGGTGGCCTCGTGGCTCGGCGTCAGTGGGCTCACGTTCTTGATGGTGGCCGCTGTGGCGCTGCTGATCGAGGTGGTGCGGACGCGCGCGTGGCGGCGCCCAGTGCAGTGGATCGCCCCGGCCCTGACGGTGCTGGTACTGGTCTTCACCCCGCTGTTCCCGACCACGCCGTCGGGCACCATGCGCATCGCGGCTGTGCAGGGGAACGGCGCGACCGGATACTTCGACGACCGCGAGCCGTACGGGGTGATCACCGCGCAGAAGAAGGCGACCGATGCGCTGCGCGGCGAAGACATCGACCTGATCGTGTGGCCCGAGGGCGGCGTCGATTACGACCCGTTCCGCGACGAAGCCACGGCGCGCCGTCTGACACGCGTCGTCACCGCCTTCGATGCGCCGCTGCTGGCCAACACCGCCACGCAGCGCGGTGACGAGTACTTCAACACGTCGTTCCTCTGGACCGCGGACGGCACGGCTGCGCAGACGCACGACAAGCGGCATCCGGTGCCCTTCGGCGAGTATGTGCCCGACCGCGAGTTCTACTTCGCGATAGCGCCGGACCTGATCGGCCTGATCGGCCGCGAATACACGCCGGGATCCAACCCGCCGATCGTCGAGGTCGACGGCGTCGGCGTCGGCCTGGCCATCTGCTTCGACGTGATCTATGACGAGGTGATCCGTGAGGCTGTCACGGGCGGCTCCGAGGTGCTGGTGTTCCAGACCAACAACGCCGACTTCCGCGGCACCGACGAGAATCTGCAGCAGCTGGCCTTCGCGCGGATGCGCGCGATCGAGACCGGACGCAGCGTCGTGAACGTGTCCACGGTCGGCACCAGTCAGATCATCCGTCCCGACGGATCGACCGTGTCGTCGCTGGACGCAGATGAGGCCGGAGCGCTGCTCGAGGATGTCGAACTGCGTTCCGGCCTCACGGCGGGAGTCGTGCTGGGACCCTGGATTCAGCTGGGGATCATCATCTCAGGGTCCCTGGTGCTGCTGGCTGCGGGCGTGCACGCTCGGCGGCGGCGCTGAATCAGGCGCCGATGCGCTCGCGGTTGGGGTCGTCGCCGGCGCCACGGCGGGCACGGACGTACGCGAGACGGTCGGCGAGGAGCTCTTCGAGCTCATCGCGCGTGCGACGCTCCAGCAGCATGTCCCAGTGGGTACGGGCCGCCTTCTCGTCGCTCTCCTCGAGCTTGACCGATGCTCCATCGATCTGCAGCACCGCCTCAGCGCCGCAACCGCGGCACTCCCAGGTCTGCGGCGGCTCTGCGTCCGCCGCGAACATCAGGGTCGTCTCCTGCCCACACGACTCGCACTTGTATGCGGTCGCGCGTCGCTCCATGAAAACGACGCCCTCTTCGCTCTGAAGGCTCTGCGCACCCAGTCGGATGCCGCGAAGGCTGCGATCTGCCATTGTGTGGTCCTCTCGTCGCTGTCAGGTATAACGCTCGCGCCTGTGCGCTTCATCCACAGCGGCGAGTTCAGCGAAGAACTCACAGGTGAATCCCAGGTCAATGGGCCGGTTTTGGGTGTATCAGGAGATACCCAGGGTCGCGACCGCGAGATCGGCTCGATCGGTCACGATGCCGTCCGCGCCCGCCGCGATGAGACGGCGCATGTCATCCGCGTCGTTGACAGTCCAGACATGCACCTCCACACCGTGCGCGTGGGCGGCTCTGACCAGCGAAGGAGTGAACAGGCGCACCCCATTGTGGCGTTCCGGGATCTGCACGGCATCCACATCGCGCAGTGCGCGTGCGGAGGAGAGCCGGATGCCCGAGAGCGCGCGGAGCGCGCCGATCACCCTGGTGCCGCCCGAGGTCGCGGGAGACATGGCGGCGCCTGCCCGGCGAACGGATGCCAGGGCTGTGGTCCTGATGCGGTCGGAGAAGCTCGTGAGCAGCACCCGGTGCGCGTGGGGCGCGATCAGCGGACCGATCGGCTCTGCCCCGGTGGCGGACTTCACATCTATGTTGAATCGCGAGCGCGGGAACGCCTCGAGGGCATCGCCGACCGTCAGCAGACCGCCGTGCTCTGAGAAGAGCTCGGCCAGTTCGGCGGTGCGCACCTCGGCGATCGCCCGCGGATCGCCGGCGACACGCTCGAGGGTGGCGTCGTGGAAGAGCACCACGTCGCCGTCGGCGGTCACCTGGCAGTCGGTCTCGATGTATTCAGCGCCGGCGGCGTGCGCGGCGGCGAAAGCGGCCGCCGTGTTCTCCCACAGTGACGGATCCTGTCCGGGGGCGGAGGAGAGTCCGCGATGGGCGAGGATGCGGGGCTCACTCGCACCCTGGAAGTACGGGTGGGTCACGCGTCGCGCTGCAGATCCGTGCCTGGCCGGGGCGTGAACGCCGTGCCGATGCCCTTCAGCGCCTCGGTCAGCTCGCTGGGGATGATCCAGAGCTTGCTCGACTCGCTCTCACTGATCTTCGGCAGCATCTGCAGGTACTGGTAGGCGAGCAGCTTGTCGTCGGGACGGCCCTGGTGGATCGCGCTGAACACGTTCTGGATGGCCTCGGCCTCACCCTGCGCGCGCAGTACCGCGGCCTGCTTGTCGCCCTCGGCCTGCAGGATCGCCGCCTGCCGCTGTCCCTCGGCCTCGAGGATCTGCGACTGCTTCGAGCCCTCCGCCGTGAGGATCGCTGCGCGGCGGTCTCGCTCGGCGCGCATCTGCTTCTCCATCGAGTCCTGGATCGAGACGGGCGGGTCGATCGCCTTGAGCTCGACGCGGGAGACGCGGATGCCCCATTTGCCGGTGGCCTCGTCGAGCACGACGCGCAGCTGCCCGTTGATCTCGTCGCGGCTGGTCAGCGCCTCTTCGAGGTTGAGTCCGCCGACGACGTTGCGCAGGGTCGTCGTCGTGAGCTGCTCGACGGCACCGAGGTAGTTGGCGATCTCATAGGTGGCCGCTCTGGCGTCGGTCACCTGGAAGTACACGACGGTGTCGATCGAGACGACGAGGTTGTCCTCGGTGATCACCGGCTGCGGGGGGAACGACACCACCTGCTCGCGCATGTCGATCAGCGGGCGCAGCCGATCGATGAACGGCACGAGCAGGTTCAGTCCTGGGCTGAGGGTCTTGTGGTAGCGCCCGAGTCGTTCGACGATGCCGGCGGTGGCCTGCGGGATGATGCGGATCGCGCGCGCCAGGGTCACCAGGACGAAGATGATGACGGCGATGGCCAGGACCCAGGCGATCGCGGCGGGAATGATCGAACTGTCCATCAGAGTTCCTCTTCGGTCACGGGGTGGACGATTGCGGTGGCACCGGTGATCTCGGCGACGGCGATGTGGTGCCCGCGGGGGATCGGTGCGCCGTCGAAGCTGCGGGCGGTCCAGGTGTCGCCGTTGCTGAGCTTCACGAGGCCGCTGGCCTGGGTGACATCCTCGAGCACGACTCCGCCCAGGTCGATCAGCGCGTCCATGTTCGACGGAGTGGGATCCTCATCCCGGCTGAGCCGCTGCAGCAGCGGCGGTCTCAGGAAGAGCACGAACGCAGACGCCGCGACGCCGGCGACGATCACCTGCGCCCAGATCGGGAACCCGATCAGGTCGGTCAGCAGGCCGACGGCGCCGCCGAAGGCGAGCATCAGGAAGGTGAGGTCGAGCGTGAGCATCTCGATCACGAGGAACAGTGCGATCAGCACGAGCCAGCCGATCCACGCCCATTCCTCGATGACCGTGATGAATGTCGTGAAGCCGTCCATGGGCCCTCCTGGGCACAACCTACCACGTGGCCGCGGCATGGGTCCTCGCTACAGGGGTTGTAGTGTGGGTTGTCGCAGAACGTGCGAAATCCGCGCCCACGAGGAGTCGAAATGACCCAGGTCCTCCCCGCCGGATCCCTCGACGGGAAGGTGGCGCTCGTCACCGGATCGTCGCGAGGAATCGGCGCAGACACGATCCGCTACTTCGCCGAGGCCGGCGCAGATGTCGTGATCAACTTCCGCAACAAGGCACCGCGCGCCGAGAAGCTCGCGAACGAGCTGCGCGCTCTCGGGCGCCGAGCGCTGGTCGTCGGCGCCGACCTCACCGATGCCGATTCGGTGGCGTCGATGTTCGAGCAGGTGCGTGAGGAGTTCGGGCGTCTCGACATCCTGGTGCTGAACGCCTCGGGTGGTATGGAGTCCGGCATGGCCGAGGACTATGCCCTCAAGCTCAACCGTGACGCGCAGGTGGGCGTGCTCACGGCCGCAGAGCCGCTTCTCGGTGAAGGCTCGCGGGTCGTGTTCGTGACCAGCCACCAGGCGCATTTCATCCGCACCACGCCGACCATGACCGAGTACGAGCCTGTGGCCAAGTCGAAGCGCGCGGGAGAAGATGCCCTGCGCGAGCTGATCCCCGGCCTTGCCGAGAAGGGCATCGGGTTCACCGTCGTGTCCGGCGACATGATCGAGGGCACCATCACCGCGACCCTGCTCGAGCGTGCGAATCCCGGTGCGATCGCCGGGCGCCGTGAGTCGGCCGGCAAGCTCTACAACGTCTCGGAGTTCGCCGCCGAGGTCGCGCAGGCGGCCGTCGACCCGGTGCCGGCGGACAACACCCGTCTGATCGGCGACACTTCCGACTTCCAGCCCGAGTGAGCCGGCTGCACGGGGAGTGAGCCCGCTCTACGACCGCGGGGCCCGTCCGGGTCGGACGGGACCCGCGGTCTTCTGGACGTGCTCAGGCCACACCGTCGGCCTTCAGCGTGTCCTCGATCTCGCGCGAGTCCTTGCCGAGCGTGATCGCGCGGATGATCTGCACGACGCCGAGGACGATCAGCGAGATGCCGAGCACGAGCCACAGCACGGCGGCCGCGTACAGCGGCGAGAACAGCACGATGATTCCGGCGATGATGCCGAGCAGGGCATACAGCAGGGTCCACACCTTCGACGTCTTCTGGCCCATCAGCGACAGGGCGACCACCCCGTCGACGATCCAGCTGATTCCGATGAAGATCGCGACGACGATCGCGAGCGTCACGGTCGCCGTCGCGATGTTCGCGAAGGCGATGACACCGGCCACGATGTACAGAAGGCCCAGCAGGATGTGGCCGACTCGCGCCCAGCCGCCGCCCTTGCCGGAGAAGATGCCGAGGCCGACGTACACGAGACCGCCGATGATGAGGTAGGACGCGAAGATGGCCGTGACGATGACCGCGGATTTCATCGGCCAGACCAGCATCACGATTCCAGCGAGAAGGGCGATGATGCCCGAGATCACCAGGAACGTACGGACGGACTTCACGAAGCTCTTCGCTTCGGAGAGTGCATCGGTCATGAGAGAACCTTTCCGTGAGCCTCCTATGAGGATGCCCTCAGCGTAGTGCTGTAGGGCGTGTCGCGGGAGGATTGCTCACCGGATGAGGGTGGCGCCGTGTCGGGGGTGGATGCAAGGATCGGACGGGCCCATCTGCGCGGACGACGAGAGGATTCGGAGTGACCCAGGGACATCCGGCGGACAATCACGACATCATCCGCGTCGAGGGCGCACGCGAGAACAATCTGAAGGACGTCAGCGTCAGCATCCCCAAACGCCGCCTCACGGTCTTCACCGGCGTCTCGGGCTCGGGCAAGAGCTCGCTCGTCTTCGACACGGTGGCGGCCGAGTCACGACGGATGATCGATGAGACCTACAGCGCGTTCGTGCAGGGATTCATGCCTTCGGTCCCACGGCCTGACGTCGATGTGCTCGAGGGACTGACCACGGCGATCATCGTCGACCAGGAGCGGCTGGGGGCGAACCCGCGTTCCACGGTCGGCACGGTGACCGACGCGAATGCGATGCTGCGCATCCTGTTCTCGAAGTTCGGCACGCCCTACATCGGCGGGCCAACGGCGTTCTCGTTCAACATCCCCACGCAGAAGGCCAGTGGCGTGATGACGGGCCCCGGCGGTGAGAAGAAGATCGTCAAGGACGCCATCTACCTCGGGGGGATGTGCCCGCGCTGCGAGGGCAGGGGAGCGGTGTCGGATCTCGACCTCGCCCAGGTCGTCGACGAGTCGAAGTCTCTCGATGAGGGGGCGATCATGGTGCCCGGGTACACCGCCGACGGGTGGATGGTGAGGCAGTTCGCCGGCTCGGGCTTCTATCCGGCCGACAAGCCGATCGCGGAGTTCACCGAGAAGCAGCGCCGCCTTTTCCTGTACGGCGAGGTGACTAAGGTGAAGATCAACGACATCAACATCACCTACGAGGGGCTGATCCCCAAGATCACGAAGTCGATGCTGTCGAAGGATCTCGATGCGCTGCAGCCGCATATCCGCGCGTTCGTCGAACGGGTCGCCACCTTCGCGACCTGCCCCGAGTGCGATGGGACCCGATTGACCGAAGGTGCGCGGTCATCGAAGATCGACGGTGTCAGCATCGCCGATGCGTGTCGCATGCAGGTGACCGACCTCGCCGCCTGGGTGCGAGCGCTGGAACTGTCGGGGGCGGGACCGCTGCTGGACGCGCTGCGCGCGAACCTCGACTCCTTCGTCACCCTCGGGCTCGGCTACCTCAGCCTCGAGCGACCGTCCGGCACATTGAGCGGGGGAGAGGCGCAGCGCATCAAGCTGCTGCGCCACCTCGGCTCATCGCTCACCGATGTGACCTACGTGTTCGACGAGCCGACCATCGGTCTGCATCCGCACGACATCCAGCAGATGAACTCACTGCTTCTGCGGCTGCGTGACAAGGGCAATACGGTGCTCGTGGTCGAGCACAAGCCCGAGACGATCGCGATCGCCGATCACGTCGTCGACCTCGGGCCGGGAGCGGGCAGCGTCGGTGGCGAGATCGGGTTCGAGGGCACGGTCGACGGGCTGGCGAGCAGCGACACCGTCACGGGCCGCCACCTGAACGACCGTGCGCAGCTCAAGGATGCTGTACGCGAGCGCACGGGCGTGCTCGAGGTGCGCGGTGCCGACGCGAACAACCTGCAGCGTGTGGATGTCGACGTGCCCACTGGCGTGCTCACCGTGATCACCGGTGTCGCCGGGTCGGGTAAGAGTTCGCTCGTGCACGGATCGATCTCGCCGCAGCCCGGCGTGGTCGCCATCGACCAGACGGCGATCAAGGGATCACGACGCAGCAATCCCGCCACGTACACCGGCATGCTCGAGCCGATCCGCAAGGCGTTCGCCAAGGCCAACGGTGTCAAGCCGGCACTGTTCAGCGCCAACAGCGAGGGTGCGTGCCCGAGTTGCAAGGGGTCCGGCGTGATCATCACCGAGTTGGGTTTCATGGACACGATCGAGACGCCCTGCGAGGACTGTGGTGGCAAGAGATTCCAAGCCGCAGTGCTCGAGTACAAGCTCGGTGGCAGGGACATCACCGAGGTGCTCGACCTTCCGGTCGCCGAGGCGCGCACGTTCTTCGCATCCGACGAGGCGAAGATCCCGGCTGTCGTGAAGATCCTCAGTCGCATGGACGATGTCGGTCTCGGCTACCTGACGCTCGGGCAGCCGCTGTCGACGCTGTCGGGCGGTGAGCGGCAACGGCTGAAGCTGGCGATCCAAATGGGGGAGCAGGGTGACACCTACGTGCTCGACGAACCCACGACCGGCCTGCACCTCGCCGACGTCGACAACCTGCTCGGACTGCTCGACCGGCTCGTCGACTCGGGCAAGACCGTGATCGTGATCGAACATCATCAGGCCGTGATGGCGCACGCCGACTGGGTCATCGACATCGGTCCCGGAGCCGGGCATGACGGCGGCCGCGTGGTGTTCGAGGGAACACCGGCAGACCTCGTGGCTGCGAAGTCGACGCTCACGGGCGAGCACCTCGCCGAGTACGTCGGCGCCGCAGCCCGTTGAGCGCCCCCGGTCGTCGAGCGACGAGCGCAGCGATACCCCCCGGTCGTTGAGCGACGAGCGCAGCGAGGAGACGAAACGTGAATCAGCAGGACATCGACACCCGCATCCAGTCGTACTACGGCGAGATCTTCGACGAGAACGTGCGGCTCACGACGCGCTCCGCACAGGGGCCGCTCGAGTTCGCCCGCACGCAGGAGATCATCCGTGCTCGGGTGGCGAGCGGGAGCGTGCTCGACATCGGCGGCGGTGCCGGCGTGCATGCGCGAGCGCTGGCGGATGCGGGCTTCTCGGTCGAACTGATCGATCCGGTTCCGCGTCACGTGGAGCAGGCGCGTGGCGTCGGTCTCTCGGCGCACGTGGCGGATGCCCGTGATCTGCCGTTCGCCGATGCGAGCTTCGACTCCGCGATCATGCTGGGGCCGCTTTATCACCTGGCCACCCCGGACGCTCGGCTGCTCGCGCTGCGCGAAGCGAAGCGAGTAGTTCGGCCCCGAGGGTATGTCTTCGCCGCGGCACTATCGCGCTATATCGCGTTCGGCAAGGCAACGCTGGGGCGACCCGTGCCTGACCCGTATCCGGGGGAGTGGCTCAGGCTCGCGGCGACCGGAGCACCTTCCGATGGCATGCGATTTCCGGCGGGCCACTTCCATACGGCCGAGGAACTCGAAGCCGAGGTGGGAGCCGCGGGACTCGACGTGCTCGAGGTCGTCGGTGTCGAGGGGCCGGCGGGTGCCCTCTTGGAATCGCTGCAGAATGCGGGGGAGCAGGTGGCGGATGCCGCGCTGACGATCGCCAAGACTGCATCTTCGCTGCCCGGCATCCGCGACATGAGCGCGCATCTGCTCGCCATCGCCCGCGTGCCGGACTGACGAGGCGGACGACCCCACGCCGGATTGTGGCTATAATCACAGAAAGCGCCACAATTCGGGGAGGGACTGGATGAACATCGGCATCCGAGAGCTCAGAGACGGTCTCAGCAGGTATCTGGCAGCCGTGCGTGGGGGCGATGTCGTGACGGTCACTGACCACGGAAAGCCGGTTGCGCGCTTGGTGCCCTATGCGGCGGAAAGCGGCCTGGAGCACTGGTTGGCGCCGACCGTCTTCCGCGAAGTCCAGGCTCGGGCGACAGCGCGGGGGATCTCCGCGGAACGTGTGCTTTCCGAGCTCGCTGCACTCGGTATCGAGCGTTCTGAGGATGCGGCACCACGCATTCGCAGCGGGATTCCTGTGCTGCGGGGCGCGCCGGGGCATGTTGTCACCGACGAGCTCGTGGCCGAGTATCGGGATGACCCGTGAACCGTCCGCGGCTGTTGGATGTGAACGTCCTGCTGGCGCTCAGCTGGGACGGTCATGTCCATCACGAGCGCGCGCACGAGCGGTTCGGGTCGATCGACGCGTGGAGCACGACGCCGATCACCGAGCTCGGGCTGCTCAGGCTGTTGTTGACGGAGAACGTCGTGGGCAGACCGGTCACCGCAGCGGAAGCCATGGGGCAGCTGCGCGCGCTGCGACGCGCTGAGGGCTGGTCCTGGGTCGCTGATGACGCGTCGCCTGTGACGTGGACGGTCGCCGGCGATGATCTGCGAGGACGACGGCAGGTCACGGACCTGCAGCTCGTGAACATCGCGGCCTCGAGCGACCGCGTGCTCGCGACATTCGATGCCGGCATCGTGCGTGCACTGCGTCCGAACGAGCGTCACCTGGTTGAGATCTGGGACTGAACGGCTAAGTCAGCACTGCACACGGAATAGCCGATAATGCACATTATGTCAGAACATGAAGGGATAGGCGCCAGGCCCGGCTCCAGTGTGGCGGCCATCCGATCGTGCCGCCCAGCCAGACGATGTCTGGGTACCGTGCGTCGTCATCCCCCGCGTCGCCCCGCAGCAGCGCCTCGCACCAGTCGATGACAACTCCACGGCGTTGCGCGCATTCGTCGCCGGGCCCAGTCGACGGTCAGGAACTCGATCCATGACTCGACCGCAGTGTGCAGTCGCGCGCGACGCCGCTCCCCGCGTCACATCCGGCCGCGCACAGGCGTTCGCTCGACAGCGTCATCTTCCGGCGGCGGGGTCATCTCTGCGCGCACGCCCAGCAGCCTCACCTCCCGGTCACCGTCCAGGGCGGATGCCAGTGCGAGAACCGCATCGATCACGTCCGCGCTGCGCTCGGTGGGCTCCGCGAGCTTGCGGCCGAACGTTCGTGTCTCGAACGGCGCGTAGCGCACCTTCAGGTGCACCCGTATCACCGGTCGTCCCTCGGCCGCACAGTCATCGAACGCCTGCTGGGACAGTTCGCGCAGCGCCGACTCGATCTGCGCGGGGTCGGTCAGATTCTGCTGGAACGTCGTCTCGCGGCTGTGGCTGCGGGCGACCCAGGGTGTGTCATCGACGACAGCCGGCCCGCGCCCGAACCCGAGTCCGTGGTACCAGAGGCCCATCTTGGGGCCGAATTCCTCGACCATCTCGGCTTCATTCGCATCGGCGAGTTCCCGCACCATGTGGATGCCATGCTCCGCCAGGCGCTTCTGCACCCGTGGGCCGATGCCCCACAGATCGCGAGTGGGCCGCTCCCCCATCACCACGAACCAGTTCTGCTCGGTGAGTCGGAACGATCCGCGCGGCTTTCCGAAGTCAGTGGCGATCTTGGCGCGTACCTTGTTGTCGCCGATCCCGACCGAGCAGTGCAGCCCGGTCGCATCGAACACCGCCTGCTGCGCCTTCCGAGCGATCATCTCGGGGTCATCCGTCGTGATCCCGAGGAAGCATTCATCCCAGCCGATGATCTCGACGATGACGTCGGGCATCGCACGCAGGGTCTGCATCACGAGGGCGGATGCCTGCTCGTACGCGGCATGGTCGACGGGCAGGAACACGGCGTCGGGCGGTGCTTTACGGGCCGCGATCTTCAACGGCATCCCCGACCCGATGCCGTGCGCTCGAGCCTCGTACGACGCGGTGGAGACCACCGCCCGCTGCGTCGGATCTCCGCTGCCACCCACGATGACGGGGCGTCCGGCCAGCTCGGGGCGGCGCAGCACCTCGACGGCGGCGATGAACTGATCCATGTCGACGTGCAGCACCCACGGCACCGGACTCATAGCTCGAGTCTGAGCCACATAGCGCCCCGTTGTCACCTGGAACGGCAACCACGCGAGGATCGCGACGCGCCCGACTCCGTCAGCGCGCGGCGGCCGACCAGATGTAGCCGTCGGGATCGGTGAATTCGCCATCGGCGTGCACCGCCAACCGGTGCGACCCGCTGCCCGTGGCATCCGACAGCCCCACCTGCTTCGCCAGCCCAGCCCGCTTGTACAGAGCGAGCGTCACGGGGCCGGTCGAGAACTCCGCATAGGTGCCGCCGAAGCTCTTCGCCACGCTTGCGCCGTGCTGCTCGTAGAACTTCCTGCTCGCCTTGACGTCGGCCACTCCCAGCAGCAGCACCAGACTCGTGATCTCACCCGTCGCCGGCGCGGTGTTCTTCTTGCTCTCGCTCGAGAGCTGCCAGATGGTCCCGTCGGGTGCGCGCAGAGAGCCGCCGTAGCCCCAGATGCCCTTCGCGACGGGTTTGAGAGCCTGAGCACCGGCGTTGATCGCTCGATCGAAGTGTGCGTCGACGTCGGCCGGCTGAGCGAATCCCAGCGAGGGAGCGAACCCTCGGAACCCGCTGCTCGGAGACGAACCCGGCGGACCCGCACACGTTCGCCGACCTGCAGCGCGTCCCGGTAGAACCGCTCGGTGGGCTCGATCAGATCGGTGTTGTCGACTTCCAGAGTGATGCTGTTGATGTCCATACCTCGAACATAAGTCGCGCGCTGCGGGCATCCTTCTCGATTCCTGATCGATGTGCCGAGCGGTACCGACAGCGGGACTAACCTTGAGTGGTGACCACGGCTCCCCCACCCACGACATCTCCCGGGTGGCGGGCCTGGTTCGTCTGGGGCGTCGCCGTCGCCGCGTACATCCTCGCCATCACCAACCGCAACTCTCTCAGCGCGGTCGGCGTCGACACGGCGGAGCGCTTCAGCGCCGATGCCGCCACGCTGTCGATGTTCGCGGTCGTGCAGCTCGCCGTCTACGGCGGAATGCAGATCCCCATCGGCGTGCTCCTCGACCGGTACGGCTCGCGCCCGATCATGGTCATCGGGATGCTGCTGATGGCCCTCGGGCAGTTCGTGATGGCGATCTCGCCCAGCATCGGCGTCGCGCTGGTCGCGCGCGTACTGCTCGGCGCCGGAGACGCCGCGATCTTCCCCGCGGTGCTGCGCCTGGTGGCCACCTGGTTCCCCGCCCAGCGCGGCCCGGTGATGGTGCAGCTGACCGGACTGGTGGGTCAGACCGGTCAGCTCGCCGCGCTGCTCCCCCTTGCCGCTCTGCTGCACGCCACCACCTGGAGCATCACCTTCGGCAGCGTCGCCGGGCTCGGTCTGCTGTTCGCTGTGCTGGTCTGGGCGATCGTGCGCAACCACCCGCCCGAGCGGCCGGCCGACGTGAGCGTCAACACCGAGACCGGCGCCGTGCGCGTCGTCACCTCCGCCATCGACACCGGCGTCGGCATCCGCGCCGCATGGGCGCACCCGGGCACGCGGCTGGCATTCTGGTCGCACTTCACCACGCCGTTCGCGAGCACGGCCTTCCTGCTGCTGTGGGGAATGCCGTACCTCACCGCGGGCGAGGGCCTCTCCCCCGCCGCCGCGGCGGGACTGCTGTCGCTCAACGTGGTCGTGGCGATGACGCTCGGACCTCTGCTCGGGATCCTGTCGCGCCGCATCCCGACGCGACGTTCCCTCGCGCTGGTCCTGCCCAGCATCGGTGTTCAGGTGACCGCGTGGCTCGCCGTCGCCCTGTGGCCGGGGCCCGCACCGATCTGGCTGCTCACGGTGCTCGTGATCTGCCTGGCCGCCGGCGGACCGGCATCCATGATCGCCTTCGACCACGCGCGCACGCACAACCCCGCCCACCGGCTCAGCACCGCCACAGGAGTGACGAACTCGGGCGGATTCCTCGCCGCGCTGGTCGCGATCTTCTTGATCGGCCTGACGCTCGACCTGCAGGGCGCCGGCACGCCCGACACGTACTCGCTCGAGGCGTTCCGCTGGGCGTTCCTGACGCACGTGCCGCTGTGGGTGCTCGGCACCGCCTTCATCGTCCACGAACGCAAGAGCACCCGCATCCGCATGGGACTCGACCCCGAGAGAAGAAGACACCGATGACCGACGAGTACCGATTCTCCGCAGACCTCATCGACATCGATCGCGAGCGTGTGCACGCGTGGCTCAGCGAGCAGTCCTACTGGGCCGCCGGGCGAGCGCGTGAAGTGCAGGATGCTGCGATCGACGCCTCCCGCAACTATGCCGTCGTCGACGGCGACGGCCGACAGGTCGCCTATGCCCGTGTCGTGACCGACGCGGTGACCTTCGCCTGGCTGTGCGATGTGTTCGTCGATCAGGACGAACGCGGGCACGGCATCGGCAAGCTCCTGATCGAAGGCGTCGTCGCCGACATCGAGCGGATGTCTGTCACCCGCATCCTCCTGGCCACCGCTGACGCGCACGGTCTGTACGCTCAGTACGGCTTCGCGCCCTCGGAGGACCCGACCCGGTACATGATCCGCCCGATGGTCTGACTCAACCGCGCGGGGTCCAGCCGATCGGCCGCGCACCCCCGCGCCCGCCGCGCTCGACGTCGGCCCGTGCGGACCAGCCCTGCGCAGCATCCACCGCATCGACGCCGCCGCGCGCGAGCCGCAAGCCGACATCGTCATGGTGCATGCGCGGCGCGCCGCCGCGCCGAACCCCGGCGCGCACACTCCATGCATCGTCGGCGAAGCCGCCGCCGCGGAACACCCGATAGTCGTCGTACCGTTCGGGATCGAGGAAGTCCCAGCACCACTCCCAGACATTGCCGAGCGTGTCGAACAGCCCGTTCAGGTTGGGCAGCTTCAGCCCGACGTCCTGCGGGGCCGACGTGCCGTCGGCCGCGGTCCACGCGACGTCGGCGAGCGGACCGAAATGCGGCCCGGTCGAGCCCGCACGGCACGCGTACTCCCACTCGGCTTCTGTCGGCAGGCGGTAGCCGTCGCTGTCGACATGCCAGGTGACCTCCTCGCCGTCGAACGCGTAGGCCCGGTCGAGACCCTCCCACTCCGAGGCGGCGTTGCAGAAGCGGATCGCGCGCATCCAGCTGAGATCGCGCGCAGGGCGGCGGGGATGCTGCGCAGCAATGCCCAGAACCTCGGCGAACTGCTCCTCGGTGACCGCGAACACACCGATCTCGAACGGCTCCAGCGCCACCGTGCGCTGCGTCTTGCGCCGAGCGTCGTGCAGCGTCACTGTTCCGGCCGGCAGCGCGCGCAGCTCCCACAGGTCCATGTCAGCCCGTCACCGGGACAGGACCGGGACGCGTGTCGGAGTGACGGCCGGGGTCCTCTCCCCCGGCGGGTCGCACAGCGAAGACGCGCATGAAGAATTGGCACAGCGGGCCCACCAGCAGGGCGAACGCCACCGTGCCGACTCCGACGTTGCCGCCCAGCGCCCAGCCGATGATCACGACCGTGACCTCCAGCGCGGTGCGCACCACCCAGATCGGCCACCCGAGACGCTGATGCAAGCCGGTCATCAGCCCATCGCGCGGCCCCGGACCGAAATGCGCACCGATGTACATCCCGGTCGCCGCCGCGAGCACGGTGAGACCGATGATGAAGAACAGCACCCGAGCCCAGAGCATCTCCGGCTGCGGCAGCACCAGGAAGGTGGCGTCGGCCGCCGGACCGACGCCCAGTGCGTTCACGATGGTGCCGAAGCCGGGCTTCTGCCGGATCGGGATCCACAGCAGCAGCACGATGACGCTGACGACGATCGTGACCGTCCCGAACGAGAGCGGCACGTGGTTGGTGATGCCCTGTGTCAGCACATCCCAGGGCGCGGCGCCGATCGCACCGCGGATGATGAACGCGATCCCGACGCCGTAGAGGAACACGCCGACGAACAGCTGCGCGAAGCGTCGAGGCAGGCGGCGACCGGTGAAGCGGCTCACTGCGGCATCCGCTCCACCCATTCGGCGTACTTCGCCGCGCGACCGTCGCCGGACGACGTGCGCGTCACGCGGCGCTTGATCCACGGGCCGACGAACTCCCGGTAGTACGCCAGGCCCGCAGGGCTCGCGGGCAGCTCGTTGCCCGGTGACCACCACTCCGCCGGCGGCTCGACGCCCACGGCCCGCAGCACGCGCGCAGCGACGCGATGATGCCCGTTGGCATTCATGTGCAGACGATCCGGTGACCAGTAGCGCGGTCGTGACAGTTCCGCGTCCGGCCAGTTCCACGCGCGGATCACATCGGGGCGGTCGTCGATGCGGGTCTGGACCGCGGCCGAGAGCAGGTCTCCGCGACGCTGGAAGACATCGCCCATCGGCAGCTGCCCACTCGGATTCGCCCCTGAGAGCAGGATGAGCTGCACGCCCTGTTCGTCACAGCGCCGCAGCACCCGGCTGAACGCGTCGGCGATGTGCTCGATGTCGGCGTTCGGGCGCAGGATGTCGTTGCCGCCGCCGTTGAACGACAGATGCGTCGGATGCAGGGCGAGCGCCGCCTCGAGCTGCTCGTCGACGATCGGCCAGACCAGCCGTCCGCGGATCGCGAGGTTCGCGTACTCGACCGCCTCGCCGGTGGCATCCGCCCATCCCTGCGCGGCAAGGTCCGCCCACCCGCGTACGGTGCCGTCGGGGAGCTCGTCGCCGACACCCTCGGTGAACGAGTCGCCGATCGCCACGAAGCGCACTTCTGCCATCGCTCCAGCCTATTGCCGTCCGCGACGGGCGGACGACGCCGTCAGTCGGCGAGCAGCCGCTTGACCCGCGGGACGACCTCTGTGCCGTACAGCTCGATGCTGCGCATCATCGCCTCGTGCGTGAGAGTGCCCGTGGCGTACTTCAGATCGAAGCGCCCGATGCCGAGCGTGCGGATGGTGTCGGCGATCTTGGCGGCGACACGATCCGGCGAGCCGCTGTAGACAGCGCCGGCCGGGCCGACGTCGTTCTGGAAGCGTGCGCGGCTGTACTCTGGCCAGCCCCGCTCGCGTCCGATGGCGTTGTGCATCGCCTCGAATCCCGGGAACGCCTCTTCCCACGCCTGCTCATCGGTGTCGCCGATGTGGCCGGGCGAGTGCACGGCGATCGGATGCTGCTGTGTGCCGAAACTGTTCACCGATCGGTGGTACAGCTCGACGAACGGGGCGAACCGCGCGGCGGGCCCTCCGATGATCGCCAGCATGAGGCCGACCCCGTGCCGAGCGACCCGCACGACCGACTCGGGACTGCCGCCCACACCCACCCACACCGGCATGCCGTTCGCGGTCTTCGGGAACACGTCGGCGTCGGCCAGTGGCGCGCGCATCGTGCCCGACCAGGTCACGGGCTGCTCCTTGACCAGCTCGACGAGCAGGTCGAGCTTCTCCTCGAACAGCGCCTCGTAGTCGCGCAGGTCGTAGCCGAACAGGGGGAAGGACTCGATGAACGATCCGCGCCCGACGACGATCTCGGCGCGGCCGTCGGAGACCGCATCCAGGGTGGCGAAGCGCTCGTACACCCGCACCGGATCATCGGACGACAGCACGGTCACCGCTGTGCCCAGCCGCATGCGCTCGGTGCGAGAGGCGATCGCGGCCAGAACCATCTCCGGTGCTGAGACGGCGAACTCGGGGCGGTGGTGCTCCCCCACCCCGAAGAAGTCCACGCCGACCCGGTCGGCGAGTTCCGCCTGTGCGACCACGTTGCGGATCGTCTGTGCCTGGCTGAGCAGCTCGCCGTCGGGTCCACGGGTGACGTCGCCGAAGGTGTCGAGGCCGAATTCGATGGTCATGCCGGTCCTTTCGTATGCACCTGCATGAACCACGTCGGGGCGTGCGACATTCCCGGTCAGCGGATCAGCGCACTGCGCAGTGTGTCGAGTCCGACGCCGCCGAGGTCGAGCGCGCGCTTGTGGAAGTCCTTGAAATTGAACGACTCGCCCTGCTGCTCGCGCACCGCGTCGCGCACCTGCTCCCAGATGCGCTGACCCACCTTGTACGACGGTGCCTGTCCCGGCCAGCCGAGGTATCGATTGACCTCGAACTGCCGGAACTCGTCGGGCATGTTCACGTTGCGGCGCATCTGCTCGAGTGCGTAGTCGTGGTCCCAGATGCCATCGCCGTCGAGAGTGGGCTTCTTCAGGTGCACGCCGATGTCGAGCACCACCCGCAGTGCGCGCATGCGCTGGCCGTCGAGCATGCCCAGACGGTCGGCCGGGTCATCGAGGTACCCCAGCTGCTGCATCAGCCGCTCGGCGTAAAGGGCCCAGCCCTCGGCGTGACCTGACGTGCCTGCGAGCACCCGTCGCCAGGTGTTCAGCTCGGCGCGGTTGTATGTCGCCTGGGCGATCTGCAGGTGGTGACCGGGAACGCCCTCGTGGTATACGGTGGTCAGCTCACGCCACGTGTCGAACTCGGTGACGCCGGCGGGCACCGACCACCACATGCGGCCCGGACGCGAGAAGTCGTCGGTAGGACCGGTGTAGTAGATGCCGCCCTCCTGCGTGGGGGCGATCATGCACTCCAGCTCGCGGATCTGCTCGGGGATGTCGAAGTGCGAAGCGCCGAGCTCGGCGATCGCGCGGTCACTGGTCTGCTGCATCCACTGCTGCAGCGCCTCGGTGCCGTGCAGCTTGCGTGCGGGATCTGCCTCGAGATGAGCGACGGCCTCCTCGACCGTCGCTCCGGGCAGGATCTCGTCGGCGATCGCCTCCTGTTCGGAGATCATCCGCGCCAGCTCTTCACGACCCCATTCGTAGGTCTCGTCGAGGTCGATCGTGGCACCGAGGAAACGACGGGAGTTCAGCGTATACAGGTCGCGGCCGACGGCATCCTCCTCCCCCGCCACCGGCGCGAGCTCGCCGGTCAGGAACGCGCCGAGCGCGTCATAGGCGACGCGAGCGGCGTTCGCGTGGTCGGCGAGGTCGCGGGCGAGGGATGCCGGCAGCTGCCCCTCTTCGGGTGCCGCACCGGCGACGAAGGCCGTGAAGAAGCCGTCGTCGGCGCTGTAGCGGGCGATCTGCGTCGCGACCTCGCGCACCTGTCGGCGCGCGGGCACGACGCCGTGTCGGATGCCCTCGCGCAGCGTCTGCATGTAGCCCTTCAGCGCCGCGGGCACGGCGGCGAGGCGCTCCGACACGACCGACCAGTCATCAGCGGTGCTCGTGGGCATCAGGTCGAAGGCCTGGCGGAAATCCTGCGCGGCCGACGCGATCACGTTCAGATCGCGCAGGTGCCACTGCGCATCGTGCAGCTCGGACTGCAGCCGCAGCTCAGCGGAGAGATCGGTCTTCGTCACCTCGTCGACGGCGTCGATCGGCTCGAGTGCCTCGAGCTCCGCGAGAGCTGCGCGGGCGGCTGAGACCGCGTGCTCGTGCCCCTCGGGGCTGACGTCGTCCAGGCGGCCATTGGCCTCGTTGCGGCCGATGTACGTCGCCAGAACCGGCGAGAGGTCGACGAGTGTGTCGACCCAGCGCTCCGCGACCTGGTCGATCGCGGTGGGGATGCGAGGTTCAGAAGTCATGCAGACGAGCCTAGTGCGCGGCCTCGTTCCAGTCGCGGCCGGCGCCGACCTGCACGTCCAGCGGCACCGACAGATCGGCGGCCCCGGCCATCTGGGTGCGCACGATCTGCTCGACACGATCCCATTCGCCGGGCGCGATCTCCACGACGAGTTCGTCGTGGATCTGCAACAGCACGCGAGAGCCCAGCCCGCCCTTCCGCAGGTCGGCGTGGATGCGGTTCAGGGCGATCTTCATGATGTCGGCCGCGCTGCCCTGGATCGGTGCGTTCAGCGCGGCGCGCTCGGCGTTCTCGCGCAGCACGCGGTTGGGGCTGCTCAGGTCGGGGAACGGGCGTCGACGGCCGAAGATCGTCTCGGTGTATCCGTCTTCCTTCGCCTGCAGCACCGAGGCGCGCAGATAATCGCGCACCGCACCGAAGCGTGCGAAGTACTCGAGCATGAGCTTCTTGGCCTCGGCCTGCTCGATGCGCAGCTGCTTGGACAGTCCGAACGCGCTCAGCCCGTAGACGAGCCCGTACGACATGGCCTTGACCTTGGTGCGCATCGCCGAGGTGACTTCCTCGGGCTCGACGCCGAAGACCCTGGCCCCGACGAAGCGGTGCAGGTCCTCCCCCGAGTTGAACGCCTCGATCAGTCCGGCGTCGCCCGAGAGATGCGCCATGATGCGCATCTCGATCTGGGAGTAGTCCGCCGTCAGCAGGGTCTCATAGCCTTCGCCGACCTCGAACGCGCTGCGGATGCGCCGTGACTCCTCGGTGCGCACCGGGATGTTCTGCAGGTTGGGATCGGTGCTCGAGAGCCGGCCGGTCTGGCTGCCGGTCTGCACGTACGTGGTGTGGATGCGGTGGTCGTCGGGGATCGCCCCGTTCTTGCCGATGGCGCTGTCGAGCGATTCGATGATCTGACGCAGCTTCGTGGCCTCGCGATGCTGCAGCAGCAGGGCGAGGAAGGGATGCGGATGGGACTCCTGCAGATCCGCGAGCACGGCGGCATCCGTCGAGTAGCCGGTCTTGGTCTTGCGGGTCTTGGGCAGCTGCAGGTCTTCGAACAGCACCTCCTGCAGCTGCTTGGGTGAACCGAGGTTGAACTCGCGGCCGACGAGCGCGAACGCCTCAGCGGCGAGACCATCGGTGCGCGTGAGCAGCTCGCCGGAGAACGTCGAGAGCACGTCGTGCGAGACCGCGACTCCGGCGGCCTCCATATCGGCCAGCACCAGCAGCGCGGGCAGCTCGATGTCGGTGAGCACCGCGGTCACCGACTCGGGCATGGCCTCGCGCAGCGCCACGGCCGCGCGGAGGGTGAACCATGCTTCCTGAGCGGGCGTGGCGCCATCGGTCTCGGGCACCAGCTGCGAGGGGTCGGCTTCGGGGAGCTTCTCGCCCAGGTAACGGTCGACGAGATGGGCGAGGGTCTTGTCGGGGAAGCTCGGGCGCATCAGCCAGCCGGCCAGCAGGGTGTCGTACCTGAGGCCGCCGAGGCGGATGCGTTCGCGCAGCAGCGCCTTCACCTGCTTCTTCGCGTCGTTGAGCACCTTCCCGGCATCCGATTCGAGCCATGCGCGCAGCGCATCGGCCATCTCGTCGCTCCAGTCCCCCTCACGCAGCTCGGTCTCGCCGGCGACACCGATCCGGGTGACCCGGCCTCCCGCGGTGACCAGCGTGAGACCGAGCTCGCCGGTCTGCGCCGGCAGCCACGCGGCGAACTCGGCGGGTGCCGACTCCACGGGCACGGGAACCTGCACGGCCGGCTCGTCGTGCACCGGCTCATCGGTCGCGCCGACGGCTTCGAACACGCGCGGCAGCAGCGTGCGGAACTCCAGGCGGGCGAAGATGTCGCGCACGGCCTGCGCGTCGATCGGCGCGACGGCGAGGTCTGCCGGCCCCACCGGCAACTCGACGTCGATGAGCAGGCGGTTCAGCTTGCGGTTGCGGCGCACATCGTCCATGTGCTCGCGCAGATTGCCGCCGACGACGCCCTTGATCTCCTCTGCCCGCTCGAGCAGCTCGTCGAGGCTGCCGAACTGAGTCAGCCACTTCACGGCGGTCTTCTCGCCCACCTTCGGCACGCCGGGGAGGTTGTCGCTGGTCTCGCCGACCAGAGCGGCGATGTCGGGGTACTGCTCGGGCCGCACACCGTAGCGCTCCTGGACCGCGACCGGGTCGTAGCGCTTCAGCTGCGACACGCCCTGCACCGACGGATACAGCAGCGTGACCTCGTCGTTCACCAGCTGGATCGTGTCGCGATCGCCGGATACGAGCAGCACGTCGTAGCCCTGCGCCGATCCCTGCACCGACAGAGTGGCCAGGATGTCGTCGGCCTCGATCCCCTCCTTGGTGAGCACAGGGATCGACATGGCAGCCAGGCAGTCGTGCAGCAGCGGGATCTGACCCTTGAACTCGGACGGCGTCTCGGATCGCGTCGCCTTGTACTCGGGATACTCGTCGGTGCGGAACGAGTGCCTGGAGGTGTCGAAGGCGATCGCCATGTGGGTCGGCCGCTCGGCCTTGATGAGGTTGACCAGCATCGACAGGAAGCCGTAGATGGCGTTCGTGTGCTGATTGTCCTTCGTCGTGAAGTTCTCCACGGGGAGGGCGAAGAACGCCCGATAGGCGAGCGAGTGGCCGTCGACGACCATGAGGGTAGGCTTTGCGGAGTCCGTCACCCTGCAAGCCTAACGAGAGCGACGGACACTCGCTGAGGAGGACACGTGACACAGCAGACCGACATGTCGGGACTCGAATGGGCCACTCGCCGGGGTATGGGCGCCCTGGCCGAGAAGATGGGCATCGAGTTCACCGAGTTCTCGATCGAGCGCAGCGTCGCCACGATGCCCGTCGAGGGCAACACCCAGCCGGTCGGCCTGCTGCACGGCGGCGCCTACGTGGTGCTCGGCGAATCGCTCGGATCGATGTCGGCGAATCTGCACGCCGGTGCCGGGCGGCTGGCCGTGGGCATCGACATCAATGCCACGCACACGCGCTCGGCGACATCGGGGGTCGTCACCGGGGTGTGCACCCCGATCCATCTCGGCCGCAGCATGACCGTGCACGAGATCGTCGTCTCCGATGATCAGGGCCGGCGCTGCTCGACCATCCGCATCACGAACATGATCCGGGATCGCGACTGATACTCGAGGCCACGCGGACGGGCCCGAGACACGAGACGGCCCCGCGCGCGATGCACGCGGGGCCGTCTCGGTGAGACTCGGGTCAGGACTTCTTCGGAGCGAGCTGCTCGATGATCGCCTTGGCGACGTCCTGCATGGTCAGGCGGCGGTCCATGGACGCCTTCTGAATCCAGCGGAACGCCTCCGGCTCACTGAGGCCCATCTTCTCGTTGAGAAGTCCCTTGGCGCGGTCGACGAGCTTGCGGGTCTCGAAGCGCTCGACCATGTCGGCGACCTCGGCCTCGAGCGTGATGATCTGCTCGTGCCGGGCCAGGGCGATCTCGATCGCGGGCAGCAGGTCGTTCGGGGTGAACGGCTTGACCACGTAGGCCAATGCACCGGCCTCGCTGGCGCGCTCGACGAGCTCCTTCTGGCTGAACGCGGTCAGCAGCACGACGGGGGCGATGTTGGCCTTGTGCAGCTTCTCAGCTGCGCTGATGCCGTCGAGCTGCGGCATCTTGACATCCATCACGACGAGGTCGGGACGCAGCTCGGTGGCCAGCTGCACGGCGGTCTCGCCGTCACCGGCCTCGCCGACGACATCGAAGCCGTTGTCACGCAGGATCTCGACGATGTCGAGGCGGATCAGCGACTCATCCTCGGCGACGACGACGCGTCGCGGTGCGGATGTCGAGGGCTGCTCGGGCTGTTCTTGCTCAGTCACAGATGAATCCTATCGGAACGGGTGCAGAATCTGTTGTGCCGGCGGTGGGGGTCGAACCCACACGTCCTCTCGGACAAAGCATTTTGAGTGCTCCGCGTCTGCCATTCCGCCACGCCGGCCCGGATCGACTTTAGCGCACGAAAAGGGGCGCGGCCCGCAGGCCCCGCCCCCGTTTCGATGCTCAGACCCCGGCTTTGTAGACCGGAGCGGCGCCGCCCACGGCGTCTCCGACCTTGTGCACCCGGATGTCGTTCGTCGAGCCGATGATCCCGGGAGGGGAACCGGAGATCACGACGACCTTGTCGCCCTCTGTCGCCAACTCCGTGCGCAGCAGGTACTCGTCGACCTGGCGGTACATCGAGTCGGTGTGCTGCACCGACTCGACCAGCGTCGATCGCAGACCCCAGGTGAGGGCCATGCGGCGTCGGATGCCCGGCTCGGGTGTGAACGCGAGCATCGGGATCCGCGAGCGGAGCCGCGACAGGCGACGCGCCGAGTCACCGGACTGGGTGAAGACGCACAGGAACTTCGCCTCGACGAACTCCGCCACCTCGAGTGCGGCGAGCGTGATCGCACCGCCCTGGGTACGCGGCTTCGTGGTCAGCGGCAGGATGCGCTCCAGGCCGTGCTCCTCGGTCGACTCGATGATGCGCGCCATCGTCTCGACGACCACGACGGGGTAATCGCCCACGCTCGTCTCACCCGAGAGCATCACCGCGTCAGCGCCGTCGAGCACCGCGTTGGCCACGTCGGAGGTCTCGGCACGCGTCGGCACCGGGCTCTCGATCATCGACTCGAGCATCTGCGTCGCCACGATGACGGGTTTCGCCATCCGGCGGGCGAGCTCGACGGCGCGCTTCTGCACGATCGGCACGGCTTCCAGCGGAAGCTCGACGCCCAGGTCACCGCGGGCTACCATGATGCCGTCGAACGCGTCGACGATCTCCTCGAGAGCGTCCACGGCCTGCGGCTTCTCGATCTTGGCGATCACGGGGATGCGAACACCCTCCTCCGCCATGATCTCGTGCACCCGGGTGACGTCCTCCGCGTTGCGCACGAAGGACAGGGCGATGACGTCCGCGCCGGTGCGCAGGCCCCAGCGCAGGTCGTCCTCGTCCTTCTCGCTCAGGGCGGGGACGTTGACCGCGACACCGGGCAGGTTGATGCCCTTGTTGTTGGACACGGTGCCGGCCACGATGACCTTGGTGGTCACGACGGTGCCGTCGGTCTCGACGACCTCGACGCGCACCTTGCCGTCGTCGATCAGCAGGAAGTCACCGGGCTTGACGTCCTGCGGCAGACCCTTGAAGGTCGTGCCGCAGATCTCACGGGTGCCGAGGATGTCTTCCGTCGTGATCTTGAAGATGTCGCCTTCGGCGAGCTCGTGGGGTCCGTCCGCGAACCTGCCGAGGCGGATCTTCGGCCCCTGAAGGTCGACGAGCACGGCCACGGCACGGCCGGCGTCGTCGGCCGCTCGGCGCACGTTGGCGTAATTGGCCTCGTGCACCGAGTAGTCGCCGTGGCTGAGGTTCAGCCGGGCGACGTCCACGCCGGCATCGATCAGGGCACGGACGGTCTCATAGGTCGACGTGGCGGGTCCCAGGGTGGCGACGATCTTCGCGCGTCTCAAGTCTTCTCCAGGGTCAGAAGCGGATACAGGGATGGCGTCGTTGCCGCACTCAGCCTACGCGGGCTGGACGCTCAAAGCGACGTCTGTTGCCGCCACGGGGGCGGGCAGCACGGTCGTGCCCATCAGGTGACCGTCGATGGCGGCCGCCGCAGCGCGACCCTCCGCGATCGCCCACACGATGAGCGACTGTCCACGCCCGGCATCTCCCGCGACGTACACGCCAGGGAGCGCGGTCGCGTAGCCGGCATCCCGCTGCAGCGCACCGCGCTCGGTGACATGCAGGTGGCTGTCACCGTCGAACGAGTCGGTCTCCGGACCGGTGAAGCCCATCGCGATCAGCACGAGGTCGGCGGGGATCTCACGTTCGGTGCCGCTCTTCGGCACCCGCCGACCGTCGATGAACTCGGTTTCGGCCACGCGCACGGCGCGCACCTCGCCCGCGGCATTCGAGAGGAACTCGACGGTGGATGCCAGATAGCTGCGCTCCCCGCCCTCCTCGTGGGCGGACTGCACCTCGAACAGCGTCGGCATCGTCGGCCACGGCTGGTGGTCGGGACGCTCCACGCCCGGCTGGCGACCGATCGCGAGATTCGTGACGCTCAGCGCGCCCTGGCGGTGCGCGGTGCCGATGCAGTCGGCGCCGGTGTCACCGCCGCCGATCACGACGACGTGCTTGCCACCCGCGGTGATCTGATCGGTCACATCGTCGCCGGCGTTCGCGTGGTTCGACTCGACGAGGTACTCCATCGCGAAGTGCACCCCGGCGAGATCGCGACCGGGGATGGGCAGATCACGCGGCACGGTCGCGCCCGTCGCGATGAGCACGGCGTCATACCGGGCGCGCAGCTCGTCCCAGGTGATGTCGACGCCGATCTCGACGCCGGCGCGGAACCGCGTGCCCTCCTCCTGCATCTGCCGGAGACGGGTCTCGAGATGGCGCTTCTCCATCTTGAAATCAGGGATGCCGTAGCGAAGCAGTCCGCCGATCCGGTCGTCGCGCTCGAAGACGACGACCGTGTGCCCGGCGCGGGTCAGCTGCTGGGCGGCGGCCAGACCCGCCGGCCCCGAGCCGACCACGGCGACGGTCTTGCCGGTGAGTCGCTGCGGCGGCTCGGGCTGCACCCAGCCCTGTGCGACCGCCTCATCGATGATCGAGACCTCGATCTGCTTGATCGTCACGGCGGGCTGATTGATGCCGAGCACACACGCGCTCTCGCAGGGCGCCGGGCACAGCCGTCCGGTGAACTCGGGGAAGTTGTTCGTCGCGTGCAGTCGCTCGATCGCCGCGCGTCCCTCCTCCCGCCACGTCAGGTCGTTCCATTCCGGGATGAGGTTGCCCAGCGGGCATCCGGAGTGGCAGAACGGCACACCGCAGTCCATGCACCGCCCGGCCTGACGCTTGAGCACGTGGCGGTCGCCGGGCTCGTAGACCTCTTTCCAGTCCATGATGCGCACCGGCACGGGTCGGCGAGCGGGCAGCTCGCGCTCGGTCGTCTTCAGAAAGCCCTTGGGGTCAGCCACCGGTCACCTCCAGGATCCGGTTCCAGATCGCATCGCCATCGGGATCGATCCCGGCGGCCTCCGCCTCCTGGCGCATGGTCTGCACCGCCGCGAAGTCCCGCGGCAGCACCTTGATGAATTCGGACTGGACGCGATCGAAGTCGTCCAGGATGAGTGCGGCCAGAGGCGAACCGGTCGACTCCACGTGCTCGATGAGCAGGGCCCGCAGCACCTCGATGTCGGCGCGGTCCAGCGTCTCGAGGCGCAGTTCGCCCGAGGCGAGGGCCTCGGTGTTCACCCGCGCTGAATGCAGGCCGCGCACGTAGGCGACGCCACCGGACATGCCCGCACCGAGGTTCCGGCCGGTCTCGCCGAGGATCACGGCCGTGCCGCCGGTCATGTACTCGAGCGCATGGTCGCCCACGCCCTCGACCACGGCCGTGGCTCCCGAGTTGCGCACGAGGAACCTCTCCCCCACGACGCCCGAGATGAACATCGTCCCGCTCGTGGCACCGTACCCGATCACGTTGCCCGCGATGACGTTGTGGTGCGGATCGAACGTCGCGCCACGCGCCGGACGGATCGTGATGTCACCTCCGGACAGGCCCTTGCCGACGTAGTCGTTGGCGTCGCCCTCCAATCGCAGTGTGATTCCGGACGGGAGGAACGCGCCGAGTGATTGCCCGGCCGTGCCGCGCAGGGTGATGTCGATCGTGCCGCGGGGCAGACCGTCCGCACCGTGGCGGGCGGTCAGGCGATGGCCCAGCATGGTGCCTACCGCGCGCTCGGTGTTGCGGATCGGCAGTTCGATGACTGCCGGCTCCCCCGACTCGAGGGCATCCGAGGCGTGCGCGATCAGCGCGACATCGAAGTGCCTGTCGAGTTCGTGGTCCTGTGGACGTCCGCTGCGACGCGGCTCGCCGGCCGGGAAGACCGGGCCGTTGAGGATCGGTGCGAGGTCGAGCCCTTCGGTCTTCCAGTGCCGCACCGCACGGTCGATGCGGAGCAGCTCGGTGCGTCCGATGATCTCGTCCAGTGTGCGGTAGCCGAGCTCGGCGAGCAACTCGCGCACCTCTTCGGCGATGAACTCCATGAAGTTCACGACGAACTCGGGCTTGCCGGTGAACCGCTGCCGCAGGACGGGGTTCTGCGTCGCGACCCCCACCGGGCAGGTGTCGAGGTGGCAGACGCGCATCATGATGCATCCGCTGACCACGAGGGGGGCTGTGGCGAAGCCGAACTCCTCCGCACCCAGCAGCGCGCCGATGATGACGTCGCGGCCGGTCTTGAGCTGACCGTCGACCTGCACCACGACCCGGTCGCGCATGCCATTGAGCATCAGCGTCTGCTGCGTCTCGGCGAGACCCAGCTCCCACGGCGTGCCGGCGTGCTTGAGCGAGTTCAGCGGGCTCGCGCCCGTGCCGCCATCGTGCCCCGAGACCAGCACGACGTCGCTGAGCGCCTTCGCGACACCGGCCGCGACCGCCCCGATCCCCGACTGGCTCACCAGCTTCGTGTGGATGCGCGCCGCGGGATTGGCCCGCTTGAGGTCGAAGATCAGCTGCTTGAGATCCTCGATCGAGTAGATGTCGTGGTGCGGGGGTGGCGAGATCAGGCCCACGCCCGGCGTCGCGTGACGCGTGCGCGCCACCCACGGGTAGACCTTCTGCGGCGGCAGCTGGCCGCCCTCACCGGGCTTGGCGCCCTGGGCGAGCTTGATCTGCAGATCATCGGCCTCGGTCAGGTACTGGCTTGTGACCCCGAAGCGCCCCGACGCGACCTGCTTGATCGCGCTGCGACGCTCAGGGTCGACGAGGCGGTCCGGGTCCTCGCCGCCCTCGCCGGTGTTCGACTTGGCGCCCAGCCGGTTCATGGCGATCGCGAGGGTCTCGTGCGCCTCCTGTGAGATCGACCCGTAGCTCATCGCACCGGTCGAGAAGCGCTTCACGATCGAGCTGACGGGCTCGACCTCGTCGAGCGGCACGGGCGGCCGCTCCCCCGTGCGCAGCTCGAACAGGCCACGCAGCGTCTTCAGTTCGGCGGCCTGGTCGTCGACCAGTCGCGTGTACTCGCGGAAGATGTCGTAGCGCCGGGTGCGGGTGGAGTGCTGCAGCCGGAAGACGGTCTCCGGATTGAACAGGTGCGGCGATCCGTCGCGGCGCCACTGGTACTCGCCACCGGTCCAGAGCCGCTCGTGGGCACGCGCCGCCTCATCCTCGGGGTAGGCGAAGTCGTGCCGCGCCTGGTTCTCGGCGAAGACATCTTCGATCCCGATCCCGCCGAGCTTCGTCTCGGTGCCGGTGAAGTACGCGTCGACGAACTCCTGGCTCAGCCCGATGGCTTCGAACACCTGGGCTCCGGCGTACGACGACACGGTCGAGATGCCCATCTTCGACATGATCTTCAGCACGCCCTTGCCGAGGGCGTAGATCAGATTGCGCACCGCTTTCTCCGGCGTGATGCCGGTGATGTATCCCGTGCGCACCAGATGCTCGACGCTCTCCATCGCGAGGTACGGGTTCACGGCCGAGGCGCCGTAGCCGATCAGCGTCGCGACGTGATGCACCTCGCGCACGTCACCCGCCTCGACGACCAGGCCGACCTTCATGCGGTTCTCGCGCCGGATGAGGTGGTGGTGCACGGCGGCGACCATGAGCAGTGACGGGATCGGCACCAGGTCCTTGTTCGAGTCGCGGTCCGACAGGATCAGCAGCTCCGCGCCGCGTTCGATCGCAGCATCCGCCTCGGCGCACATCTCCGCCAGACGCTCCTGCATGGTGTGCGGGCCGGCGTCGAAGTGGTACAGACCGCGGATCGTCGCGCTGGAGTGCCCGGGCAGGGCCTTCTCGATGTGGCGGATCTTCGCCAGCTCGTCGTTGTCGATCACCGGGAAGTCCAGCGTGACGGTGCGTGCGTGATCCGGGCCCCAGTCGAGCAGGTTGCGCTCGGGACCGAGACCGAGGCGCAGGCTGGTGACGACCTCTTCGCGGATGGCGTCCAGCGGCGGATTGGTCACCTGCGCGAACTGCTGCACGAAGTAGTCGAACAGCAGTCGCGGGCGCTCGCTGAGAGCGGCGATGGGCGTGTCGCTGCCCATGGCACCGAGCGGTTCGGCGCCGTTCTGCCCCATCGGCATGAGCAGCAGTCGCACCTCCTCCTCGGTGTAGCCGAAGGTGCGCTGACGGCGGGTGATGGACGCCGCCGGATGCACGATGTGCTCGCGCTCCGGCAGATCTGCCAATCGCACGGCGCCCTCGTCGAGCCACTCGCGCCAGGGGTGCATGGCGGCGAGGTCGCGCTTGATCTCGTCGTCCTCGATGATCCGCCCTGCGGCGGTGTCGACCAGGAACATGCGCCCGGGGCGCAGACGACCGCGCCGCTTGATGCGCTCGGGGGCGAACTCGAGCACGCCCGTCTCGCTGCCGATGACCACCAGTCCATCGGTGGTCTCGGTCCAGCGCCCGGGGCGCAGCCCGTTGCGGTCGAGGGTCGCACCGACCTGGGTGCCGTCGGTGAAGATCAGCGCGGCCGGACCGTCCCATGGCTCCATCTGGTTCGCGTGGTACTCGTAGAACGCCCGCAGGTCGGGATCGATCTCGGACTGCTTCTCCCAGGCCTCCGGCACCATCATCATCACCGCGTGCGGCAGGCTGCGTCCCGTGAGCGTGAGCAGCTCGAGGACCTCGTCGAACGAGGCGGAGTCGCTGGCGCCCTCGGAGCAGATCGGCAGCAGCGGACCGATGTCACCCAGCAGCTCGGACTCGAGCTGCGACTGGCGGGCGCGCATCCAGTTGCGGTTGCCGCCGACGGTGTTGATCTCGCCGTTGTGGGCCAGCATGCGCAGCGGCTGTGCCAGCGGCCACGACGGGAAGGTGTTGGTGGAGTACCGGGAGTGCACCACGGCCAGCTCCGAGGTGAAGCGCTCGTCTTGCAGATCGGGGTAGAACGGCTCGAGCTGCAGCGTGGTGACCATGCCCTTGTAGCCCAGCGTGCGGCACGAGAGCGAGACGAAGTACGCCCCCAGCTCGTGACCGGCGCGCTTGCGCAGGCGGTAGGCGATGCGGTCCAGCGCGAGTCCAGAGGCGGGTGCGCCATCGGCGCGACCGTGGAGTGAGACGAAGAGCTGCTCGAAGGCGGGGCGGGCCTCGTCGGCGAGTTTGCCGAGGTGCTCGTTGGCCGTGGGCACGATGCGCCAGCCGAGGACGCTGAGGCCCTCTTCAGCGGCGATGCGCTCGATGCCGGCCTTCTGCTCACGCCGGGCGCTCGACTCCCTGGGGAGGAACGCGAGTCCGGCGGCGTACGAGCCTGCGGGAGGGAGTTCGAAGGGGGTTACTGCGCGGAGGAACGCGTCCGGCATCTGGGTGAGGATGCCCGCCCCGTCTCCGGTGCCGGCATCAGAGCCGATCGCACCGCGGTGCTCCAGATTGCGCAGCGCCTCAAGCGCCAGCGCGATGATGTCGTGGCCTGGCTCCCCGCGGAGTGTCGCGACCATGGCCAGGCCGCAGGCATCCTTCTCGTGGGCGGGGTTGTAGAGACCCTGCTTCGGGGGGTAGGCGCCGGAGGCACCGTAGGGAGGCTGGAAGTACACCAGTCACCGTCCTCAGTTCTCGGTGAACCCGGGGACGTCATCGGCCCGCTCGTTCAGTGCGATCTCTCGCGTGAAGAGGAGACTCCGACGGAGCATCCTCGCTGACGGGAGCGGTGCTTGTGGCGTTCGCTCCTATTCGACTTCCACTGTCGCCGGAGGCTCGCTCACGTCGACGAAGTCGGAGGGGTAGTCCTGCGATTGTACATCCGCCGAGGCGGGCTCCCGTCCCGGGACGTACGGCGAGAGTTCCACGCCGGGGTGACGACGCGTCTGCACGATCATGATGACGATGCCGACGACGACGCCGATGATCGCCGCCCAGACGTTGCTGCGCAGGCCCAGGATGATCTCGCTCGGGTCGATCCGGATCGACTCCCACACGATGCGCCCTGCGCTGTACCAGACCAGGTAGAGGGCGAACAGCTTGCCCCACTGCAGGCGCAGTTTGGCACCGGCCCACAGCAGTACGATCACGCCGAGACCGTTCCACAGCACCTCGTACAGGAACGTCGGGTGGAAGAGCGTGCCTTCGGCGAGTCCAGGGGGGAACGCGGGGTTGTCCGACTCGATCTCCAGTCCCCACGGCAGGTCGGTGGGCAGCCCGAAGAGCTCGTGGTTGAACCAGTTGCCGAACCGGCCCATGGCCTGTGCGAGCAGCAGGCCGGGCGCGAGCGCGTCGGCGAACGTCCAGAATCGGATGCCCGTCCACTTGCATCCGAGCCATGCTCCGACCGCGCCGCCCAGCAGCGCACCGAAGATCGCGATGCCGCCCTCCCAGATGGCCCAGACCGAGCCGGGCTCGAAGGGGTTCCAGGTGTTCTTGCCCGGACCGAAGTAGAAGTCGGGGTGGGTGAGCACGTGGAAGATGCGCGCGCCGATGATGCCGAGGGGCACGGCGATGATCGCGATGTCGATGACGACCCACTTCTCAGCACCCCGCTTGGTGAGGCGGTGGTTGGTGAGCAGCACCGCCGCGACGATCCCCGCGATGATGCACAGCGCGTAGAAGCGGATCGTCAGCGGTCCGATCTGGAAGTAGCTGACCGGCGGGCTGGGGATGCTCGCGGGCACGGTCGTGAGAGTGCTGAGGGGCGCGAAGGGCATGAGAACGATCCTAGTATCGCGTCGTCGGCGTGCCGCCGGCGAGGGTTCTGGTGGTTTCCGCGAGGGCGTCGAGGCCGCCGTCGCGCAGCGCCTTGACGAGCGCGGTGCCGACGATGGCGCCGTCGGCGTATTCGATGACACCGGCGACCTGCTCCGCGTTGGAGATGCCGATGCCCACACACGCGAGGACATCGCCTCGGGAGCGCATCCGCTCGACGAGGGTGCGGGCCGCTCGGTCCAGCGCCGCGCGCTCACCCGTGATGCCCATCGTCGATACCGTGTAGACGAACCCGGTGGAGGACGAGAGCACCAGGTCGAGGCGTTCGTCACTCGATGTCGGCGCGGCGAGGAAGATGCGGTCGAGCCCGGTGCGCGTGCTCGCCGAGATCCACTCCTCCGCAGCCTCGGGCGTGATGTCGGGCGTGATCAGCCCTGCACCGCCGGCTGCGAGCAGATCGTCCGCGTAGCGCTCGACGCCGTACTGCATCACGGGGTTCCAGTACGTCATGACGACGACGGGCACATCGGTCTCGGCGGTGATGCGCGAGACCGCGGTGAACAGGTCGCGCATCCGGAATCCGCCAGCGAGAGCGTGCTGCGTAGCCTCCTGGATCACGGCGCCGTCCATCACCGGGTCGGAATAGGGCGGGCCGAGTTCGATGACGTCCACGCCGTTGCGGGCCAGCGTGATCGCCGCCTGGATGCTGGTCTCGAGGTCGGGATAGCCGACGGGCAGATAGCCGATGAAGGCGCCGCGTCCCGCCTCGTGCGCTCGGCGGACGGCGGCCTCGACGCGGCTCACTGTGCCCCGCCTTCTCGGTCGTACAGATCGAAGTACCGCGCGGCGGTGTCCATGTCCTTGTCCCCCCGGCCGGAGAGGCAGACGGCGATCAGACCGTCGGGCCCCAGCTCACGGCCCAGGCGCAGAGCCCCTGCGAGAGCATGCGCCGACTCGATTGCGGGGATGATGCCCTCGGTGCGGCTCAGCAGGCGCAGAGCCTGCATCGCCTCATCGTCGGTCGCGGGGATGTACTCCGCGCGACCGAGATCGCTCAGCCAGGCGTGCTCCGGTCCGACGCCGGGGTAATCGAGTCCTGCCGAGATCGAGTGCGACTCGATGGTCTGCCCGTCGTCGTCCTGCAGCACGTAGGTCTTCGCGCCGTGCAGCACTCCGGGGCGGCCGCGTTCGATCGAGGCGGCATGGCGTGGCGTGTCGACGCCGTCGCCGGCCGCCTCGACGCCGTAGAGCTTCACGCCCTCATCGTCGAGGAAGGCATCGAACATGCCGATGGCGTTCGATCCGCCGCCGACGCAGGCGATGACGGCATCCGGCAGGCGCCCCGCCTCGTCGATCAGCTGTGCGCGCGCCTCTTCGCCGATGATCTTCTGGAAGTCGCGCACCATCGCCGGGAACGGGTGCGGGCCGGCGGCCGTGCCGAAGATGTAGTTGGTCGTCTCGACCGTGGCCACCCAGTCGCGGTAGGCGTCGTTGATGGCGTCCTTCAGCGTGCGCGAGCCGGTCTTCACCGCAACCACCTCGGCACCCAGCAGACGCATGCGTGCGACGTTCAGCGCCTGGCGCTCGGTGTCGACCTCGCCCATGTAGATCGTGCAGTCCAGCCCGAACAGCGCGGCCGCGGTGGCCGTGGCGACGCCGTGCTGACCGGCGCCGGTCTCGGCGATGACGCGGGTCTTGCCCAGGCGCCGGGTGAGCAGCGCCTGACCCAGCACGTTGTTGATCTTGTGCGATCCGGTGTGGTTGAGATCCTCGCGCTTGAGGAAGACACGCGCTCCCCCGGCATGCTCGGCGAATCGCGGCACCTCGGTGATCGGCGAGGGGCGACCGGCATAGGAGTGCAGCAGGCTCGCCAGCTCCGCGCGGAACTCGGGATCGGCGATCGCGGCTTCGTAGGCGACGGTGAGTTCGTCGATCGCGGCGATCAGCGACTCGGGCATGTAGCGCCCGCCGAACTCGCCGAAGAACGGACCGTGCTGCTCGCGCAGACTGCTCACATCGCGCCCTTCTGTCGGACGGGCATCGCGCCCGCCGCGAGGAATCCCTGCAGGGTGGCGACCGCGTCGCCGGTGACCAGAGCCTCGCCGATCAGCACCACGTCGGCTCCGGCCTCGCGGTAGCGGGTGACGTCCTCCGGTGCGAGCACAGCCGACTCGGCGACCTTGATCGCGGATGCCGGGATGCGGTCGGCCAGGCGCGAGAACAGGTCGCGGTCGAGTTCGAGGGTGTGCAGATTGCGGGCGTTGACGCCGATGAGGCTCGCGCCCAGGTCGATCGCGACCTCGAGCTCCTCCGCGGAGTGCGTCTCGACGAGTGGGGTCATGCCCAGCTCTATGATCAGCGCGTGCAGCTCGGCGAGCACCTTCGGCTCGAGTCCGGCGACGATCAGCAGTGCCAGATCGGCACCTGCGGCGCGCGCCTCGAGCACCTGATACGGCGTGGCGATGAAGTCCTTGCGCAGCACCGGCAGCGAGACCCGCTCCGTGACCGCCTCGAGGTCGGTGAGGCTGCCCCCGAATCGGCGCTCCTCGGTGAGCACGCTGATGGCCGATGCGCCCCCCTGCTCGTAGAGCGAGGCCTGGAACGCGGGGTCGGGGATCTCTGCCAGCGCGCCCCGTGACGGGCTGGCGCGCTTGACCTCCGCGATGATCTTGACGCGGTCGGCCGGTGCCAGGGCCGCCAGCGCGTCACGCGCCGCCGGGCGGGCGGCAGCCTCGCGCTCCACGACGCTGAGCGGGCGGGTCAGCGCTCGCCGCTCGGCGTCCTGCACCGCGCCGGCCGTCAGGTCGGCGAGCACCATCAGTGCGCCTTCGGCGTGTACTTCGGGCCCTTCACACCCCAGCCGGCCTTGGCCATCACCCATCCGACGATGAGTCCGGCCAGGATGACGACCGCGCTGACCACGACGGCGATCGGCATCTCGAGGCAGAAGAAGACGGCGCCGGCGGTGAAGCCGATCAGCATGATCACAACAGCCGTCCAGGCAGCAGGCGAGTGTCCGTGTCCGGGGTCGGCGATCGGGTTGGTCATGTTCTCCTCCGGGAGGTTGGGCGAATGTGATCAGTCTATCGGGCCGTGTCGGTCGGATCGGCTCCGTGCGAGAGCTCGTCCCAGGAATCCACGGCGTCGAGTGGGCCCTCATCGTGGTGCTGCGCGTCGGCGGTGGAGCGGTAGCGCCGCCCGCCCGCCGACCAGCGGTGTGCGGTGAGCAGTATGAAGGCGGATGCCAGCAGCAGTAACGCCCACGCGACGAGTGAGACCGTCGGCCATGCCGTCGGGGTCAAGGTGGCGATCACCTCGTGCAGGGCGTCGTCGCCGGTGAGACCGGTGACCTCGGCTACGGCGCCGGACGCCGCCGCAAGCGGCGGATCGACGGCGAGCGGGACCGTGTTGCCGATCAGCACGATCGCACCTGCCGCGCCGAACGCGCCGAACACGTACCGCAGCACGCGGCCGGCGATCGACAGCGCTGCGCCGAGGGCCAGCACGGCCAGCGAAAGCGGAGCCAGGAGCGCCATGGCATCGGCGCCCGCCACCGACAGGGGCTCTCCCCCGTCTGTCCGGTTCACCACGAGCCAGGTCTGCGTCGAGGAGATGATGCCGATCGCGCCCACCAGCAGAAACGCCAGGACGCCGAACATGCGCGCGCGACGGATCATCGGGCTTCCTCGTCGACCGGATCGATGCGGAGCTCGCGCCCGTCGAAGCAGGTGCGCGTTCCGGTATGGCAGGCCGGTCCGTGCTGATCGACCGCGAGGAGGATCGTGTCGCCGTCGCAGTCGACCGCGACACCGTGCACGCGCTGGGTGTTGCCCGAAGTGTCGCCCTTGCGCCAGTACTCCTGGCGGGAGCGCGACCAGTACACGGCGCGTCCCCCGGTGAGCGTGCGGCGCAGCGCCTCAGCATCCATCCACGCAAGCATCAGCACCTCGAGGGTGTCGTGCTGCTGCACGATCACCGGCGCGAGGCCGACCTCGTTCCAGGCGACGCGCGCGATCTGATCGTCGATGTCGGCCATCACGTGGACTCGCTCCGCTCGCTCAGCACACCGCACCGCACCACCACACCCGCCTCGCGGAGGGCGTGCTTGACGTCGCCGACGGTCAGCTGTCCGCTGTGGAACACACTCGCCGCGAGCACCGCATCCGCCCCGGCTTCGATCGCCGGGGCGAAATCGGTGACCGCGCCGGCGCCGCCGGAGGCGATGACGGGCACGGACGAGACCTCGCGCATCAGCCGGACGAGCTCGAGGTCGAAGCCGTCTTTCGTGCCGTCGGCGTCGATCGAGTTGACGAGCAGCTCGCCCGCACCGCGCTCGGTCGCCTCGCGCGCCCAGTCGAGCGCGTCGAGGGTCGTCTCGGTGCGCCCGCCGTGCGTGGTGACGACGAAACCGGACGGGGTTTCGGCCGCGCGCTTGACGTCGAGTGACAGCACCAGCACCTGGGCGCCGAAGCGATCGGCGATCTCGCCGATCAGATCCGGCCGTGCGATGGCGGCGGAGTTCACTCCGACCTTGTCGGCACCCACCGACAGCAGTCGGGCCACGTCCTCGACTTCGCGCACTCCCCCGCCGACGGTGAGGGGAACGAAGACCTGCTCGGCGGTGCGCTGCACGACGTCGTAGGTCGTCGCCCTGGCATCCACGGTCGCGGTCACGTCGAGGAAGGTGATCTCATCCGCGCCCTGCGCCGCATAGTGCGCGGCGAGTTCGACGGGGTCGCCCATGTCGCGCAGGTCCTTGAAGTTCACACCCTTCACCACACGACCGGCGGCGACATCGAGGCACGGGATCACGCGTGCGGCGAGCGTCATCAGAGCCTCGCCGCGTGGATCGCGGTGACCAGGATCGCCTTGGCGCCCAGCGCGTACAGGTCGTCCATCACCTGGTTCATGCCCTTGCGTGGGATCATCACCCGCACCGCCACCCATTCGGGGTCGCGCAGGGGCGAGATCGTCGGAGACTCCCGGCCGCCGGCGATGGCCACGGCCTGGTCGACGAGGTTGGCGGGAAGGTCGTAGTCGAGCAGAACGTACCGCCTGGCCACCATGACGCCGCGAAGGCGGCGCAGCAGCCGTTCTGTGCCGGGTGCGTCGCCGGGGCGGCTGATCAGCACCGCCTCCGACTCGATGATCACGGGGCCGAAGATCTCCAGGCCGGCCTGACGCAGCGTCGTGCCGGTCTCCACGACATCGGCGATGACGTCGGCGACGCCGAGCTGCACAGCCGACTCGACGGCGCCGTCCAGGGGCACGAGTTCCGCCTTCACGCCGTGCGTGCGCAGGAAGTCGTCGACGAGACCGGGGTACGCCGAGGCGACGCGCACGCCGTCGAGGTCCTCGACGGTGGCGTACCGGCCGGGAGGGGCTGCGAAGCGGAACGTCGAGCGGGCGAAACCGAGCTGCTCGATCTCACGGGCGTCGTCCTGACGCACGTCGACGAGCAGGTCACGCCCGGTGATGCCGACATCGAGGGCACCGGAGGCCACGTAGGTGGCGATGTCGCGGGGACGCAGGTAGAAGAACTCGACGTCGCTGTCGGTGTCGATCACATGGAGGGTCTTGGGGTCGCGACGACCGGTGTAGCCGGCCTCGGCGAGCATCTCGGCGGCGGTCTCGGAGAGCGAGCCCTTGTTGGGAACGGCAATGCGCAGCATGGAGGTCTTTCGTATCGAGCGGTCTGTGGGCGTGGAGCTCACAGATGTCGGTAGACGTCCTGCAGGGTCAGGCCCTTGGCCAGCATCATCACCTGCAGGTGATAGAGCAGCTGCGAGATCTCCTCGGCGGCGTTCTCATCCGACTCGTACTCGGCGGCCATCCAGACCTCGGCGGCCTCTTCGACGATCTTCTTGCCGATGGCGTGCACGCCGCGGTCCAGCTGTGCGACGGTGCCCGAGCCCTCGGGACGTGTCAGTGCGGTGTCGCTGAGCTCGGCGAACAGCTCGTCAAATGTCTTCACCCCTCCAGGCTAGCCGCTCGCGCACGCTGCCGGAGACCTGTGACGGCAGCGGCGATGTCGTCGGCTCCGTACACGGCGGATCCGGCGACGAAGGTATCGGCCCCCGCCTCGGCGGCCTGCGCGATGGTCGCCTCCGAGATCCCTCCGTCGACCTGCAGCCAGACGTCCGATCCGCGGCGGGTCGCCTCCTCGCGCAGTGCCCGCAGCTTGGGCATCATCTCGGGCATGAAGCTCTGTCCGCCGAAGCCCGGTTCGACCGTCATCACGAGGATCTGATCGAATTCGTCGAGGATCTCGTACAGGGCGTCTCCCGCGGTGCCCGGCTTGACGGCCACCCCGGCACGCGACCCGATCGAGCGCAGCCGTCGCGCCAGTGCGACCGGGTCGGCGGCGGCCTCGAGGTGGAAGGTCACGCTCGCGGCCCCGAGCTCGGCGTACCCGGGCGCCCACCGGTCGGGGTCGGTGATCATCAGATGCACGTCGAGCGGGATCGGGCTGGTCGCCTGGATGCGCTCGACCATCTGCGGACCGAAGGTGAGGTTCGGCACGAAGTGGTTGTCCATCACATCGACGTGCGCGAAGTCCGCCGTGGCGATGCGTGCCAGGTCGGCCTGCATGTTGACGAAATCGGCGGCGAGGATGCTCGGATTGATGCGCGGATTCATCTCTCTCCTTCGGGAGCGCGCTGCAGCAGCGCGAGGAACATGGCGTCGGTGCCGTGGCGGTGCGGCCACAGCTGAGCGCTGAGCGACCCGGGTGCTCCCGGTTCGCCGGTGGTGCGCGCGGCGAGGTCGATCGGCGAGACGGCGACGTCGGCGAGAACGGCACGGGTGTCGAGCTCGATGAGATCGTCACGTCGGCGCAGCACCTCGGTGACGACCCCGGTCGTCTCGGCCAGGTGCGGCGAGCAGGTGGCGTACGCCACGATGCCGCCCGGCGCGAGGGCATCCGCCGCCGCGTCCAGCAGCTGCGTCTGCAGCGACACGAGTTCCGGCACGTCGGACGGAGACTTGCGCCAGCGCGCCTCCGGGCGGCGGCGCAGCGCGCCCAGCCCGGTGCACGGCGCGTCGACGAGGATCCTGTCGAAGGCGGCGGGATGCTGTGCCGCGAAGGTCCTACCGTCCTCCTCGTGCACGGGCACATCGATCGGGAGGGGCCGTACGGCGTTCCGCACCAGCCCCGCACGGGCCGGGACGACCTCGTTGGCCTCGAGTGCGGCTCCGGCGGCATGGGCGAGGGCGGCGAGCATCGCCGTCTTGCCGCCGGGGCCGGCGCACAGGTCGAGCCAGCGCTCCCCCGCTCGTGCCGGCGCGGCCGCGCCGAGTGCGAGTGCGACCAGCTGCGAGCCCTCGTCCTGCACGCGGATCGCGCCGCCGCTGCCGGCGAGCACCTCGCGCGGATCACCGCCGGGCGATCCGAAGGCGGTAGCGGCGTACGGCCTGCGCGGCTGCCCTGGCTCCGCGAGTCCGGGCAGCGCCGCGAGGGTCACCTCGGGCGACGTGTTGTCGGAGACCAGCAGGTCATCGAGCTCATCGGCGCGTCCCTCGGCCGCCAGCGCGCGCCGCAGCGCACGGATCACCCAGACCGGGTGCGCGCTGCGCAGCGCGAGCCGCTCGTCATCCGAGCGCGCCGCGCTCTCGATCCGCGCCTGCCAGGTGCCGGCGGCGTCACGGCTGATGCGCCGCAGCACGGCGTTGGCGAAGCCGGACGCCCCGCGTCCCACCTCGGCGGCCACCAGGTTCACCGATTCGTTGACCGCCGCGTGCGGTGCGACGCGAGTGGCGAGCAGCTGATGCGCACCGAGCCGCAGTGCGTCGAGCACGGCGGGATCGATGTCCGCCACAGCACGGCCGGCGGCCTCGGCGATGATCGCGTCATAGGTGCCTCGGCGACGCAGCGTTCCGTAGGTGAGCTCCGTCGCCAGGGCGGCGTCCTGAGCGTTCAGATCGGCGTCGCCGATCAGCTTCGGCAGCAGCAGGTTGGCGTACGCATCGTCGTCGGACACGGCGCGGATGACGTCGTAGGCCACCCACCGCGCCGGCTGGATCTTCGGTCGGCTCATGAGCCCGCCCGCAGTTCGTCGTGGCCGTGCAGTCCGCGCCACCAGTCGGTGGCGCTCATCGCGCCCTTTCCTGCGGGCTGCACGCGGGTGACGGCGAGAGGATTCGAGGCGGTGCCGATCAGCACCGCGGTCTTGGTGCCCTGCAGCTCTCCCGGTGCAAGCGCGGGTGAGTCGGATGCCGCCGGCTCCGCGGCCAGGATCTTCAGCCGGGCGCCGTCGATGGTCGTGTGCGCTCCGGGTTCGGGGGTCACTCCGCGCAGGCGGGCGAAGATCATGCCCAGCGGCTGCGACCAGTCGAGCAGCCCGTCCTCGAGACTCAGCTTCGGTGCGAGGGTGGGCTCGCCCGATTGCGCCGTCGCCACCGCGGATCCCTCGCCGATCGCATCGACCACGTCAGCGGTGAGCACGGCGCCGTCATCTGCCAGAACGTCGAGCACGACGTCTGCGGTGGCATCCGACGGCACGGGAACCGGGCGCATCGCGAACACGTCGCCGGCGTCGAGCTGCGGTACCAGCTGGAACACGCTCACGCCGATCTCGGCGTCGCCGGCGATCAGCGCGCGCTGCACCGGGGCGGCACCGCGCCAGCGCGGCAGCAGCGAGAAGTGCAGATTGATCCATCCGTGCACCGGTGCCGAGAGCAGCGGTTCGCGCACGATCCCTCCGTACGCCACGATCACGCCGAGGTCGGCGTGCAGTGCGCTGATGCGCTCGGTCACCTCGGCGTCGAGCCGTGCGGCCTTGATCACCGGCAGTCCGAGTTCATCGGCGGCGGCGGCGACCGGTGATGGGGTCAGCACCCTCTTGCGGCCCAGTGGCGCGTCGGGGCGGGTGACCACCGCGACGATCTCGTGTGTGGCGGCGAGGATGCGGAGCGTCGGAACCGCGACGGCAGGGGTGCCGGCGAAGACGAGGCGCATGAAGGTTCTCCGGAGGGTGGTGTGGTCAGAGGTCTGGTTCGAGGATATCGAGGTGCACGGCCAGCGGGATCCGCGTCCGTGCCCGGCCTCGACGGCTCTGCGCGGCTTCGGCGATCACCGATGCGCGCAGCCGGGTTGCGACGGCCTGGCCTGCGGCGTAGCCGAACCGCACCAGTGCCCGCATTCGCCCCTCGTCGCCGATCGGCACTGGACCGAGCACGGCTTCCCCGCGCACGCCGAGCTCGGCGACGGCGTCCAACGCCGCACGCACCGATGCCGGGAGTCCATCGATCTGCGCCATCCGCGTGGTGGGCGGCATGTGCAGTGGCGCGCGCGCCTCGAGCTCGCTGCGTGCGTAGGCAGCAGGGGTCCATGTCGCCAGTGCTCTCGCCACCGGACCGTTCACCCCGACGAGGTGCACGGGGGCGCCCGGTGCGGCAAGCGCGGCCGCGTTGCACCACCATCGCAGGCACGATTCGCCGATCCGCAGCTCGGGGGCCTGCAGCATCCGAGCCCCGTCCAGCAGGATCACCGCGCGGTATCCGCCCGCGGCGATCGGCTCGGCACCGCGTGTCGCGACCACGAGCGCCGGCTTCGCATCGACGTGCTGCACGGGGTGCGCGCCGTCCGAGACGATCACGCGCACACCGGGAAAGGCGCGCCCCAGTTCGTCGGCCGTGCGTTCCGTGCCGGACGAGGCGAGCCGCACCTGGTCCGACTCGCACTGCCCGCATCGCCAGGAGTTCGCCGACCGGCCGCACCAGCCGCACACCGGCACGGCGCCGCGCCGGCGGGCGCCCAGCGGTCCCCCGCAGTGCAGACACCGCGCCGGAGCACGGCACGTCGCGCACACCAGACTCGGCGCGAAGCCGGGGCGGGCGACCTGCACGAGCACCGGGCCCTCCGCGGTGGCGGCTCGCGCCGCGGCAAAAGCACTCGAGGGCACACGCTGAGTGGTGTGCTCCAGCTCCTGCGGCGTGCTCAGGCGCACCTGCGGGATCGTGCGTCTGGTCGCGGTGACATCCTGCATCCACCCGCCCACGACCAGCCGCTCGGCATCGGTCGTGCGGGTGTGGCCGACGAGCAGCAGCGCGCTCTGCTCCTGCTCCTGGCGGACCAGGGCCGCGTCGCGGGCATGCACGTACGGGGCCAGCGGCTCGGCGAGCAGCGGGTCACCGTCATCCCACACCACAACCAGGCCGGCCTGCACCGGCGAGTACACCGCCGAGCGGTTGCCGACCACGACGCAGGGGGCGTCATCGAGCGTGCGCAGGTAGGCGCGGTAGCGATCGGAGTTGCTCTGCCGGGCGTCGTGGCGCACGACGGCCTCGGCCGGCAGCAGCTCCGCCAGGGCGGCCAGCAGCAGCTCCTGGTCGCGGTAGTCGGGCACGATCAGGATGCTGGAGCGCGTCCGCGCCCATTCGAGCGTCGCCGCCGCGGCGAGCAGAGTCGCCCAGCCGGGGGCATCCCCCTGCTGCACGGGGATCGCCTCCACGGCCGCCCGTCCGCCATCATCAAGCACCGCATCGAGACCGTCGTAGGCGCCGACGACTTCACGGGCGCGGCGCAGCGCGCTTTCATCGACGTCGGGAACCTGAGTGACGGGCTGCCAGGACTTCTCGACGCGCACCTGCCGCTTGGGGATCGCAAGCCGCAGCACGTCCGACGCCGACCCGGCCGCGCGGTCGGCCACCCGCCGCGCGAGCCGGTACAGCCGATCGGGCAGCACGACGACCGGTGACACGACGCTCTCGATCTCGGAGAGGGGCCGCGAGGCGTCGGGCTCGCTGTCGATCTCGATGACGAAGCCGTCGACGACCCGGCCCGCCGTGCGCAGCGGGGCCTTGATGCGCGTCCCGGGCGAGACGTCGCCGAGCTCATCGGGCACGGCGTAGTCGAACAGCCGGTCCAACTGCGGCAGCGGAGAGTCGATCAGCACCCTCGCGATGCGCCGCCCTGTCTCAGCCGCAGGGGCCTGCGCCGGGGCCGCGGCCTCGGTCACGGCGGTCTCAGACGCCGGCGGCGCGGCGCAGCTCGTCCGCGCGCGTGGTCTGCTCCCAGGTGAAGTCCGGCAGCTCGCGGCCGAAGTGCCCGTAGGCGGCGGTCTGCGCGTAGATGGGACGCAGCAGGTCGAGCTCCTCGATGATCGCCTGCGGACGCAGATCGAACACGTCGGTGATCGCCCGGGTGATCACCTCGTCGGCGACCTTGCCGGTGCCGAACGTCTCGACGTACAGACCGACCGGTCGCGCCACGCCGATCGCGTAGGCGACCTGCACCTCTGCGCGATCGGCGAGTCCCGCGGCGACCACGTTCTTGGCGACCCAGCGCATGGCGTAGGCGCCCGAGCGATCAACCTTCGACGGGTCCTTGCCGCTGAACGCGCCACCGCCGTGGCGGGCGGCCCCGCCGTAGGTGTCGATGATGATCTTGCGTCCGGTCAGGCCGGCGTCGCCCTTGGGCCCGCCGATCACGAAGGGTCCTGCGGGGTTGATGTAGTACTTCAGATCGGATGCCAGGTCGAGGCCGGTCTGTGCCAGCACCGGGTCGATCACCTTCTCGCGCACGGCGTCGCGCAGATCCTCCTGCGAGATCTCGGGGTGGTGCTGGGTCGACAGCACCACAGCGTCGACCGTCTTCGGCGTGTGTCCCTCGTAGCCCAGCGTCACCTGGGTCTTGCCGTCGGGGCGCAGGAAGTACAGCTCACCCGATCGCCGCACCTCGGTCAGCCGCTCGGCGATGCGATGCGCCGTCCAGGCGGCCATGGGCATCAGTTGCGGAGTCTCGTTGGTTGCGAAGCCGAACATGATGCCCTGGTCACCGGCGCCGAGCAGATCCCTCGGGTCGGTGGAGCTGCCCTCGCGGTGCTCCTGGGCCTGGTCGACACCCGAGGCGATGTCGCTGGACTGCTCCCCCACCGAGATGCTCACACCGCAGGACGAGCCGTCGAAGCCGGTGTCGCTCGAGGTGTAGCCGATGCCGTTGACCACGTCGCGGACGATGGTCGGGATGTCGACGTAGCCCTCGGAGCGGATCTCGCCGGCGACATGCACCAATCCGGTGGTGACGAGCGTCTCGACGGCGACGCGGGACCCGCGGTCGACCGTCAGCAGCCCGTCGAGGATGCTGTCCGAGATCTGGTCGCAGATCTTGTCGGGGTGGCCCTCGGTGACGGATTCGGACGTGAACAGACGCAGCGCGCTCATCGGTGCTCCAGATCGGAAGATTCGGGCGGAGCCGGATTCGGCTCGACGCCAGTGTGCATGAAGCCGCCGACATCCGGTGACGGACGTCGGCGGCTCACAGGGTGATCGTCACTCGGCGTGACGGATGCGGAGCTTGTCTTCGTTGATCTCGTGCAGGGCGATGGTGAGGGGCTTGTCCTCCACCGACGAGTCGACGAGCGGTCCGACGTTGTCGAACAGGTTGCCCTCGTGCAGGTCCGAGTAGTAGTCGTTGATCTGGCGCGCGCGCTTCGACGCGTAGATGACGAGCTCGTACTTCGACTCGACGCGCTCGAGCAGGTTGTCGATGGGCGGGTCGATGATGCCCTGGTTGGTTCCGGCCATGGTGGACCTCCTGGTCAGGCGGCGATGTCGTCGATTACGACGTGCCGCGAAATCGGTGGATGCGCGCGAGCGGGGTCAGTGCGCAGAGCCTGAGGACAATTCTACGACCTCTTCGGCCGCGCTGGCGACGTCGGCGTTCACGACGAGGTAATCGAACTCGTTCTGGGCGGCCAGTTCGGTGCGCGCAGTGCGCAGTCGGCGGGCACGCTCCTCGTCGCCCTCGGTGCCGCGTCCGACCAGTCGGTTCACCAGTTCGTCCCACGTCGGCGGGAGGAGGAAGACGAGGGATGCCGCCGGCTCGGCCGCCCGCACCTGCCGTGCCCCCTGCAGGTCGATCTCGAGCAGCACGGTCTTGCCGGCCGCCAGCGCCGCGTCGACCGGACCGCGCGGGGTGCCGTAGCGATACCTGTTGTGCACGGTCGCGTGTTCGAGCAGTTGCCCGGCGGCGATCAGACGGTCGAACTCGGCGTCGTCGACGAAGTAGTAGTGCACGCCGTCGACCTCGCCGGGGCGCGGCGCACGGGTCGTCGCCGACACCGAGAGGTGGATCTCGGGGTGGGTCTCGCGGATGTGTGCGGCGACAGTGCCCTTGCCGACGGCGGTGGGTCCGGCCAGCACCAGTAGCCTGCTGCGCGCGGCGCGCGGGCGGTGCGGCGGGAACCGCTCGTCGAGCCACCCGGCGAGGGCGGCACGCTGCCGCACGCCGAGACCGCCGAGCCGTTTCACGGCCGAGATGCCGAGTTCGTCGAGCACGCGATCGCGCTTTCCGGCGCCGATCGCGGGAAGCGCCATCAGGAAGTCCGTGACCCGCATGGTCGCGGCATCCGAGTCGGGCTCCTCAATGGCCTGGCGCAGCACACTCTGCGGCGCGGTCACCCGCGACGTGAGGTCGCGCTTCAGCGACGCCCGCGCACGGCGGCGCTCGAGTGCCCGCCGCGACGCGGCGGCACGGTCGACCTCGGGTACGGCACGGCGTTCAGCCACGAAGAACCTCCTGGTAGCGCGCTCCACGCGCGGTGATGGCCTCGGCGATGTCGTCGGGTCCGGCGCCGAGGATGCTGCGGCTCTCGCTGGCGAGGACGTTGTGCGAGAGCATCCCGAATCGCGCGACGAGCTCCTCGGGTTCGACACCCTGGGCTCCGAATCCCGGAGCCAGCACCGGTGTGCGCTGCAGCCCGGCCTCGTCGAGACCGAACGCCGCACGGTCGACGGTCGCGCCGATCACGAGCCCCACCGGCCCCAGCCCGCCCGCGAAGGCATCCGAATCGTTCACCCACGTGACATCCCGCGCGACACGACGTGCCACGGTCTCGCCCTCGCCGGCGGCGACGTCGACGGTCTGCGCGGTCTGCAGGGCGGCAGCCTCGGGGTTGCTGGTCGCGGCCAGCACGAACACGCCCTTCTCAGCGCGCACGGCGGCGGTGAGGGTCTCACGCAGCGATTCCGGCCCGAGGTAGGGGCTGATCGTCACGGCATCCGCCTCGAGCGGAGACCCCGGCTCGAGCCATGCGGACGCGTAGCCGGCCATGGTCGAGCCGATATCCCCCCGCTTGGCGTCGGCCAGCACGAGCAGGCCGGCGGCACGGGCCGCCGCCGTGACGTCCTCCAGCGCGGCGAACCCGCGTGATCCGAACCGTTCGAAGAACGCCACCTGCGGCTTGACGACGCCCACCCGGCCGGCGGCGGCCGCCACGACGCGCAGACCGAAGGTGCGCACGCCGTCGGCGTCCTGCGCCAGGCCCCACTGCTCGAGCAGCGCGGCATGCGGGTCGATCCCCACGCACAGCGGGCCGTGCGTGTCGAGAGCCGTCCGCAGGCGGGCGCCGAATGACTGCGTCACGCCGACGCCCTGCGGTCGAGTTCGTACTCCTGCAGGCTGCGCACCTCGAAGCCGTCGTGCGCGGCATCCATTCCGCTCACCGCCGCCCCGAGCACGGCCATTGTGGTGAACAGCGCCTTGTCGGCGGCGACGGCTGCGGCACGGATCTCGTACCCGTCGGCGCGCGCCGCACCCCCGCTGGGGGTGTTCACGACGATGTCGATGCGGCCGTCGTTGATGAGGTCGACGATGTTCTCGCCGCCGCCGTCCTGCGTCTCGCTGAACTTCGACACCACCGTGACGTCGATGCCGTTGCGGCTGAGGATCTCGGCGGTCCCCTCGGTCGCGACCAGGGTGAAACCGAGCTGCTGCAGACGGTGTGCGGGCAGGATCACGGCGCGCTTGTCGGCGTCCGCCACCGAGATGAACACGGTGCCCGAGGTCGGCATGCCGCCGTACGCGGCAGCCTGGCTCTTCGCGAAAGCGGTCGGGAAGTCGCGGTCGATGCCCATCACCTCGCCGGTGGAGCGCATCTCGGGGCCGAGCACCGAGTCGACGACCTTGCCGTCGTGCGTGCGGAACCGCTTGAAGGGCAGCACCGCCTCCTTCACCGCCACCGGCGCGCCCAGCGGCACGCGTGAGCCGTCCTGTGCGGGCAGCATGCCCTCGGCGATGAGCTCGGCGACAGTGGCGCCCGCCATGATGCGGCTGGCGGCCTTCGCGAGCGGGATGCCCAGCGCCTTCGACACGAACGGCACGGTGCGGCTGGCGCGAGGGTTCGCCTCGATCACGTAGAGCACCCCGGCGCTGATCGCGAACTGCACGTTGAGCAGGCCTCGGACGCCGACACCCTCGGCGATCGCGAGCGTGGCCTCTCGGACCCGGTCGATGTCGGTGCGCCCGAGTGAGACCGGCGGCAGGGTGCAGCTGGAGTCGCCGGAGTGGATGCCGGCCTCCTCGAGGTGCTCCATGACGCCGCCGATGTACAGGTCGGTGCCGTCGTACAGTGCGTCGACGTCGAGCTCGATCGCATCGTCGAGGAAGCGGTCCACGAGCAGCGGCTTGCCCTCCTCGATGATGACCTCGCCGGCCGTGCGCACGAAGTAGTCGCGCAGCGACGCGGTGTCGTACACGATCTCCATGCCGCGGCCGCCGAGCACGAAGCTGGGGCGCACCAGCACCGGGTACCCGATCTCCTCGGCGATGCGCACGGCGCCGTCGACGTCGATCGCCGTGCCGTTGCGGGGAGCGACGAGGTCGGCATCGTCGAGCAGGCGCGCGAACAGCTCGCGCTCCTCGGCGAGGTCGATCGCGTCGGGGCTGGTGCCGAGCACCGTGTAACCGGCCGCCTCGATGCCCTTGGCGAGACCGAGCGGGGTCTGACCGCCGAGCTGGCACACCACACCGAGGATGCTGCCGCTGCGCGCCTCGGCGTCGAGGACCTCGAGCACGTCCTCCAGGGTCAGCGGCTCGAAGTACAGGCGGTCGGAGGTGTCGTAGTCCGTCGAGACCGTCTCGGGGTTGCAGTTGACCATCACGGTCTCGTACCCGGCATCCGACAGCGCGAACGACGCGTGCACGCACGAGTAGTCGAACTCGACGCCCTGCCCGATACGGTTCGGCCCGGAGCCGATGATGACCACCTTCGTGCGATCGCTCGGCGCGACCTCGTTCTCGAAGTCGTAGCTGGAGTAGTGGTAGGGCGTCAGCGCCGGGAACTCCCCCGCGCAGGTGTCGACCGTCTTGTACACCGGGCGCACATCGAGACCGTGGCGGATGCCGCGGACCTCGGCCTCATCCAGGCCGCGCAGCTGCGCGATCTGCGCGTCCGAGAAGCCGTGCTCCTTGGCGTGACGCAGCGCGGCCGCATCGAGCTCGGCCGCGCCGGTGACGGCATCGGCGACCTCGTTGATCAGCACGATCTGGTCGAGGAACCAGGGGTCCATCGCCGTGGCGTCGAACGCCTGCTCGATCGTCGCACCCTTGCGCAGCGCCTGCTGCAGCACGACGATGCGCCCGTCGGTGGGGGTCTTGGCGATCTCGAGCAGCTCCTCGACGGAGCGATCCTCATGGCCCCAGTGGAAGCTGGACCCGCGCTTCTCGAGCGAGCGCAGCGCCTTCTGCAGCGCGGTGGTGTAGTTGCGGCCGATCGCCATCGCCTCGCCGACCGACTTCATGGTGGTCGTGAGCGTGGCATCCGCCGCGGGGAACTTCTCGAACGCGAACCGCGGCACCTTGACGACCACGTAGTCGAGCGTCGGCTCGAAGCTCGCGGGCGTCACGCCGGTGATGTCGTTGGGGATCTCGTCGAGGCGGTAGCCGAGCGCCAGCTTGGCGGCGAGCTTCGCGATCGGGAAGCCCGTGGCCTTCGACGCCAGTGCCGACGAGCGCGACACCCGGGGGTTCATCTCGATGACGATGATGCGGCCGTCGGCGGGGTCGACGGCGAACTGGATGTTGCAGCCCCCGGTGTCGACGCCGACCGCGCGGATGATGTCGATCGAGATGTCGCGCATCTTCTGGAACTCGCGGTCGGTCAGCGTTAGCGCCGGGGCGACCGTGATCGAGTCTCCGGTGTGCACACCGACCGGGTCGACGTTCTCGATCGAGCAGACGACCACCGTGTTGTCGGCGGTGTCGCGCATCAGCTCGAGCTCGTACTCCTTCCACCCGAGGATCGACTCCTCGAGGAGCACCTCGTTCGTGGGCGAGTCGTGCAGTCCCGCACCGCCGATGCGGCGCAGGTCCTCCTCGTCGTAGGCGAAGCCCGAGCCCAGACCGCCCATCGTGAAGCTGGGGCGCACGACCAGGGGGTAGCCCAGTTCGGCCGCACCGGCGAGCAGCTCGTCCATCGAGTGGCAGATGACCGACTTCGCGACGTCGGCGCCGGCCTCGATGACCAGCTCCTTGAAGATCTGGCGGTCCTCGCCCTTGCGGATGGCGTCGACCTTCGCGCCGATCAGCTCGACGTCGTACTTGTCGAGGATGCCGCGCTCGTGCAGCGCCATGGCCGCGTTGAGGGCGGTCTGTCCGCCGAGGGTCGGCAGGATGGCATCCGGCTTCTCCTTCGCGATGATCGTCTCGATCACCTCGGGGGTGATCGGCTCGATGTACGTCGCGTCGGCGAAGTCGGGGTCGGTCATGATCGTGGCCGGGTTGGAGTTGACCAGGATGACGCGCACGCCCTCCTCACGCAGCACACGGCAGGCCTGGGTGCCCGAGTAGTCGAACTCGCAGGCCTGGCCGATCACGATCGGACCGGAGCCGATGACCAGGACGGAATTGATGTCGTCGCGCTTCGGCATTACTTGTTGCCCTCCTGCATGGATCCCTGAGCTTGGGTCGCGATGACGAGATCGCGGAAGCGGGTGAAGAGATAGTGGGCGTCGTGGGGTCCTGCCGCCGCCTCGGGGTGGTACTGCACGGAGAACGCCGGGATGCCGTGGGCGCGGAGGCCTTCGACGACCTGATCGTTGAGTCCGACGTGGCTGACCTCGACGGGGCCGTAGCCGTGTGGGCTGTCGAAGACGCCCTCCAGGGGCGCCTCGACGGCGAAACCATGGTTGTGGGCGGTGATCTCCACCCGACCGGTCGCCTTGTCGAGCACGGGCTGGTTCAGCCCGCGGTGACCGAACTGCAGCTTGTAGGTGCCGAGGCCGAGGGCCCGGCCGAACAGCTGGTTGCCGAAGCAGATGCCGAAGTAGGGCAACTTCGCGTCGAGCACCTCGCGCAGCACGGCGACCTGCTTGTCGGAGGCCGAGGGGTCGCCGGGCCCGTTGGAGTAGAACACGCCGACCGGTGAGGTCGCCTGGATCTCGGCGAAGGTCGCCGACTGCGGCAGCACGTGCACGTCGAAGCCGAGGGCTGTGAGGTTGTCGAGGGTGGACTGCTTGACCCCGAGGTCGATGACGGCGAGGTTGCCGATGCGCTCGGCGGTCGCCGGCAGCAGGCGGGCCTTGGTCACCGAGACGGTGGCCGAGAGGTTCTGTCCGGCCATCTGCGGGGCGTCGGTCACCCGTCGCAGCTGCTCCTCGGCGTCGAGCGCGGCGTCGGGACCAGAGAAGATGCCGCCGCGCATCGCGCCGGTGTCGCGGATGCGGCGGGTCACCGCGCGGGTGTCGATGCCGCTGATGCCGACGATCCCGTCGCGGACGAGAGCGTCATCGAGCGACTCCTCAGCGCGCCAGTTCGAAACCCGACGTGCGGGGTCTCGCACGATGTAGCCGGCGACCCAGATCTTCGACGACTCGTCGTCTTCGGAGTTCATTCCGGTGTTGCCGATGTGCGGCGCCGTCTGCAGCACGATCTGGCCCGCGTACGAGGGGTCGGTCAGGGTCTCCTGGTAGCCGGACATGCCGGTGGCGAAGACGACCTCGCCCAGGGTTGTGCCGCGCGTGCCGTACGCACGCCCGATGAAGCGGGTGCCGTCCTCGAGGACGAGTACGGCGGAGTCCGAAGTGAGGGTGGTCAAGGGTTCTCTCCATTCTCCGGGGCTGCGCACAGGCGCTGGAGCCCCGGAAGGATCTGCTGAGGATCGGCCGAGATCGGCCGGATGTAGGAGTCGACGCTGGCGGCGTCGGCCACGCGCCACACGAGGCGGATGAGCCCGTCGGGTTCGACGACGCGGTCGATGGTCACGGTCGCGCGATCGACGGCGGTCAGCCGCTCGGAGGCGAGGAACACGGTCGGCGCGCCATCGAGGCTCAGGGCGATCCCGCGGTCGGTGAGCACGAGTTCACCCCGCGCGCGATAGGTGAGCGGACGCACCGCGACGCGCTCGAGAGGCTCGTCGTGCCGGGTCGTCGCGACGTACAGGATCTCGTGACGCCCGGTGACCTCGGCGTGCTCGGGCACGCCGATCGGTGCGACCAGACCGGCGTCCCGGCGCAGACGCGCACGCCAGGCGAAGAACATCGTCAGCAGCACTGCCGCGGCGATGACGGCCATGATCAGGCCGGCGAGCTCGCGCGTCATACGCGGTCCTCCCCGCTCGTGATGCCCTCGACGAGCGCGCCGCCGTCGAGGGTCACGACGCCACCGTGGATGGTCCACTGCACGCGACCCGGAAGCTCGCGTCCGAGGTACGGCGAGTTGTGGCTGCGGCCGTGCAGATCGGCTTCGGTGAAGACGCCGGGGATGCTCGGGTCGTACAGCGTCACGTGCGCGGGCCTGCCCACCTCGAGCGTGCCGAAGCCCTCGAGCTGTCCGATGCGCGCAGGCGTCGTGCTGAGCACGCGCGCGACATCGGCCCAGTCCAGCATCCCGGTGTCCACCATCGAGGTGTGCACGACGCGCAGGGCGCTCTCGAGGCCGACCATGCCGTTCGCCGCGGCTTGCCACTCACACGCCTTGTTCTCGGCGGGGTGCGGTGCGTGGTCGGTGGCGACGATGTCGATCGTGCCGTCGGCGAGTCCCTCACGGACGGCCATCACGTCCTCGCGCGTGCGCAGGGGTGGGTTCACCTTGTAGCGCGCGTCATAGTCACGGACCAGTTCGTCGGTCAGCAGCAGGTGGTGCGGGGTGACCTCGGCGGTCACGTTGATGCCGCGCTTCTTGGCCCAGCGGATGATGTCGACGCTGCCGGCCGTGGACAGGTGGCACACGTGCAGGCGGGATCCGACGTGTTCTGCGAGCAGCACGTCGCGCGCGATGATCGACTCCTCGGCGACCGCGGGCCAACCGGTCAGTCCGAGCTCGGCCGACACGATGCCCTCGTTCATCTGCGCGCCCTCGGTCAGACGCGGATCCTGCGCGTGCTGCGCGATGACACCGTCGAAGGACTTCACGTACTCGAGCGCGCGGCGCATGATCAGCGGGTCCCAGACGCAGAAGCCGTCATCGCTGAAGACGCGGACCTTCGCGCGCGACGAGGCCATGGCGCCGAGCTCGGCGAGACGCTCGCCCTTCTGACCGACCGTCACGGCGCCGATCGGCTGCACGGTGGCGTAGCCGGCCGCCTCGCCCAGGGCGAGCTCCTGCTCGACGACGCCGGCGGTATCGGCGACCGGCTGTGTGTTGGGCATCGCGAACACCGCGGTGAAACCACCGGCGGCCGCGGCACGGGTACCCGTGAGTACCGTCTCGGATGCTTCGAAGCCCGGCTCGCGCAGGTGGGTGTGCAGGTCGACGAGTCCGGGCAGGGCAACCAGCCCCGCGGCGTCGATCACGCGCGCACCCGATCGGCTCAGGCCGGTTCCGATCTCGGCGATGACGCCGTTCTCGATGACGATGTCGGCGCTGTCGCGGCCGAGCAGCTGGACTCCTCCGATGACGAGGGTCTGGCTCATTTCACTTCCCCTCGTTCTTTCCGACTTCGTCTCGCTCGCCCGCCAGCAGCAGGTACAGCACGGCCATGCGCACCGAGACGCCGTTGGCCACCTGCTCGAGTACCGTCGAGCGGGGCGAATCGGCGGCTTCGGAGGAGATCTCCAGGCCGCGGTTCATGGGTCCGGGGTGCATGACAATGCTACCGCTCGGCAGCGATGCCGCCCGCACGGCGTCGAGACCCCAGAGCCTGGAATATTCCCGCTCAGTGGGGAAATACGCGGCGTGCATGCGCTCGGCCTGGATGCGCAGCATCATCACGGCGTCGGGCCCTTCAGCGAGTGCCGCGTCGAGATCGTAGAGGACGCGCACCGGCCACTGGCTGACGTTCTGCGGCACGAGCGTCGGCGGCGTCACGAGGGTGACGTCAGCGCCCAGCAGCGACAGCAGCCACACGTTCGATCGCGCAACCCGGGAGTGCAGCACATCGCCCACGATCGTCACGCGCAGACCCGAGAGGTCCCGGCCGCGGCTGTCGGCGCCGAACCGGCGCTTGCGGATCGTGAACGCGTCGAGCAGGGCCTGAGTGGGATGCTCGTGGGTGCCGTCGCCGGCATTGAGCACGCCCGCCGAGATCCAGCCGCTGGTCGCCAGCGTGCGGGGTGCGCCGGAGGCCGGGTGGCGGATCACGACAGCATCCGCTCCCATCGCCTGCAGGGTCTGCGCGGTGTCCTTCAGACTCTCGCCCTTCGAGACGCTGGAGCCCTTGGCGGCGAAGTTGATGACGTCGGCCGAGAGGCGCTTCGCCGCGGCCTCGAACGAGATCCGGGTGCGCGTGGAGTCCTCGAAGAACAGGTTGACGACGGTCTTGCCGAGCAGCGTCGGCAGCTTCTTGACCTGCCGGGACTGGGTGTCGGACATGTCCTCGGCGACGTCGAGGATGCGGAGTGCCTGGACTCGGTCGAGCGTGCGGGTGTCGAGCAGGTGCCTCATGATTCGATCGTCACCTCATCGGCGCCGTCGAGCTCGCGCAGGCGCACATTGACGCGTTCCTGGCGGGAGGACGGGATGTTCTTCCCGACGAAGTCGGGACGGATGGGCAGCTCGCGGTGACCGCGGTCGACGAGGATCGCCAAGCGCACGGCGGCGGGCCGACCGATCGACTGCAGCGCATCGAGGGCGGCGCGGATGCTGCGGCCCGAGAACAGCACGTCGTCGACGAGCACGACCGTCTTGCCGTCGATGCCGCCGGCCGGGATGTCGGTGCGCTTGGGGGCGCGCGTCGGATGCTGGGAGAGATCGTCGCGGAACAGCGTGATGTCGATCGAGCCGACGGGGATCTCGACGCCGGCGATGCCGGAGATGACCGGGCCGAGCCGGTCGGCGAGAGTCACGCCGCGCGTCGGGATGCCGAGAAGGATCAGGCCTTCCGCGCCGCGGTTGGATTCGAGGATCTCATGGGCGATGCGCGTCAGGGCGCGCGTGATATCGGCTTCTTGCAGCACTGTGCGTGCAGACAACGGCCACTTCCCTTCTCCGCCTCACAGGACGGTGTTAAAGGTGGTGATGGCTCCAGTCTAGCCCGGGCCGTGCCGGCTGCTGCGCACGATGCCGTGCACGGGAGCAGGCTCGTTACCGAGTACAGGCTGCTTTCGCCGGATTCAGCCTGTGCTCGTGAAACAGCCTGTGCTCGTTGACGCGCGCTGCCCCTCGGATACCCTGATCGGATGCCGGCTCTGCGACGCCTGACCTTCGTGCGTCACGCGATGCCCGAAGTGGATTCAGCGTCGCCGCCGAGCGCGTGGCCGCTCAGCGACGCGGGTGTCGCCGCAGCCGCTGCCATGGTGCTAGAGGTCGACGCCGGCACGATCGTGGTGTCGAGCCCTGAGCGCAAGGCGCGGCAGACGGCCGCGCTGGCGGTCGGTTCGTCGATCGCGCAGATCCCGACCGATCCGCGCCTGCGCGAGGTGGATCGCGTCGAGCGGGTGCACGACGGCTTCCGCGCGGCGCGTGCTGCGTGGGTCGCCGGCGACCTCGACGATCGTCATGCCGGGTGGGAGCCGCCGGATGCCGCCGCGCAGCGCTTCCACGACGGACTGCTCGCCCACGCGGCCGAGCACCTGATCGTCGGCACGCACGGCATGGTGCTGACGGCGTGGATGGTGGCGCAGAGGCAGGTGCCGCCCGGCGACGCCGCCGTCACCTTCTGGAACGCTCTGCAGTTCCCCGACATCGTCGAGATCTCCGCGCCGCTGCTGCGAGTCAGGGCTGTGCTGTCGGATGCTGAGGGTCGGTTCGTCCTGATCAAGCGCACTCGTGCGGGTCAGGAGCCGTACTGGACGACCCCCGGTGGTGGAGTCGAACCGATGGACGCGTCACCCGCGGACGCCCTGCGCCGCGAACTGCGCGAGGAGCTGGGCGCGGAGGCCGTGATCGGCGAGATCCTCCATGAGCGCCAGCTCGACGGCATCCGATCGGAGATCTTCTGCGCCGCCCGCCTCGTCAGCATGGATTCTTCGCTGCGGCACGGCCCGGAGCTCACCGACAGGTCCCGGGGCCGGTACGAAATCGAGCGCGTCTGCCCCGGCGATCTGCCCGGCCTCGACCTGCGCCCCGCCGAGCTCCAGGACCTGCTTCTGCGTTCCTGATCACTGACGCCCACGCGTCTCACGGGCGTGTCGCGCCCGCGACACGCCGAGCGTTCGCTCCGCCGTCAGTATTCCGGCACGGACCGCGCCCCGGAGGAGGTCGTCGAGCGTGAGCAGTCGGATGCTGGTATCGGCGGCCCTCAGGCGCCGAGCTGCAGCGCCTCGTCGGTGACCGGGTCGACCTTCTCGGCGCGGATCGCGTGGCCGGCGGTGGACAGGCACTTGCCGGTCTTCAGATCCCACTTCCAGTCGTGCATGCTGCAGGTGAGCACGCCGTCCTCGTCGATCTTGCCGGTGCGGGTCAGGTCTGCGCGCAGGTGCGGGCAGCGGCGCTGCACGATCCAGTCGCCGATCTCGGCGTCCTCGGTCTGGTCGGTCTGCTCCTGGTACCAGTTCTCGACGTACTCGATGCGATCCACCGAGAGGCACTTCAGGAACGTCGTCAGGAACTCGTTGAACTTGCCGCTGCGGCCCACCGAGAACTGCATCGACAGGAAGATCGAGTTCGACCAGTCGATCTCGTGGTCGCGGATGTTCGTCGAGACGAGGTCGGCGGGGATCGTGTACCAGTAGATGCACTCCTCCCCCGCGTACTCGCGCACCTTCGCCTTCGGGAAGTCGACGACCATGTCGAGGTCGCCGATGCGGAACCGCACGTTGCCGCCGACACCGAGACGGATCGTGCGCGACTTCTTCAGCAGCGGCTCCCACCACTCCTTGATCGCGGCGAGCATCTCGGCGGGCGAGATGATCTCCGCGCGGGTCGCCTCCTCGTCGATGATCTCCTGCTGACGGGTGGCCTTCTGCTCGGCGAGGTAGTCCCACTTCTCGTCGAAGATGTGGTCGATCTCGGCCTGCGTGTACAGCGACTGCGACACGGTCATCTCGCCGTGGTTCATCTCGACGACGGTGCCGGGGATGAACAGCTGCCCGTCGTACTGCGGTGCCTGCTCCTTCAGGTGCGCCAGGAACTCCTTCTGATCGGTGAAGATCGAGTCGTCGTCCTGACCGGTGCCGTTGTACCTGAACAGCTCCTCGCGCAGGAACATCGGCGGACCGGCCATCGGGAACACGTGCGGCGCGTCGACCTTCTCGATGTAGTACATCGCGCGCTTGTTCTGAGCTTCGCGCTTGAGTTTCGCGAAGTTCTGCTTGGCGTCCTGCGGCAGGTCGTAGACCATCGGCCACCAGATCGCGCCGGACACCTGCGTGAAGTACGCCTCGGGCTTGCCGAACGACAGCAGCGCCTCGAGATCGAGCGGGTGCGAGTCGTTCTGGTTCAGGATCGAGGCGGTGCCGTCGTCGACACTGAGAGACGAGTCGCCGATCGGTCCGTCGCTGGGTGCGCGCAGCGGGGTGATCATCATCTTCAGATCGCCGCGCTGCATGACCTGCCCGGCAGGCGCGTAGGTGATGTTGTCGTAGCCGAGCTTGCGGATGTCGACCTCGAGGTCATCGGTGACGTACTCCGGCAGCAGCACCTCGATGTCCTTGCGGATGTACTTCTCGAGCAGGCGCGGATCGAAGTGGTCACGGTGCCGGTGCGAGATGTACAGGAAGTCGGCGTCGCGGCCGAAGCGCTCCCAGTCGAGTCCGCGGTTGTCGGGGAACGGGAACCAGGATCCGAAGAACGACGGACCGAGCACGGGGTCGCAGATGATGTTGCCGCCGACCGTCTCGATGAACATCCCGGCGTGGCCGAGTCCCGTGATCCGCATTTCTCTCCTCCTGCTGTGGGCAGCCTCGATTCTACCGACGACCGACCTGGCGAGGGCTGGGATCAAGCCGGAGGTAATGGCACGAACCCGCGAAGATGGGCGAGACTGGGCGACCAGGGACGAGAGGGGTTGACGTGGACACACGCGCGGACGAACCCGAGCGCGGGTCGGCAGCGATCGAGCTCGGCTACCCGTTCACCGGTACATGGCTTGTTCAGAACAGTCCGTGGGACAGAATCCCCAGCCACGGCACATCACTGTTCGCGTCGTCGTACGCCATCGATTTCGTACCCGTGAACTCGGACGGTCGCTCAGCGCCCGTGACCCCCGCGACCTGGGTGCGTCCTGAACCCGTGGAACGCTTCCCCGGGTTCGGACGCGCAGTGCGCGCCCCGACCGAGGGGGTCGTGATTGCGGCAGCGCACGCGATGGTCGATCACCCCGCGTTCCGCGGCTTGCCATCCCTCTACTACGCCCTCACCCAGCAGCGCCGCGCCGCCTTGGGGTGGCCGGCGCTGGCTGGCAATCACATCATGCTGCGTGCTGGCGACATCGTCATCGCACTGTGCCATCTGCAGCGTGGCTCTGTCGCTGTCGAGGTCGGCCAGACGGTGCACACGGGCGACCCGATCGGGCGCTGCGGCAACTCCGGCAACAGCACGGAGCCTCACGTGCACATGCAGGCGTTCGCCGGGCCGCAACCGGAACGCGCGTCGCCGGTGCGCATGATCTTTCCCGGAGAGCCGCCGCGCAACGGCAGCATGCTGGACATCTGAGCGAGCTCGACCAGAAACGGGCTGCTCAGCTCTCCAACAGACCCCGGATGTCGTCGGCGGTCAGCGCCTGCGCGAACAGCGCCTCATCGTCCATGACCGCGGTGAACAGGCGCGCCTTGCGCTGTTGCAGTGCGAGCACCTTCTCTTCGATGGTGCCTGCGGCGATGAGCCGGTATACGAACACGCGTTGGGTCTGGCCGATCCGGTGCGTGCGGTCGATCGCCTGCGCCTCGGCGGCCGGGTTCCACCACGGGTCGAGCAGAAAGACGTAGTCGGCCTCGGTGAGTGTGAGCCCGAATCCGCCGGCCTTCAGGCTGATCAGGAACACCGGCGCTTCTCCCCCACGGAACTCCTCGATCACCTCCTCGCGGCGGCGGGTCGAGCCGTCAAGGTAGGCGTACGGCACGCCCGCGGCGCGAAGCCGGTCAGCCGCCAGTTCGAGGAAGGACGTGAACTGGCTGAACACCAGCGCGCGGTGCCCCTCTGCCCGAAGTTCGGTGACGTGCTCGATCAGCACATCGAGTTTGCCGGAGGCGACGCTCGGGGCATCCGGATCGATGAGCCCCGGTGACAGGGCGAGCATGCGCAGCAGGGTGAGCGAGCGGAACACGATGAACCGGTTGCGGTCGAGGTCCTGCAGCAGGCCGAGCACCTTCTGCCGCTCGCGCTGCAGCACGGTGTCGTACGTCGCCCGGTGCGCGGGACTGAGCTCGACGAAGACCTCTTGCACCTGCTTCTCCGGCAAGTCGGCGGCGACGAGATCCTTGGTGCGACGCAGCATGAGCGGCCGGATCCGGCGCCGCAGGCGCTCGAGCCGCCGACGCCGGTAATCCGAGCCCTCCTCGTTCTCGGGCACCTTGCCCTGCTCGATCGGCTGCACGTACTCCTCGCGGAAGCGCCGCTTCGACGGGAACAGACCGGGTGCCGTGAGCGAGAAGAGGGCCCACAGATCGATGAGGCAGTTCTCAAGCGGAGTGCCGGTCACGGCGATCTTCACATGGGCGTCGAGCGCCGCGATCGCGCGATGCACCTTCGTTGCGGGGTTCTTCGCGAATTGCGCCTCGTCGATGATGACGCCCGCCCAGGCGACCTTGGCGTACTCCTCGACGTCCAGGCGAAGCAGCGTGTACGAGGTGACGACGATGTCGACATCGGCGGCGGCGTCGATGATGCCGTGGTCGCGGCGGGATGCTGTGCCCTCGACCACACCGACCCGCAGATCCGGGGTGAACCGGGACGCCTCACTGCGCCAGGTCGCCAGCACCGAGGTCGGTGCGACAACGAGGAACGGCCGGCGCTCACCGCTCTGCTGCGCGTGGGCGACCAGCGCCAGCAGCTGCAGGGTCTTGCCGAGCCCCATGTCATCGGCGAGGATGCCACCGAGACGGTGCTGCCAGAGAAAGGCCAGCCAGTTCAGGCCCTCCTGCTGGTAGGGCCGCAGCGTGGCGTTCAGGCTGGTCGGCACCGCGGTCTGCGGCACGTGCTCGACCCCGCGCAGCGCTTCAGCGGTCGCACGCCAGCTGACCGCCGGTTCCGCCTCGTCGGCGAGATCCTCGAAATCCTCCCAGAGCGCGGTCTGGTAGCGACTGATCCGCGGGCCGGTCTCCCACTCGGCAAGGCCGGCGGCTTCGTCGATCAGATCGCGCAGCTGCTGCAACGCGGGGTGTACGAGCGAGAAGTACGTGCCGTCGACGAGCAGCAGCTTCGTGCGGCGCATGCTGAGCGCGGTGAACAGCGGCGTGAACGGGATGGACCTGCCGTCGATCTTGACGATGATGCCCATGTCGAACCAGTCAGGATCGGTCGACTCCACCGTGGTGATCGAGATCTCGGGCGTGCCGGTCAGCTCTCGGTACCTGGTGCGGCGCCCGGTGGTCACCACACGCACGGCGCTCTCCTCGAACACCGGCAGCACCTGAGCGGACCATTCCGCTGCCGGGATCTGTTCGAGCACACCGTTCGCACGGAACTCCGCAGTGGTCGCCGACGCCCAGATGCGCTCGATCTCACGTGCCCGTTCGGCTTCGGCATCCGGATCGCGGAAGCGCTCCCCCGCGTCGGCGAACGGCACGACTCCGTGCCCGGCGTACTCCCACTCGAAGCGGTACTCGACACGGTGTCCGCTGCCGAACCGCACCCGCAGCACCGGTTCCGGCACTGCCAGGGTCGGCAGGGACACATCCGGTGCCTGCACGGCAGTCTGCCGCGCGAGCGCCGGGTACGCCTCGGTGAGGAACACCTCGCGTTCCGACCCGGGTACCGGGATGCCATCCGCGACGGTGATCGCCGAGCGCACCGCCGGCGGGAGCGGCACCTGTGCGAGCGTGACCTGGATCGCCGCCCCGACGACCTGCCAGCGGTACAGCCCGGTGCGCCCGATCGGTCTCAGGGATGCCGGTGCCGCCTGTTCCCCGTCGATCACGACATCGGCCGTGACCGTGAGTCCGCCCTCGTCGAGCGGGTCGATGCGCAGACCGGCCGTCGCCGTGCCGGCGAATCCGATTGTGGTGTGCTTCTGGGTGGGCACAATGGGGATGCCCAGTCGCTCGGCGTCGTGCAGGTGCGCCCACAGCAGTGTGGATTCGACCCGGTCGAGTGCGATCCAGTCGCCCGCAGTGCCGGAGAGCAGCGAGTCGCGGGCGATGCTGAGGAAGTCCGCGAACCAGCGGGTCTGCTCGGGAGCGAACGTGCCGGATGTGCGTCGCAGCGCCTCCCACGAGGCGTCGCCCTGGATCCATCTGTCGGTCGTCCGGCTGCGCATCAGCGGTCGCACGACGAGCATCACCTCGCCGTGCTCCCCGGACAGCTCGCGCGGTGACGCCGTCTGCAGCGCAGATGGGCCCCAGCGATCATAGGAGCGGTCGGGTCGGGTGCGCAGCTCGATGCCGAGCGCCAGCGGCTGCGTGCCCCGCGCGACGGGCGGGGTGAGGATCGACCGCCAGGGCGAGGGCTTCGGGGTGTTCGCGAAGACGCCGAACTGCTCCCACGGGGCGCGCGGAGGCGGAGATGCGAGCTCGGCGCCCAGCGCCGCCGGGCGCGGATCCGCCGGTGGCGCGTCGTCACTGTGAGCGCCGCTGAGCAGAGCGGCGACGACGTGCTTGCACGCGACCTGCACCGGACACGAGCAGCTCGTGTTCATGATCCGCTCACCGTCGAACCGCACCCGGCAGCGATACGGCGCGGCCTCGCTGCCGAAGACCTGCGCGGTAAGGGTCTCAGCGCGGGCATCCCATGTGGCGTCCAGGACCCGTCCGCGACGGGCGTAGTCGAGGCCGCGCTGGTAGGAGCCGTCGCCCGCCAGTCTGCGCAGCGTGCGGACATCGGGCTGGGGCGACCTCATGACAGTATCCTGTCCGCGGCCACCGACATGGGCGGATCAGCCCTCAGAGGGCACGTGCGATGCGGGCGAGCACGCCGTGCACGAACGCGCCGGAGTCCTCGGTCGAGAGCTCCTTCGCGAGTTCGACCGCCTCATCGATCGCGACGGCGGTGGGCACCTCGTCGTTGTAGACGATCTCCCACGTGCCGATGCGCAGCAGGGCGCGGTCGACCGCGGGCATCCGCTCGAGTTTCCAATCGCGACTGTGCGTCGTGATGTGCTCGTCGATCTCGTCGCGGTTGTCGATGATGCCGTCGACGATGTCGCGTGCGTACAGCCAGGAGGCCTCACGCGCGGGCTCGCTCGCGGCGCGCTGTGCGGCCGCGGCGAGCACGACGCCGAGCTCCTCGCCACGGATGTCGGAGGAGAACAGGATGTCGAGGGCGCGCTTGCGCGCCTTGGTGCGGGCGCTCAACTCAGTCGTTGACGCGGCCGAGGTAGTCGCCCGTGCGGGTGTCGACCTTGACCTTCGTGCCCTGCTCGAGGAACAGCGGCACCTGGATCTCGTAGCCGGTCTCGACGGTGGCGGGCTTGGTGCCGGCCGACGAGCGGTCGCCCTGCAGGCCGGGCTCGGTGTAGGTCACCTCGAGCACGACGGATGCCGGCAGCTCGATGTACAGCGGGTTGCCGTCGTGCAGGGCGATCTGCACCTGCTGGTTCTCGAGCATGTAGTTCTTCGCGTCGCCGACGATCGCCGCCGAGACGGTGAGCTGGTCGTAGTCCTCGACGTCCATGAACACGAAGCTGTCGCCGTCGGTGTACAGGTAGGTGAAGTCGCGGCGATCGACGTTCTCGATGTCGATCTTGGTGCCGGCGTTGTAGGTCTTGTCGACCGACTTGCCCGTGACGACGTTCTTCAGCTTGGTGCGGACGAAGGCGCCGCCCTTGCCGGGCTTGACGTGCTGGAACTCCACGACGCTCCAGAGCTGTCCGTCGATCTTGATGACGACGCCGTTCTTGATGTCTGCGGTGGATGCCATGCGTGAGGGTCCGTTCGTGTCGAAGTCTGGTGGCCGGCGCGGTTGCGCGCGAAGAGGGGCCGAGGAACGATTCTATCGGATGCCTCGGATGCCCGTTTCAGAGCAGATCGATCAGCCGACGCACGGCCGTCGCGTACCCCTCGACGCCCTGGCCGACCACGCGCACGGCGGCGACGTCATCCAGGTACGAGAAGTGCCGGAACTCCTCGCGGGCGTAGACGTCTGAGATATGCACCTCGGCGAACGGCAGGGCGACGCCGGTCAGGGCGTCGCGCAGTGCGACCGAGGTGTGCGTCAGGCCGCCGGGGTTGATGACGATGCCGGCACAGTCCACGCGAGCGGCGTGGATCGCGTCGATCAGCACACCCTCGTGGTTGCTCTGCACGGCGCGCACGTCGAAACCGAGTTCACGTGCCGTCTCGGTCGTCAGGCGCTCGACGTCAGCGAGCGTGGCGGTGCCGTACACCTCCGGCTCCCGCGTCCCGAGCAGGTTCAGGTTCGGGCCGTTCACGAGCAGCAGGCGGTGGTGTGCAGACACGCTTCGCACACTATCAGCGCGCCCGGATCGGGTCGGGACGTTCAGCCCTGCGTGACCTCGGCGAGCACGATCGCTCCGGATTCGTCGGCCCCGCAGAAGCGCCCGAACGACCCGAAGTACGAATCCTGCTTCGCGCCTGCGGGAAGATCCTCCAGGGTCACGAGAGCACCGGTTCCGCGAAGGGCTGCGCCGTCCGCGACCACCTGACCGTCGTCGAGGACGACCCGCGCACCCTCCGACCGGTCGAGCTCAGCCGAGTCGGGCCAGACGATCCATGCTCCGTCGCCGACAGCTCCCTCCCAGAGGAAGCAGCCGTTGTCCGCGACCGACAACGTGCCCGCCAGGTCTCCGGCCGAGGCGCCGGCCGAGGTGAACACCTCGGCGCGGTCCTCCGCCGACAGGTCTCCGAGGTCGAAACCCGCCTCATCGCTCATCGCCGTGCAGCCGGTCAGCGCGATGAAGCTCATGAGCAGCGCGGCAGTTCCGATTCCCGACCTCGACATGACCGGGCCTGTATCAGCCCGCCACCTCCTGGTAGGCGGCGAACATCAGCGACTCGTCGGGCGCCTGCACGGTCGTCGGCTTGGCGATGTCGTCGAGCAGGATGAACCGCAGCATGCCGCCGCGGGCTTTCTTGTCGCGCTGCATCGTGGCCAGCAGCTGCTGCCAGGCGCCCGCACGGTAGGTGGTGGGCAGTCCGACTGACTCCAGCACCTGCCGATGCCGGTCGGCACCGGCATCCGAGAGCCGTCCCGCCAAGCGCGACAGCTCGGCGGCGTACATCATGCCGATCGAGATCGCCGCGCCATGCCGCCACTGGTAGCGCTCCGCGTGCTCGATCGCGTGGCCGAGCGTGTGCCCGTAGTTGAGGATCTCGCGCAGACCCGCCTCGCGGAAGTCGCTGGACACGACCTTCGCCTTCATGTCGATCGCCAGTTCGATCGTGCGGCGGAACTCCGCAGTGGTCGTATCTATCGCACGCTGCGGGTCCGCCTCGACGATGTCGAGGATCTCAGGCGCCCAGATGAACCCGGCCTTGATGACCTCGGCGTAGCCGGCGGTGGCCTCGTTCGCGCTGAGACTGCCCAGTTCGTCGAGGTCGCCGATCACCGCACGCGGGGCCCAGAACGCGCCGACGAGGTTCTTGCCCTCGGCGGTGTTCACACCGGTCTTGCCGCCGACGGCCGCATCGACCAGCCCGAGCACCGTGGTGGGCACCTGCACCACCTGCACGCCGCGCAGCCAGGTGGCGGCGACGAATCCAGCGACGTCGGTGACCGAGCCGCCGCCGTAGCCGATCACGGCGTCGGTGCGGGTGAAGTCGGCCTGCCCCATCACCTGCCAGCAGAACGCGGCGACCTCGATGCGCTTCCCGGTCTCGGCATCCGGGATCTCGGCGAGCAGCACCTCGCGCTGGCCGTTCTCGGTGTCGGCGAGCAGTCGGTCGCGCAGTGCCGCCGCGCGCTTACCGAGGGTCGGCGGGTGCACCACGAGCACCTTCCGCACGGTCGGCGCCAGTGCGCCCGAGACGGCATCGAGGATGTCGCGCCCCACGGTGATGTCGTACGGCGTCTGCCCGGTCACGCTGATGGTGGTCGTGCTCATGGGTGGTCCTTCCTCCAGGAGGCGATCTCCTCGGCCATCGCCCTCATGGGGCGCCGCGAGGTGTCTACGGTCAGGTCGGCGAGCTCTTCGTACCAGCCCCGTCGCTGTTCGAAGATCGTGCGCCATCGGGCCACGGGATCATCGTCGCCGTTCAGCAGTGGTCGTGACGATCCGCCGATGCGCGCGGCGACAGCATCCGCGCTCACGGTGAGAAACACGACGGGATGCTGTGCGAGCAGCGTCCTGGTGCCGACATCCGTCACCGCACCCCCTCCCAGGGAGACGACACCGCCCTCGGTGACAGCCTGCGCGACCGCCTCGCGCTCGAGTGCGCGGAAGTGTCCCTCGCCGTGCTCGGCGAAGATCTGCGCGATCGGGCCGTGCGCGGCCACGATGCGCTTGTCGGTGTCGACGAACGGCACGTCGAGGATGCGGGCGACCTTGCGTCCGATGCTCGTCTTTCCCGAGGCCATCGGGCCGACCAGCACGAGGGTCAGTGGGCGGTCAGGAGAGCTCATCATGGGCGACCAGCGCCGCCTCGGATGCCGGCGTCGTGCGCAGCGTCTCAGGGATCGCCGCGAGGTACGACTCGAGGTTGCGACGCGTCTCACCGACGCTGTCGCCGCCGAACTTCTCGAGCAGCGAGTTGACCAGCTCGATCGCGACCATCGCCTCGGCGACCACGCCCGCGGCCGGCACGGCGCACACGTCCGAGCGCTGGTGGTGCGCGGATGCGCTCTCGCCGGATGCCACGTCGATCGTGCGCAGCGCCCGCGGAACGGTCGCGATGGGCTTCATCCCGGCGCGCACCCGCAGCACCGTGCCGGTGGTCATGCCACCCTCGGTGCCACCGGCGCGGTCGGATGCCCTGGCGATGCCGTCGGCGGTGGTGAACAGCTCGTCATGGGCCGCTGATCCGCGGCGACGCGTGGTCTCGAAGCCGTCGCCGACCTCGACGCCCTTGATGGCCTGGATGCTCATCAGCGCCTGAGCCAGGCGTCCGTCCAGCCGGCGGTCCCAGTGCACGTGCGAACCGACCCCCGGCGGGAGGCCGTAGGCGAGCACCTCGACGATGCCGCCGAGGGTGTCGCCGTCCTTCTTCGCCGCATCGACCTCAGCCACCATCAGCGCCGAGGTGGCCTCGTCGAAGCAGCGCAGCGGATCGGCGTCGAGGGCGTCGACGTCGTCGGGCGCGGGCAGCGGCGAGCCGTCGGGCACCTGCACCGGGCCGATCGACAGCGTGTGGCTGACCAGGCGGATGCCGAGCTCAGACAGGAACGCGCGGGCGAGGGCACCCAGCGCCACGCGCGCCGCGGTCTCACGCGCGCTGGCGCGCTCGAGGATCGGACGGGCCTCGTCGAAGTCGTACTTCTGCATGCCGACGAGATCGGCGTGACCGGGGCGCGGGCGGGTGAGCGCCGCTCCCCTGCCGCGCGAGCGGTCGGTGAGCTCGGTGGGCGCCGGGTTCATCACCTCGGTCCACTTCGGCCACTCGGTGTTGCCGATGCGCAGTGCGATCGGGCTGCCGAGCGTGCGACCGTGCACGACGCCGCTCGAGATCGTCAGCTCGTCCTGCTCGAACTTCATGCGCGACCCGCGCCCATAACCGAGCTTGCGGCGCTGGAGGTCGGCCTGGATCGCCTCGGCCGTGATGGTCACACCGGAGGGCAGGCCCTCCATGATGGCGATGAGTTCGGGGCCGTGCGATTCGCCGGCCGTGAGCACGCGGAGCATTGCTCTAGTCTTCCATGGCGCGCGACCGCATGGCCGCCACTATGACGCCCTCATACGGCAGCGGGCGCTCCTGCGAGCCGTCGCGGAAGATGCGGATCTGCCGCACCGCCTGATAGAGCAGCATCTCGAAGCCCGAGATGACCTGCTGCGCCGGCCAGCGGGCTGCCAGCGCCGAAGGCCACGGTGCGTACGCGGCTTCGAACAGCGTTCCGCCCACGGCCGCGATCGGCGTGACGACATCGTCGTCGAGCACCGTGCCGCTGGGGAGGGTGGCGATGGTGGCGTCGACGTCGGATGCCGGTGCTGTGAACGCATCCACGGTCAGGACGACGCCCAGGGCATCCGCGATTCCCCGCAGCCGCTCCGCGGCTTCAGGACGGCGTGCGCGCACGTCGATGCGGTCGGCGCCGAGCTCGTGGAGCGCGACCAGCGCGGATGCCGCGGTCGCGCCGGCCCCGAGGATGCGCGCCCTGCCGACCGTGCTGACCCCGGCGTGGGTGAACGCGTCGACGATGCCGCCGACATCGGTGTTGAATCCGCGCCTGGTGGACCCCAGCAGCAGCGTGTTGACCGCGCCCGTCAATGCGGCGTGGCGGTCGTGCTCGTCTGCGGTCGCGTGCGCGACCTCCTTCAGCGGCATGGTCAGCGACAGCCCGCGCCAGGTGGAGTCCAGCCCGTGCAGCGCCTCGGGGAACGCCGCCTCATCGACCCGGCGTCGCTCGTACTGCCAGTCGAGCCCGAGCAGCGCATAAGCGGTCGAGTGCAGAGCCGGTGAGCGGCTGTGCCCGATCGGATCGCCCCAGACGGCCAGCCGGGTGGGATCTGTCATTCCGCGCTCCTCCGGCTCAGTAGCAGCCGCTCTCGGGGTTGGCCTCGCACCACTTCGAGTACTCGGCCTCTGCCGCCTGCTGCTCGGCGTAGGTCTCCGAGAACACGGTCTTACCGGTGTCGAGGTTGACGGTCACGAAGTAGAACCACGGACCGTCGGCCGGGTTCTGCGCGGCCTTGATCGCGGCGTCACTCGGGTTCGCGATCGGCGAGGCGGGCAGCCCGGCATGCGCGTAGGTGTTCCAGGGGTTCTGGTCGCCCACGACCGACTCCCACGGCCACGACGACACCGGGCCCTCATGGCTGAGGCCGTACCCGTACTGCGCGGTGGAATCCATCTGCAGCAGGCCGCGTGTCTCGTCGTTGGCCGGGTCGAGCCGGTTCGCGATCACCCGCGAGACCTTGTCGAAGTCGGCGGTGTGGCCCTCGCGCTGGATGATGGATGCGATCGTCAGCACACGCTGCGCATCGGCGTCGGTGACACCGGCGGCAGCGAGGGATTCCCGGGTGCGGTCGACCATGGCTTTGACGACATCTTCGGCGGTGGCACCGGGATCGAAGGTGTACGCCGCGGGGAACAGCCATCCTTCAAGCGTCTCGGCCTGCACGCCGTACACCGTCGGGTCGGCGACCGCCGCCTGCAGTTCCTCGAGCGGGATGCCCACGCCGTCGACGATCTGCGGGAGCGTGGCGCGGACGGTGCCGCCCTCGGCGACGCGCACGGTGTTCTCCATGCGGTTCGCTGGGTCCTCCAGCGCCTCCAGCGCCGCGGCGGCCGTCATCTTCTGCTGCAGGGCGTACACCCCCGGGTAGAAGGTGACGGACTTGCCCTCGGCGATCAGATAGTCGTAGAAGACGCTGTCGGTCTTGGTCACCTTGGCGTCGTACAGCGACGTGGAGACCATCGCTCCGGTGTCGCCGGTCCTGATCGTCACGAGGGCTTCGCCCTCGGCCATGCCGGCCTCGTAGTCCTTCGGTTCACCCCACCCCATCGCATCGCTGATCTTGTCGCCGTACTGGCTCCAGACCCAGGCTCCGCCTGCTGCGATGCCGCCCAGAACGACGAGGACGATGATCAGACCGATCAAGCAGCCCGCGCCGCGCCGTTTTTTCGGAACGGCTCGATGCTGCTCCGGCGCGAACAGCTCGTTCAGCGAGCCGGGGTCGTCATCGGCCTTCGCATCGTCCGACGCGGGTCCGAGGTCGCCGAGACCGTCGGATCCGGTCGACGCGAGCGGGTCGACCGCGAGGTGCGCGGAGACCACGTTCTCGCCCTCGGCCGTGTCTTGATGCTGCCCGACCCGCACCGGTCGCTGTGCTGCGGCCCGCCCATCGGCGGTCGTCGGCCAGGATGCCTCCGAGTGGGCCACTGCGGAGGCGTACTCCGCGGGCAGGTCGTGTGCGGCGGGGAGGTCGAATTCAGCGGGTGCCTCGCGCTCCGTGCGGGGAGCGCCGGGCGTTGACGTCGGCATCTCCCGACCGACTGACTCCCGGGCCGCGGCCTCACGACGTGCGCGTCGCGATCCCGGCGCAGGGGCGGAACGCTCCGGCCGGGCGGGAAGCGACGACGACGCGGTGGGGAGGCTGCCGAACAGGTCGTTCGGAACGCCGTCGTTCCGTGCATCCGGGTCAGGCATCGTGCGAGGACTCCTCGGGGGGATCGATCAACGCACCGGCGGGGTGACCGGTGCTCTTCTCGGTGTCGACCGCGTGCTGCAGCAGAACCACCGCGGCGACCTGATCGACAATGTTACGAGACTTCTTCTGAGATCTGCCCGACGAGCGCAGTGCGGCGTGCGCGCTCACCGTGCTCAGCCGCTCATCGACCAGGCGCACGGCCCGGCCGGTGCGCGCGTTCAGCTCGGCGGCGAAGGCACGGGCATCCGTGGTCGACAGCGTCTCGTCGCCGCGCATGTTCACCGGCAGACCGACCACGAGCTCGATCGGATCCCATTCGGCGACGAGCTCGACGATGCGATCGATCGAGGTGTCCGAACGGGGAACGGTCTCGACAGGCACCGCCAGCATCCCGTCCGCGTCGCAGCGCGACACACCGACGCGGGCCCGGCCCACGTCGATACCCAGCCGCACTCCTCGGCGGAAGCCGCTCACGCGCCTCTCAGCTCCGCGACCACGCCGGCCAGCGCTGCGTCGAGTGCCGCTGGGTCGGTGCCGCCGCCCTGCGCGACGTCGTCCTTGCCGCCGCCACCACCGCCGAGCACGCCGGCGGCGATGCGCACGAGCGCGCCCGCCTTGGCACCGTTGCTGCGGGCGGCATCGTTCGTGGCGACGACGACGATCGGACGGCCCGAGACGATCCCGCCGAACGCGACGACGGCCGCATCAGTGCCGAGGCGCTCGCGCACGCTCAGCGCCAGCGTGCGCACATCGTCGGCCGATCCGACCTCTCCGAGCGACGCGGAGGCGACCCGGTAGCCACCCACGGTCTGTGCGGACTCCGCCAGCGCGGGCACGCGTCCCTCGCGCTCCTTCGCCTCGAAGCGCGCGATGCGCTTCTCGGCGGCCTTGAGGTTCGCCTGCAGCTCCTCGATGCGGGCGCCCAGCTGATCGCGCGGTGTCTTCAGCGCGGAGGTCAGCTGCGAGACGATCGTGCGCTCGGCGGCGAGCTCGCGGAAGGCATCCTGACCGACGAGCGCCTCGATGCGACGGTTCGCCGAGCCGATCGACGACTCCCCCACCAGACTGACCAGCCCGATCTCGGAGCTGCTCGACACGTGCGTTCCCGCGCACAGTTCGCGCGACCACGGACCGCCGATGTCGACCATCCGCACGACATCGCCGTACTTCTCGCCGAACAGCGCCATGGCTCCCGCCTCTTTGGCCTCGTCCAGTGAGACCACCCGGGTGGTCACCTCGAGCGCATCGTTCACCGCACGGCTGACGATGTCCTCGATCTCACTGCGGGTGTCGGACGACAGCGGCTGCGACCACGCGAAGTCGAAGCGCATGTAACCGGCGCGGTTGAGTGATCCGGCCTGCGTAGCCGTCTTGCCCAGGGTGTCGCGCAGAGCCGCGTGCACCAGGTGCGTCGCGGAGTGGGCCTGACGGGCCGCGCGGCGGTTCGCCGCGTCGACGACGGTCGTCGCGCGGTCGTCAACGGCCACCGAACCGGATGCGACGAGCACGGTGTGGCTGATGAGTCCGGGCACCGGACGCTGCACGTCGAGCACATCGAGCTCGAAGCCGGTGCCGATGATGGTGCCCTTGTCGGCGACCTGACCGCCGGATTCGGCGTACAGGGTGGTCTCAGCGAGCACGACCTCGGCGACCTGGCCCTCTGCGGCGCTCGTCACGGCATGCCCGTCGACGATGATGCCGAGCACCCGCGACTCGGTCTGCAGGTCTGTGTACCCGACGAAGCCCGTCTCACCCTGGGCGCGGAAGTCACGGTAGACCGACAGATCGGCCAGCTGGCTCTTGCGTCCGCGGGCATCCGCCTTGGCGCGCTCGCGCTGCTGCTGCATGAGCGTGTCGAAGGCACCTCGGTCGACCTGCAGGCCGGCCTCCTCGGCGACCTCGAGAGTCAGGTCGATCGGGAATCCGTAGGTGTCGTGCAGCAGGAAGGCCTCGGAGCCGCTGAGCGTCTCGCCGCCCGCCTTCTTGGTGTCGGCGAGGGCGAGATCGAGGATCGTGGAGCCCTGGGCGAGTGTGCGGCGGAACGTCTCCTCCTCCGCGAAGGCGGCACCCGACAGCGTCGCCCACTCGGTCCCGAGCACGGGATAGGCCGACTTCATGGCATCCCGCGACGCGGCGAACAGCTCGGGGAAGGCGGGTGCGTCGACGCCGAGCAGACGCATCGCGCGCACCGTGCGGCGCATCAGACGACGCAGGATGTACCCGCGCCCCTCGTTGGACGGCCGAACGCCGTCCGAGAGCAGCATCAGCGACGAGCGCACGTGATCGGCGATCACCCGGAACCGCACGTCATCCTCGTGCACGGCGCCGTAGCGTCGTCCGGAGAGCTCGACGGCGGTGTCGAGCACCGGACGCACCTGGTCGGTCTCGTACATGTTCTCGACGCCCTGCTTGAGGAAGGCGACGCGCTCGAGCCCCATGCCGGTGTCGATGTTCTTCTTCGGCAGCTCCCCGACGATGTCGAACTCGGTGCCGCTGCGCACGTTCTGGATGAAGTCCTGCATGAACACGAGGTTCCAGATCTCCATGAACCGCGAGTCGTCGACGGCGGGTCCGCCGTCCTTGCCATAGGCAGGACCGCGGTCGAAGAAGATCTCGGAGTCGGGGCCGCCGGGCCCGGGCTGGCCGGTGTGCCAGTAGTTGTCGGCACGACCGAGGCGCTGGATGCGCTCGGGCTTCAGTCCGATGACGTCGCGCCAGATCGCCTCAGCCTCGTCATCGGTCTCGAACACCGTGACCCAGAGGTCCTTCTCATCGAATCCGAGGCCGCCGTCGGACTCGGATGAGGTCAGCAGCTCCCAGGCGTAGCGGATCGCACCCTCTTTGAAGTAGTCGCCGAACGACCAGTTGCCGAGCATCTGGAAGAACGTGCCGTGTCGGGCGGTCTTGCCGACCTCTTCGATGTCATTCGTGCGGATGCACTTCTGCACGTCGGCGATGCGCGGGTGCGGTGCCGGAACGACGCCCGTGAGGTACGGGATCATCGGCACCATGCCGGCGACGGTGAACAGCAGCGTCGGATCGTCGCTCACCAGCGAGGCGGACGGGACGATGAGGTGGTCGTTCTTCTCGAAGAAGTCGAGATAGCGCTGCGCGATCTCCGCAGTTTTCATAGAGTTCGTTGCTGTCCTTGCGTGGGATGCCGCGTCATCACGCGGCCGAGCGGGGTGAGATCTGTCAGTCGTCGGCGGAATCCGACAGGCGCGCGTCCTGCTGACGGTACGCGTCGCCCAGAATGGTCGCGAACTGCGTCAGGCGCGCGTCGACCTCGCCGAAGATCTCCTGACCGCGGGGGTCCTTGTTCATGAAGTGCGCGGCGACGAACCCGCCGATCACGCCGATCAGGAACCACTGCAGATTCTTCATGTCGCCATCCTATGACGAGAGGCGCCGGGGAATCCCCGACGCCTCTCGTTCGCTGCCTGACGAAGCGTCAGCGAGCCGCGTAGTACTCGACGACGAGCTGCACTTCACAGGTCACGGGGACCTCGGCGCGCTTCGGACGACGAACCAGGCGGGCCTGCAGCTTGTCGAGCTCGACCTCGAGGTAGCCGGGAACGGGAGGCAGGACCTCGGCGTGACCGCCGGCGGCTGCGACCTGGAAGGGCTCGAGACCCTCGCTCTTGGCCTTGACGTGGATGAGCTGACCCGGCTTCACGCGGAAGGACGGGCGGTCGACGAGCTGACCGTCGACGAGGATGTGACGGTGCACGACCAGCTGACGAGCCTGTGCGGTGGTGCGGGCGAAGCCGGCACGCACGACGAGGGCGTCGAGACGCATCTCGAGCAGCTCGACCAGGTTCTCACCGGTCAGTCCGTCCTTGCGGCGGGCCTCGTTGAACGCGATGCGCAGCTGCTTCTCGCGGATGCCGTACTGCTCGCGCAGACGCTGCTTCTCACGCAGACGGACGGCGTAGTCGCTGTCGGCCTTGCGCTTGGTGCGGCCGTGCTCGCCGGGAGCGTAGGGACGCTTCTCGAGGTAGCGGGCGGCCTTCGGGGTGAGCGGGATTCCCAGCGCGCGGCTGAGACGGACCTTGCGGCGGTCCTGGGACTTCGTGACCACGAAGCATTCCTTCCGTGACGTGGACGCGTCTTTCGCGTCTCACGGGCGTATCTCCCCCGCTCTGCCGCTGGACGCACGCCGGGGCGCCATGACGGTTCCCACCCGAGGGTGGATGAGTGGAGGGATGCCCGAAAACTCTGTTTCGAGCCGCTCAATGCTAACAGATCGAGGCTCACCGATCGCCGAGGATGCGTCTGATCCTCTCGAGCCGCGCCGAGACGTCGCGCTCGGCGCCGAGGTTCTTGGGTTCGTAGTAGCGTCGGCCGTCGAGCTCGTCGGGCAGGTACTGCTGCGGCAGGATGCCGACCTCGCTGTCGTGCGGATAACGGTAGCCCTTGCCGTGCCCCAGACGCTTCGCCCCGGCGTAGTGCGCGTCGCGGAGGTGGATGGGAACGCGCCCGAACCCACCGGCGCGCACGTCGGCGATCGCCTGGTTGATGGCCGTGTACGCGGCGTTCGACTTGGCGGTGGTCGCCAGGTAGATGGTGGCCTCGGCGAGCGGGATGCGGCCCTCGGGCATCCCGATGAACGCCACCGCATCCGCCGCCGCGTTCGCTATCGTGAGTGCCTGCGGGTCGGCGAGGCCGATGTCCTCGGCGGCCGAGATGACGAGGCGGCGCGCGATGAAGCGCGGGTCCTCCCCCGCCTCGATCATGCGCGCCAGATAGTGCACAGCGGCATCCGGATCGGATCCGCGGATCGACTTGATGAACGCGCTGATGACGTCGTAGTGCTCATCACCCTGTCGGTCGTAGCGCAGCAGCGCGCGGTCGACGGCCTGCGAGACGTCCTCGTCGGTCACCTCGGCGATGGCATCCTCAGCGCCCTCCGCCTTCGACAGCGCGACCGCAGCAGCCGCCTCGAGTCCAGTCAGCGCGCGGCGGGCGTCGCCGGATGCCAAACGGATCAGGGCCGCCCGTGCGTCGTCGGCGAGACGCACCGCATCGGCGAGTCCCCGCGCGTCGGTCGTCGCCCGGTCGACGAGGACGCCGATGTCGTCATCGGTGAGCGGCTGCAGGGTGAGCAGCAGCGAGCGCGACAGCAGCGGCGAGATCACCGAGAACGACGGGTTCTCGGTGGTCGCGGCGATCAGGATCACCCAGCCGTTCTCGACGCCGGGCAGCAGCGCGTCCTGCTGGGCCTTGGTGAAGCGATGGATCTCGTCGAGGAAGAGGATGGTCGTCTGACCGTACAGATCGCGCTGGGTGATCGCATCCTGCATCACCTCGCGCACGTCCTTCACCCCGGCGGTGATCGCCGAGAGCTCGACGAAGCGGCGCCCTGATGAGCGGGCGATCGCCTGGGCGAGCGTGGTCTTGCCCGTTCCGGGCGGCCCCCACAGGATGATCGACACCGCTCCCGGGGCCTTCGCCTGCGGATCGGCCAGGGCCACGATGGGCGAGCCCGCGCGCAGCAGGTGCTGCTGCCCGGCGACCTCGTCGAGGGACACCGGCCGCATGCGCACGGCCAGTGGTGTCTGTCCCGACATCAGGGACGCGGCGGAGGTCATGTCTCCAGGCTACTGGCGTGACCGACACTCAGCGCTCGAGTCGCGGCTCACACGACGCCGGCGGCGGCGTGAGGGCTTCGTTCCACAGTCGTAACGGTGCACACGATCCCCCGAAACGCGGTGCGACGACCCTGGTGTGAACGAGCCCGCCCGGGCTCCCGTCACAGGAGGTCCCGTGTCCTACGTCAAGCCCGCCGAACTCGTCAGCCGCATGCTCGACGCCGGCGCAGCCAAGATGCAGCTGTCCACCCGCGACACGCTGCTGCGCGCCTTCATGGGCGCCGCACTGCTCACGATGGGGGCGGCCTTCGCCGTCACCGTCTCCGCCCAGACCGGGCAGGCGCTGCTGGGGGCGATCCTGTTCCCCGTCGGCTTCGTCATCCTGTACCTGTTCGGGTACGACCTGCTCACCGGGGTGTTCACCCTCGGTCCGCTCGCGGTCATGGCCCGCAGGCCGGGCGCCACCGCGCGGTCCATGCTGCGCAACTGGGGCCTGGTGTTCCTGGGCAACCTCGGCGGCGCGATCACGGTGGCACTGCTCATGGCGATCTACTTCACCTACGGCTTCTCCGCCGAGCCCAGCGCCGTGGGGCAGGCGATCAGTGAGATCGGCCACGGCCGCACCGTCGGCTACGCCGACCACGGCGCGGCCGGGATGCTGACGCTGTTCATCCGCGGCGTGCTCTGCAACTGGCTGGTGTCGACGGGCGTCGTGCTGGCGATGGCCTCTGACAGCGTCACGGGCAAGATCCTCGCGATGTGGCTTCCGATCATGCTGTTCTTCTACATGGGGTTCGAGCACTCGGTGGTCAACATGTTCCTGTTCCCGTCGGGCCTCATGCTGGGCGCCGACTTCACCCTGTGGGACTACCTCATCTGGAACGAGATCCCCACCGTCGTCGGCAACCTGTTCGGCGGCCTGCTGTTCGTCGGGCTTCCGCTGTACCTGACATACGCCAAGACCGGCACGCGCCGCGTGCGGAGCCGTGCGGCGCTGCCCGTCGCATCCGTCGGCGATCACACCGACCCGGCCGCTGGCGCCGAGGGCACGGAGATCGTCGCGGATGCCGCCCGCGTCGAGGATCCCGCCCGCGATGAGCGCGAGCGCGAGATCGCGCGCATCTGAACCGACAAGAGTGTGGGGCGCGACCATCCGGTCGCGCCCCACATCCGCATCCGGCGAGGTCAGGATGGTTCGTCGACCGCCAGCCGATAGCCGCGTTTGATGATGGTCTGCACTGTGTCCGGCGAACCGAGGGAATCGCGCAGGCGCGCCACCGCCATCTCGACGGCGTGAGAGCTCCGACCCCCTCGAGGCAGGTCACGTCCGAGCTCCTCGCGGGAGAGCACGCGTCCGCGCGCGCCGACCAGCGCGGAGAGGATGCTCGATGAGGCCGGCGACAGCGGCACGAACCGGTCGCCGATCAGCGCTCCCCCGCTGCGCACCTCGATGCGACCGTCGGCGATCGCAGCACTGGGCACTGTGCCGGCGGCGAAGTGATCGACGACGCACCGCACCAGAGAGCCCAGCCGGCCGCGTGCGGCGATGGTCGCATGCAGGCTCGCGGCGTGCAGAGCTCCCGCGGTGATCGGACCGACCGCCGCGAGCAGCAGGCGTCCGTCCTCGGCACGTTCCCTGATCGCCTCGAGCGCGCCGGTGCGCTCAGCGACGCGGATCCAGGCCGCGGTGCCCGGGGCCGATGTGAAGAGCACGGCGTCGACCGCGCCCGACGCCGCGTGCAGCACGGATCGTCGCGCAGCTTCGGGATCGGGCGGCGGACCCCATCGGTACACCGTCAGCGGCACGACCTCCGCACCGTGTCGAGTGAGCAGCTCGTCCAGCCCGTCGGAACCGGCGCCGTGGTGCTGCACCGCGATGCGACGCCCTTCCACACCGGCGGAGACCAGATGCGCTGCGACCTCGCTCGACGTCTCCGATCCGGCGACCCAGTCGGCGCTGAATCCGGCCTGCTGGATCGCCCCGTGCGCCTTGGGGCCCCGCGCGATGAACTGCGCCGACGCCAGCGCGGCCGACAGCGCCTCCTGCAGGTCGCTCTCGTGCGCGGCATCCATCCACCCGCGCAGTCCGACGCCGGTGGTGACCACGACGATGTCCGGGGGCGAAGCGATGAGCTCGCGCGAACGCGCCAGCAGCTGTTCGTCATCCGTGGCCGGGACGATGCTCAGGGCCGGTGCCCGGTGCACGACCGCACCGCGGCGTTCCAGCGCGGCGGCGAGATCGCCGGAGCGGCGATCTGCGGCGATGACGATCGTGCATCCGGTGAGTGCGTCGTGGGGCAGTCGCTCCCGCGTCACGCGAGCGCCTCGAGCGTCTCGAGGATCTCGAGGATCTCGAGCGGTTCGCGCGCGGGCAGTGCGGGCTCGGGCAGGAACAGGCCCGCCCGGGCGACCTCGCCGATCACGATCACGGCCGGATTGGACAGACCGATCGCACCGGCCGTCTCCGCGGCGCCGCCCAGCTCGGTGCGCGTGATGCGCTGCCGCCGCGTGTGCCCGCTCTCCACGAAGGCGAGCGGGCGCTCCGGCGGAATACCGTGCGCGAGCGCCGCTTCGACGATCCGCGGCAGAGCCGTGACTCCCATGAGCACCACGGTGGTCACCGTCGGATCCGACAGGGCGGCGAGGGTGGACTCGGTGACCGCCCCCTGCCCGTTGACGACATGGAACGCCGAGGCGGTGCCACGGTGGGTCACGGGGATGCCCGCGGCCTGCGGCACCGAGATGACGCTCGACACCCCGGGAATGACCGCGACGGGCACCCCGGCAGCGATGCAGGCGAGCATCTCCTCTCCTCCGCGCCCGAAGACGAACGGGTCGCCGCCCTTCAGCCGGACGACGCGTCGTCCGGCCAGCGCGTGGTCGACGATGAGGCGGTTGATCTCGTCCTGCGTGGCGGTGTGGTGCCCGGGCCGCTTGCCGACATCTATGACCTGCACGCGGGGGTCCAGCGCACGAAGGACTTCTGCCGTGGGACCGAGACGATCGGCGACCACGACGTCGGCCTCGGAGAGCAGGCGGTGGGCGCGCACGGTCATCAGATCCGCCGGTCCCGGTCCGCCGCCGACCAGGTCGACGCGGCCGACGACGGCGTCGTGCGGTTCGCGGGCGGCGCGGGCCGTCATCGCCGCTCCTCGAGATCGAGCAGCACCTCACCGTCGCGCACCACCACGTCCCACACCCTGAGGGTGGCCGGGCCCCGGCCCTGCGTGGCGATGCAGACGCCCGTGCGCAGGTCGAAGACCTGCTTATGCATCGGCGAGGCGACGGTGGGGGCGTCGTGACGCGTTCCGACGATCCCCCGGGACATCACGTGCGCACCGCTGTAGGGGTCGAGGTTCGACACGGCGTGGACCGTGCCGTCCGCGAGCAGGAACAGGGCGATCTGGGTGGAGCCGAACAGGGCGGCGCGCCCGCGCTCGACCTCCAGATCGGCGAGTGAGCACACCCGCACGAGCGTGTCCAGCGTGGCTGTCATGGTCATCGACGTACCTCCAGTGTCGTTCCTGCGATGAGCACTCCCGCGGACGCCCGCTCCTCAGAGGTGGCGGGGCGCATCTGCCCGCGCACGGGAACGTACGCCAGCGAGGGGTCAGGGGTGTCGGCGGCGTTGACGAAGGAACCGAAGCGGCGCAGCTTCTCGGGATCCCGCAGCGTCGCCGCCCATTCGTCCTCGTAGCGTGCGACGTGGCTCGCCATGGCGGCATCCATGTCGGCGCACAGGCCGAGACTGTCGTCGAAGATCACGCTCCGCAGCCCGTCCAGACCGCCTTCCAGGTCCTCACACCACGATGCCGTGCGCTGCAGACGGTCGGCGGTGCGGATGTAGTACATGAAGAAGCGGTCGATGGCGCGGATGAGCCCCTCGTCGTCCAGATCCGAGGCGAGCAGCTGCGCGTGTCGCGGCGAGAAGCCGCCGTTGCCGCCGACGTACATGTTCCATCCGGTCTCGGTGGCGATGACGCCGACGTCCTTGCCGCGTGCCTCCGCGCACTCACGCGCGCAGCCCGAGACACCGACCTTGAGCTTGTGCGGTGCCCGCAGGCCGCGGTATCGCAGCTCGAGACGCACCGCCATGCCGACCGAGTCCTGCACGCCGTACCGGCACCAGGTCGAGCCGACGCACGACTTCACCGTGCGCAGGGCCTTGCCGTAGGCCTGTCCCGACTCGAAGCCCGCCTCGACGAGCTGTGCCCAGATGGCCGGCAGCTGCTCGAGCCGGGCGCCGAACATGTCGATCCGCTGTCCGCCGGTGATCTTCGTGTAGAGGCCGTACTCGTCGGCGATCCGTCCGATCGCGATGAGACCGGCGGGAGTCACCTCGCCACCGGGCATCCGGGGCACCACCGAGTACGTGCCGTCCTTCTGCATGTTCGCCATGACGTGATCGTTCGTGTCCTGCAGGCTGGCGTTCTCGCCGTCGAGCACGTGGTCGCCGACGAGCACCGCGAGGATGCTGGCGAGGACGGGCTTGCAGATGTCGCATCCGCGACCGCGACCGAAGCGGTCGATGACGGCGCTGAAGGTGCGCAGCCCCGAGATGCGCACAGCATCGAAGAGCAGACGTCGCGACATGTCGAAGTGCTCGCACAGTGCGGTGGATGCCGCACGCCCCGTCTTGGCGAGCTCGGCGCCGACGATCTTGGTGACCATGAACACGCACGACCCGCAGGTCGCGCCGGCGCGCGTGCATCCCTTCACCTCGGCGGCGTCCGTGCAGCCCTCCTCGTGCACAGCCTCGCGGATGCGTCCCGCGGTGACGCCCGAGCAGGCGCACACCACGGCCGCGTCGGGCAGTTCGGCGGACGCGCTCTCGGTGCGCTCCTCGGGGAGAAGGTACGCGGCGGGATCGCCTCCGAGCGGCGCGCCGACGAGCGGACGCAGCGCACCGTACGCCGAGGCATCGCCGACGAGGATCCCGCCCAGCAGCGTGTGGGCATCGTCCGAGAGCACGAGCTTCTTGTAGACGCCGGCGATCGGGTCCGTGTACACCACGTCGAGGGCGTCGGGCGTGACCGCCATCGCATCGCCGAAGCTGGCCACGTCGACACCGGACAGTTTCAGCTTCGTGGAGTCGTCGAAGCCGGGGAACGACGCGTCCCTGCCCAGCAGTCGTGCCGCAGCGACCTCCGCCATCGCGTATCCGGGGGCGACCAGGCCGACGCATCGGCCCTCGAAGTTCGCCACCTCGCCGATGGCGAGGATGTCGGGATCGTCGGTGCGGCACGCGTCATCGATGAGCACGCCACCGCGCGGGTGGATGCCGAGGCCGGCCGCGCGGGCGAGCTCGTCTCGGGGACTGACACCGACGGTGAACACGACGACATCGGCGTCCATCCCGTCACCGTCGGTGAACCGTACGCCGGCCACAGCGCCGGACTCATCGCAGGTGAGCTGCGAGGTGCGGCTGTCGACACGCACGTCGATGCCGCGTGATTCGATGAGCCGCTGTAGCATCCGGCCACCGGCGACATCGAGTTGCGCGGACATCAGCCGATCCGACGACTGCACGACGGTGCAGTCCACACCCATCTCCTGCAGAGCGCCCGCGGCCTCGAGGCCCAGCAGGCCACCGCCGATGACGGCGCCACGCAGCGGGCGTCCGAGTAGGGACTCGCGCGCCTCGACGTGTGCGCTCATCAGTGCGACGTCGTCGAGCGTGCGGTACACGAAGCAGCCGGGCAGCTCGCTGCCGGGCACGGCTACGCGCTGCGCCTTTGAGCCGGTGGCCAGCACGAGTCGTCCATAGCCGTGCGTGGCGCCGGAGCGGGTGCGCACCGTGCGCGCATCCCGATCGATCGCCGCCACGGGATCCCCGCAGACGAGCGTGACTCTGTCGTCGTCGAACACCGTCTGGTCGAGGGTCAGATCCGCCGGCGAGACTCCGGAGAAGAACGAGGTGAGCGCGACCCGGTCGTAGGGTGCGTGCGACTCTTCTCCCAGGACTGTCACGCGGCACTCGACGTCCGCTCCGCTGAGCAGGCTGTCGACGAAGCGATGCGCCACCATGCCGGCACCGACGACGACCACCGGCTCTGCCATCCCACTCACGCTCATCAGTCCTCCTCTGCGATGTCATGAAGTTACGAGGCTCGTGTTTCGGGAACCCGCCATGCCGTGTTTCGCGCGTCGAACGATCTGCTCACAAACGCATAACGATGATGTGAGGCGATGCCGACGGTAGGCTCACTGGGGCAGTCGGCCGCACCTCCGCGGTCGCACGGAGAGGAATGACGATGGCGGTACGCGGTTCCCGCGGTGCGCGGCAGCGCACGCGCACGGAGGCCGAGCGGGCGCGGCTCTACACGGCGCGCACGATGTGGCATGAGAAGCAGGTGAGCCGTCGTCGGCGCGACACGTGGATCGCCGTGATCGTCGGCGGGCTCATCGTCATCGGGGCCATCGTCAGCCAGACCATGCTCGGACTCGCCACCGGGTCGGAACCGACGCCGGCTCCCACGCAGACGACGGTGCCCACGGAGCAGCCGACACCCACCCCCTCGCCCACCGATTCGACGCCGGCGTCGCCCACTCCTGAGCCCACGCAGACGACCGGCGAGTGAACTAGGCTGAGCTTCGTCCCTTCCCACTCCCGCGGGATGACCGCGCAAGGAGAGAATCGTGTCTGACGACAACGCCGCCAAGCCCACCCCTCCCGTCCCCGGTCCACCGGTGCCGGCCCCGCCCCGCAAGCCGATGCCCGTCGTGGCACCGGCACCCGCGGTCACGCCCGCTGCCACCAGCGTCACCTCATCCGACGCCGCCGAATGGGGCCGCGTCACAGAGGACGGCACAGTCGAGGTGCGCGAGGGCGAGTCCTGGCGGGCGGTCGGCCAGTACCCCGATGGCACCGCAGAAGAGGCACTGGCCTACTACGCGCGCAAGTACGACGACCTGGCGGTCAAGCTCGGCACGCTCGAGACGCGCGCTCAGGGTGGCGGCGCATCGGCATCCGACCTGACCAAGCAGGCCAGGCATCTGCTGGGCGAAGCGACCGACGCCGCCGCGGTCGGAGACCTCGCCGGTCTTCGCACGCGCATCGAGACACTCATCTCGTCACTGTCGGAGGCGACCGCCAAGGAGGCCGCCGCGGCCAAGGAGGCGCTCGATGCCGCCATCGCCGAGCGCACTGTGATCGTGGAGAAGGCCGAGGCGATCGCCGCCCGCGATCTCGCGAAGGTGCAGTGGAAGCAGGTCACCGCCGAGATGACCGAACTGTTCGACGCGTGGCAGGCACATCAGCAGGACGGCCCCCGTCTGCCCAAGGGCACGGCACAGCAGCTCTGGAAGAGATTCCGCACCGCACGGTCGACGGTCGACAAGGCCCGCCGCGCGTTCTTCTCCGAGCTCGACGATGTGCACCGCGTCGCACGTGACGCGAAGTCCAGACTCATCGAGCGCGCCGAGGCACTGGCGCCCCGCGGCGTCGACGGCATCCCCGCCTACCGCGCACTGCTGGACGAGTGGAAGGCCTCCGGCCGCGCAGGACGCAAGGCGGACGACGCCCTCTGGGCGAAGTTCAAGGCTGCCGGCGATGCGCTCTACGCCGCACGCGCCGAGCAGGCCGCCGCCGAAGAAGCCGACTCGGCGCCCAAGATCGAGGCCCGCGAGGCGCTGCTTGGCGAGGCCAAGGCCGTCGCCGACGAGAGCGACCTCAAGCGTGCTCGTGCTCTGCTCACCCGCATCCAGCGTCAGTGGGACGAGGTCGGTCGGATCTTCCCGCGTGAGAAGGAGCGCGCCCTCGATGACCGCATGCGCTCCATCGAACAGGCGCTGAAGGCCCGTGAAGAGGTCGACTGGAAGAAGAACAACCCCGAGACCAAGGCACGCGCGAACGACATGAGCGCCCAGCTGCTCGAGGCGATCGAGAAGCTCGAGAAGGAGCTCGCCGACGCCGAGGCCTCTGGTGACAAGCGCGCCATCAAGGACGCGACCGAGGCGCTGTCGGCACGTCGCGCCTGGCTCAGTGCTCTCGGCGGCTGAGCCCGCGTTATCCACAGCATGAGCCGTGCCGTCCCACTGCGGGGCGGCACGGCTCATACTGTCTAGCGTGCATCCCGCCCTGTTCTACCGCCCCGGTGAGCGCCTCTCTCTCGCCGAGCTCGGCGCCGCCCGTCTCGACGGGCACGTCGTCGAGGTCGGCGAGGGGTTCATGCCGACGGACACCGTCGAGAGCGCTGCGGCGCGCGCACGGAGCATCGGGATGCTGCTGCCGCCGCAGACCGCGGCGAGCGGTCCGTCCGCGGCATGGGTGCACGGTGCACGCGACAGCCCGCCTGTCGTGCACCACGTGACCCGGTGCAGCGCTTCCCGGCTTCGCGCGCACTCCTCGGCCCGGGTCGTCTACCACGATGGCGGGCTGTCCCCCGACGCCGTGCAGCAGATCGGCGGCATCCCCGTCACCACGCCGCTGGCCACCGCGACGACGCTGCTCTTCGAGCTGGCGCTCGCGGGCGGCGACGACAGCTGGCTGCGCGACCTGCTGCGGGTCGTACCCGGGCTCGCCGCTGCGACCACCGCCCATGTCGACTCACTCCATCGTCGCCCGGGGATCCGCGCCGCACGCGGAATCATCGCCGAGCTGCGTGCGGATCAGGAGGTCGTGACGCGGTAGACGTCGTACACGGCGTCGATCCGGCGCACCGCGTTCAGCACCCGGTCGAGATGCACCGAGTCACCCATCTCGAAGACGAAGCGGCTGAGGGCCAATCGCTCGTCTGTGGTGGTGACCGTGGCCGACAGGATGTTCACGTGATGCTCGCTCAGCACGCGGGTGACGTCGGAGAGCAGCCCCGATCGGTCGAGTGCCTCGACCTGGATCTGCACGCGGAACACGCTCTTGGTCGTCGGCGCCCACTCGACATCGACGAACCGTTCCGAGTCAGTGCTCAGCGCCTTGACGTTCACGCAGTCCTGGCGGTGCACCGAGACCCCGCTGCCGCGGGTGACGAAGCCGACGATCGGATCGCCCGGTACGGGCGTGCAGCAGCGGGCCAGCTTGACGAGGATATCTGCCGCACCGCGCACGAGGATGCCCGAGTCGCCGCCTCGCGGCTCACGGGCCGGCACCCGCCCGGGCAGCTCGATCGCTCCGGTGCTCGTGTCCCGCTCGACAGCGACGAGTGCGGTGACCTTCTCGATCACGGACTGCGTCGAGACGTGACCCTCGCCGACGGCGGCGTACAGCGCCGACACGTCTTCGTAGCGGAGCTGATGGGCGACCTGGGTGAAGGACTCCTGGCTCATCAGTCGCTGCAGAGGCAGGTTCTGCTTGCGCATCGCCCTGGCGATGGACTCCTTGCCCTGCTCGATCGCCTCTTCGCGACGCTCCTTCGTGAACCAGCCGCGGATCTTGTTGCGCGCCCTGGTGCTCTTCACGAACGTCAGCCAGTCCTGGCTGGGGCCCGCATCGGGGTTCTTCGAAGTGAACACCTCGACGACGTCGCCGCTCTTCAGCTCGGTCTCGAGGGGCATCAGCCGTCCGTTGACCTTCGCCCCCATCGTGCGATGGCCGATCTCGGTGTGCACCGCGTACGCGAAATCGACCGTGGTCGCGCCGGCCGGCAGCCCGATCACCCGCCCCTTCGGGGTGAAGACGTACACCTCTTTCGCGCCGATCTCGAAACGCAGCGAGTCGAGGAACTCGGTCGGGTCGGCCGTCTCGGCCTGCCAATCCGAGATGTGGGCCAGCCACGCCATATCGGTGTCCGGTACGCGGGCGTCGACCTTGCCGCCGTTCACGCGCTCCTTGTACATCCAGTGCGCGGCGACGCCGAACTCCGCCTGCTGGTGCATCTCGTGCGTGCGGATCTGGATCTCGACGGTGCGACCCGCGGGGCCGATCACCGTCGTGTGCAGCGACTGGTACAGGTTGAACTTCGGCGTCGCGATGTAGTCCTTGAAGCGCCCGGGAAGCGGTGTCCACCGGGCGTGGATCGCACCGAGCACCGCGTAGCAGTCGCGCACCGAGTTCACCAGCACGCGGATGCCGATGAGGTCGTAGATGTCGTCGAACTCGCGTCCGCGGATCACCATCTTCTGGTAGACGGAGTACAGCTGCTTGGGACGGCCGACCACCTTGCCGCGGATGCGCAGCTCACGCAGGTCTTCGTCGATCGAGTCGATGACGTTCTGCAGGTACTTCTCGCGCTGCGGGGTGCGCTGAGCGATGAGGCTGTTGATCTCGGCGTAGATCTTCGGATGCAGCACCGCGAACGAGAGGTCCTCGAGCTCGGACTTGATGGTCTGGATGCCCAGTCGGTGCGCGAGCGGCGCGTAGATCTCGAGGGTCTCCTTGGCCTTCCGCGCCGATTTCTCGGGCGGCACGAAGCCCCAGGTGCGCGCATTGTGCAGGCGATCGGCGAGCTTGATCAGCAGCACCCTGATGTCCTTCGACATCGCCACGATCATCTTGCGCACCGTCTCGGCCTGGGCGCTCTCGCCGTACTTGACCTTGTCGAGCTTGGTGACGCCGTCGACGAGCATGGCGACCTCGTCACCGAACTCCTCGGTCAGCTCGGTGAGCGCGTACCCGGTGTCCTCGACGGTGTCGTGCAGCAGCGCCGCGGCGATCGCCCTCGGGCCCAGCCCGAGCTCGGCGAGGATCTGCGCCACCGCCAGCGGATGGGTGATGTAGGGCTCGCCACTCTGGCGGAGCTGTCCGGCATGCTTGTCACGGGCGACGCGGTAGGCGCGCTCGATGATCGGCAGGTCACCGCGCGGGTGGTTGGCCCGCACCGTGCGGATGAGGTTATCGAGATCGTTGACGCGCGGTGCGCGCGAGAAGATGCGGGGCACAAGCCGGCGCAGGCTCGAGCCCTGCGAGGTGGCCTGCGAATCCGCCATGTGCTTCTCCCGTTCCGATCAGACCATCCTACGCGGGGCCGGCGGTCGCCGACCCCGCGTGCGGACGGTCAGGCCTTGGCAGCGAGAGCGCGCTCGCGGGCCTCGTGCACCTTCGCGTCGTGCGCTGCGATCGCCGGCTCCTTCTCGCGGAACAGCGAGTACAGCGGCGCCGCGACGAACAGCGTCGAGTACGTGGCGACGATGATGCCGACGAAGATCGACAGCGAGATGTCGGTGAGGGTCTCGGCGCCGAGCCAGAAGGCACCGATGAACAGGATCGCGCCTACCGGCAGCGCAGCCACGATGGAGGTGTTGATCGAGCGGACCAGAGTCTGGTTCACGGCGAGGTTCACCGATTCGCCGAATGTGCGAGTCGTCTGGTTGGCATCCTCGGTGGTGTTCTCGCGCACCTTGTCGAACACCACGGTCGTGTCGTACAGCGAATACGCGAGGATCGTGAGGAATCCGATCACTGCGGCCGGAGAGATCTCGAAGCCGGCCAGGGCGTACACGCCCACCGTGATCACGAGCACGTCGAGCAGACCGAGGATCGCCGCGGCGGACATCTTCCAGGTGCGGAAGTAGATCGCCAGGATCAGGAAGGTGAGCGCCAGGAAGATCGACAGGCCCCAGAGGGACTGACGGGTGACGTTCTCGCCCCACGCCGGTCCGATGAAGGAGTTGGTGATCTCCTCGACGTTCACGTCGTAGGCCTGAGCGAGAGCCTCCGTGACCTGCTGGGTCTCGAGCGCGCTCATCTGGTCGGTCTGCACGCGGATGTCGCGGTTGTTGACGACCACGACCTTGGTGGTGGCCTCGGGCACCACGGACCGCACCGCATCGGTGGCCAGAGCCTGGTCCGGCTTGCCGTCGGCTGCCGTCGCGGGGCTCACCACCACGAACTGCGATCCACCGGTGAACTCGATCGAGAACTGGATCGGACGGATCAGCGGCACCAGCGCAGAGCCGATGATCAGCACGATCGCGATGATGAACCACAGTCGACGCTTGGCGACGAACGGGAAGGAGGTCTTCCCCGAATACAGGTTGTTGCCGAACTCGTTCATGGAGAACATCAGTCGTCGGAGTCCTTTCCGGCATCCGAGGATCCCATCGCGGCGAGAGCCTCCGCGCGTTTGCGCTCGGCGATGGTCTGGCGCTTCTCAGCCTCACCGCGTGCGCCCTTGTTGCGGGCCACGCGGCCGGTGGATCCGACCTGCGCCTCTCGGTACTGGGCACGACCGCGATACACCGCGCCGAGCGACTCGGGGTCGAGCCCGGAGAGCTTGTGCCCTCCGCCGAAGAACCGGGTGCGCGCGAGCAGCTGCATGACGGGGTGCGTGAAGATCACGAAGATGAACACGTCGATCAGCGTGGTCAGGCCCAGGGTGAACGCGAAGCCCTTCACCGTGGCATCGGCGAGGATGTACAGCACCGCGGCGGCCAGGATGTTGATGGACTTCGAGATGTAGATCGTGCGCTTCGCGCGTCCCCAGCCGTCTTCGACGGCGCCGGTGATGGACTTTCCGTCGCGAAGCTCGTCTCGTATTCGCTCGAAGTAGACGATGAACGAGTCGGCGGTGAATCCGATCGACACGATCAGACCTGCCACACCGGCCAGCGACAGTCGGAAGCCCATCCGCCAGGCCAGGATGCAGATGATGATGTACGTCAGCACACCCATCACACCGATCGAGGCGATGATCACCCAGCCGAGTGCGCGATAGCTCAGCAGTGAGTAGATGGCGACCAGGCCCAGACCGATCAGGCCCGCGATGAGGCCGATCTGCAGCTGCTGCGAGCCGAGGGTGGCCGAGATCGTGTCGGAGCTCTCAACGTTGAAGCTGAGCGGCAGCGCACCGTAGCGCAGCTGGTCGGCGAGCGTCTGCGAGCTCTCCTGGGTGAAGTTGCCCGAGATGCTGGGCTTGCCGTTGAGGATCGCGGCCTGCATGACCGGTGCCGAGATCACGACGCCGTCGAGCACGAAGGCGAACTGATCGCGAGGGCTCAGACCGGCGATGCGGTTGGCGTTCAGGCGCTGGCTGATGTCGCCGAACACCTCGGTGCCGTGACCGTTGAGCTCGAGGTTGACCGTCCATGCGCCCGACGTCTGGTCCCGGCCGGCGGTGGCGTCGTCGATGACCGTTCCGTCGAGCTCCATCGGTCCGAGCAGGTACTTGACCGAGCCGGTCGGATCGCAGGCGATCAGAGGCTCGTCGGCCGGGGCGTTGGAGCGGTCGGTCTCGGCCGAGCAGTCGTACGACTGCAGGGCCGCGATCTGCTTCTCGGTCATCCATGCCGGGTCGCTGCCGTCGGTGGGCTCCGGCGTCGGCACCGCGTTCATCGACTCGTTCGGCGTGGGGTACGGGGTGCTGTTGCCGTCTTCGCCGACGAACTCCGTCGCGGGATCTGTGGCGACCAGAACCGCGCGGAATTCGAGCTGTGCGCTCGCCTGGATGCGATCGCGGGTCTCCTGGTCGGCGACACCGGGGATCTGCACGACGATGTTGCGGCCACCCTCAGTGGTGATGTCGGCCTCGGCGGTGCCGGAGGCATCGACACGCTGGCGGATGATCGCCGCGGCCTGATCGAGCTGCTCCTGGGTGGGGTCGGCGCCGTCCGGCGTCTGAGCGCTCAGGATGATCTGCGTGCCGCCCTGCAGGTCAAGGGCGAGCTCCGGGGTCCACGAGCTCTCCTTGAACCCGTACACACCGAGGGCGTTGATGCCGAACAGCGCCGCTGTGACCAGAAGCAGGCCGAGGAGGACCCGCCACGCATGGCGGGTCGGAGATGAGGATGCCACGTATGTCCGCTTTCCGCGTGAGGCGCCCGCAGGCGTCAGTTGTCGTCGTTGCGCTCGAGACGAGCCTTGGTCTCCTCGGGCGTCTCGACCTGGATCGACTCGATGCCGTCAGCGGCGCCCTTCGCGGGCGTCACGTCGGGGTGGTCCTCCGTGATCTCCTCGGCCACGACGTCATCGGCGACCTCGTCCGCGGCATCCGGTGCCTCGGTGGGGTCGACGATGCGCAGGATCGCCTGGCTGTGCACCTCGATGACCACGCCGGGGGCGAGTTCGATCTCGGCGGGCTTGTCGAGGTCGACCGGGTCGTAGGAGACGACGGTTCCGTACAGTCCGCCCTGCAGCAGCACCTTCGCGCCGGGGACCGTCTTCGAGGCCTTCTCCTCCTGCTGTTCCTTCATCTGCTTCTGGCGCTTGCGCGTGTTCAGGAACATGAACACGAGCATCACTGCGAGAAGTCCGAAGAGGATGATTTCCATGAGAGTTGAAGCCTTTCGAGGTGCACGCCGAACGCGGCGGTGCGTAGGGGGATGTAGCCGGGAAGTCTTCAGCGATTATAGGTCATCGAACAATGCGACCCCATCGGGGTGTGTGATGCCCAGATGGGCGTACGCCTCGGGCATCGCGATGCGCCCCCGCGGGGTGCGCCCGAGGAACCCGATGCGCACCAGGTATGGCTCCACGACGCTCTCGACGGTCTCGGCCTCTTCTCCGACAGCGACCGCCAGCGTGCTCAGGCCCACCGGACCGCCCCGGAACCGTCGCACCAGCGCGTCGAGGACGGCGCGGTCGAGCCGGTCGAGTCCGATCGCGTCGACGTCGTAGAGCTCCAGTGCCGCGCGGACGTCGGCGACCGACGCTGCTCCCCCGCCGCCGTGCACCAGCGCGTAGTCGCGCACCCGGCGCAGCAGGCGGTTGGCGATGCGCGGCGTGCCACGGGACCGACGGGCGATCTCGCTGAGCGCGTCATCGGGCAGACGCACGCCGAGCACTGCCGCCGAGCGGCTGATCACCTGCTCGAGTTCGGCGTCGTCGTAGAACTCCAGGTGGCCGGTGAAGCCGAAGCGGTCGCGCAGCGGGTTCGGCAGCAGACCCGAGCGTGTGGTCGCACCCACCAGGGTGAACGGCGCGAGTTCGAGCGGGATGCTGGTGGCTCCGGCCCCTTTGCCGACCATGATGTCGATGCGGAAGTCCTCCATCGCCAGGTACAGCATCTCCTCGGCGGAGCGCGCCATGCGATGGATCTCATCGATGAACAGCACCTCACCCGGCGTGAGGCTCGACAGCAGCGCGGCGAGGTCGCCGGCATGCTGGATCGCGGGGCCGCTGGACAGACGCAGCGGCCGACCGCTCTCGTGGGCGACGATCATCGCGAGCGTCGTCTTGCCGAGACCGGGAGGTCCGGCCAGCAGGATGTGGTCGGCCGTGCGCTCCTGCAGCCGGGCGGCTTCGAGCAGCAGCTGCAGCTGCCCGCGCACCTTGGGCTGCCCGACGAATTCCTGAAGACTCGCGGGACGCAGGGCGCCCTCGATCGCGAGCTCGGTCTCGTCGAGCGCCTCTCCGGCGTCGCGTGCCTCAGCCACGGGAACCGCCCGGCCCCATGGCGGCGAGCGTGCGACGCAGCAGTGCCGGCACCGACTCGCGTTCGGCGTCGCTCGCCTGTTCGGCCGTCTGCGCGACAGCATCCGCCGCCACCTTCTCGGACCAGCCGAGTCCCACGAGCGCCGCGACCACCTGCTCGGCCACCGAGCTCGACGGTGCCGTGCCTGGCGTGCTCGCAACCCGAGGCTGCACCTTGCCCGCCAGCTGCACCACGATCAGCTTGGCCGTCTTCGGCCCGATGCCGGAGACGCGCCGGAACGGCGCGTCGTCCTCGGAGGTGACCGCCTCGGCGATCTGGTCGACGGTGAGGTGCGAGAGCACCCCGAGCGCTGACTTCGGTCCGACGCCGGTGACGCTGAGCAGCTGGCCGAAGATCTCGAGTTCATCGACGTCGCCGAAGCCGTACAGCGTGAGTGCGTCTTCGCGCACGATCAGGCTGGTGTGCAGTCGCAGCTGCTCCCCCACGACCGCGGTGGTGGCGATGTCGGCCGGCACGAACACCGAGAATCCGACGCCGCCGGTCTCGATGACGACCTGGCCGGACGCAGCATGCAGCACTGAGCCGCGCAGGGAGGAGATCATTCCTTCACTCTATCGGCCAAGTCGTACATCCGTTCGAGCGACACGAGTCGACACGCGACTCACGCGCTCGGCGTCAGCCCAGGCGCGCTGCGCGGGCGTCAAGCCCGCGGCACCGGCACCGGCCGCCGCGCCATCACGACGCCAGGCGTGGCAGAGCGCGATGGCCAGGGCATCCGCGGCATCTGCCGGCTGCGGCGGCTCGTCGAGACGCAGGATGCGCGCGATCATCGTCTGCACCTGGCGCTTGTCGGCCGATCCGTAGCCGGTGACCGCCGCCTTGACCTCGCTCGGAGTGTGGGTCGCCGCCGGGAGCCCGGCCTCGGCGGCGATGAGGAGGGCGACGCCGGATGCCTGGGCCGTGCCCATCACCGTCTGCCGGTTCTGCTGTGCGAAGACACGCTCGACGGCGACCGCCGACGGGCGGTACTCGTCGATGACGGCGCGGATGCCCGCGGCGACGCCGGCCAGACGCTCGGCCAGGTCGGCATCCGCCGGAGTGCGGACCACGCCGACGTGCACGAGAGTCGCTCGCCGAGACCGGTCGACGTCGACGATCCCGACGCCGCACCGGGTCAGACCCGGGTCGATGCCGAGTACGCGCAGGGAACTCATCTCCTCAGGCTACGGGCGCTGCTCCCGACGCCGCCGAGGCGCGCCTGGATCAGTCGTCGTCGCCGTCGTTCTCGAGCTCGGCCTGCACGTCAGCGGGCAGATCGAAGTTGCTGAACACGTTCTGCACGTCATCGCTGTCTTCGAGCGCATCGATCAGCCGGAAGACCTTGCGCGCGGTGTCGGCGTCGATCTCGACCTTGAGGTTCGGCACGAACTCGACGTCGGCGGACTCGTAGTCGATGCCCGCCTCCTGCAGTGCACTTCGCACCGTGACGAGATCGGTCGCCTCGGTGATGACCTCGAACCCCTGCGCGTGCGGCTCGATCTCCTCGGCGCCGGCCTCGAGGGCCGCCATCATGACGTCGTCCTCGGTGGTGCCCTCGGAACCCACGACGATGACGCCCTTGCGGGAGAAGTTGTAGGCGACCGACCCGGGGTCGGCGAGCGTGCCGCCGTTGCGGGTCAGTGCGGTGCGCACCTCGGCGGCCGCGCGGTTCTTGTTGTCGGTGAGGCACTCGATCATCAGGGCCACGCCGTTGGGCCCGTAGCCCTCGTACATGATGGACGAGTACTCGACGGCCTCGCCGCCGATGCCGGCGCCGCGCTTCACTGCGCGGTCGATGTTGTCCTTCGGCACCGACATCTTCTTGGCCTTGAAGACGGCGTCGTACAGGGTCGGGTTGCCCGCCAGATCAGCGCCGCCGAGCTTCGCGGCGACTTCGATGTTCTTGATCAGCTTCGCCCACGACTTGGCACGGCGCGCGTCGATGACCGCCTTCTTGTGCTTGGTCGTGGCCCACTTGGAATGCCCGGACATATATCTCCGCTCGTGTGTTCCGCCCCGAAGCGGCGCCCAGGGCGTCGTCCAGTCTAACGGGTGGCTTCTGCGCCCTACACTGGCGCGATGACGTCCGGAGCCGATCGCCTGCGCCCGCCCTGGTCTTCCCTGCCGTCTGCACTGCGGAGTCGAGTCGTCGGCGCCATCGGCGGGCGGTTCGTCACCGACACCCCTGCACACGGCGGGTTCAGCGCCGGCTATGCCGGGACCGTCCACACCACATCCGGCCGGGCGTTCGTCAAGGCGATGCCTGCCGCCGCGCACGCCGACTCGCTCGCGCTGTACCGCCGCGAGGCTGCAGTGCTGATCCACGGCGATCTGCGGGCGGACAACATCCTGCTCGCAGACGACCGCGCACGCTTCATCGATTGGCCGTATGCGGTGCGGGGCGCCGCGTGGTTCGACCTGCCCAGCCTCCTGCCGAGCGTGGAAGCCGGTGGCGGCCCCTCGTGCGAGGTGGCCTGGACGGTCTTCGAGGAGTTCGGTGCCCCGCAGCCCGACGAGCACCTGCCCCTGATCGCCGGTATCGCGTCGTACTTCTGGTTCGCCCAGGCGCAGCCCGAGCCGCTGGGCGTGCCGGGGCTGCGGGCGTTCCAGCGTGCGCAGGCGGTGCCCGCTCTGCGCTGGCTCAGCTCGCTGCTGTGAGTGTCGCGGTCCGCCGCGCCGCGACCCGGTCGAGGAACCGCCGGTGGAACCGCGTCTCCCCCGAGATCTCGGGATGGAAGCTGATGCCGATCAGGTTCCCCTGTTCCACGGCCACCACGCGGCCATCGTCCAGCGTGGCCAGCGCGGTGGCATCCGATCCCACGGTCTCGACGACCGGACCGCGGATGAACGTCGCCCGCACCGGCGGCTCGCCGAGGGCCGGCACCGCGAGCGACGCCTCGAACGACTCCACCTGACGGCCGAACGCGTTGCGCCGCACCACGACGTCGAGGCCGCCGAAGGTCTGCTGCCCCGTGATCGCGTCCGTGATGGTGTCGGCGAGCATGATCAGTCCGGCGCACGTGCCGAGCACGGGCATCCCGTCGGCGATGGCAGCGCGGATCGGATCGCGCACGCCGAAGATGCGGGAGAGCTTGTCGATCACGCTGGATTCGCCACCGGGGATGACGAGTCCTTCGACTGTGGCGAGCTCCTCGGGGCGACGGACGCGCACGACATCCGCCCCGAGTCCCTCCAGCGTCGAGACGTGCTCGCGTACATCGCCCTGCAGGGCGAGCACACCGACGCGCTCGCCCTGCCCGTCCGTGGATAGTCCGGTCACTCTCAACTCCGTTCGATGGGCATCCACAGTTCGCAGACCGCGGTGCTGAAGTCGTCGGCGCGTTCGATGATCGCGACGATCGACGGCCCCTGGCGCAGTCGCCAGGGATTGGACGGGAACCAGTCGGCCGCCGTCGCGGCCCACGCCGACTGCAGCGCGGCAGGGAACGGGCCCGAGATCCGGAAGACGACCCAGGTTCCGGCGGCGACGTCGATCACGTCGAGGTCGTCCGGCACAGGTGTCTCCGCCGAGACCGCGACGCCATGCAGGTGCGTGAGCGCGCTTCCTTCGGTGTACTCGTCGTCGACGTCGGCCGTCACCTGCAAGAGGCCGGCGGGCTCGGTGCTGCTGAGCGACTTCAGCCGCACATGCTCTTCCGGCGGGAGCGAGGCGATGTGCTCCTGGATGTGCGGGTTGACGCCCTCGTGGATCAGCGGCACGCGCGCGGCGTGGCCGATCAGACGGAATGCAGGCTGTTCGTGGATTCGGGCGTCCATGCTGGCGCTCCCTTCGACGGTCAGGCGGAACCTGAGCTGTGGTTGGCTGCGAAGGGGTCCTCCGTCTCGACGGACATCGCCGTGAGCGACGCCGTGCACGGCGCGGAACGCTCGACCGAACGCCTCGGTCGAACCGTAGCCGTAGCGAACCGCGATCATGAGCAGATCGTCGTCGCCGACGACATCAGCCGCGGCGACCGTCATGCGGCGACGACGCACGTACTCCGAGACCGACATCCCCGCCAGCGACGAGAACATCCGCCGCACGTGGTAGCCGGTTGTTCCCGAGGCGCGCGCGACACCGTCGACGTCGGGGACGTCGCCGAGGTGCTCCTCGATCTCGTCGATGAGGTGATTCAACGTCTCGATCATGTCGGCTCCCTTCGACATCCACTCTCGTCGGAGCACCGCCCCCGGCACCCGACCGTTCGCGTTCGATGCGATCGGGTGCCGGAGGCGCGAGGCACTGCCGCGTCGAGAAGCTACCAGCCGCGTTCGGCCAGCCGGTGCGGGGCGGGCAGATCGGCGACGTTGATGCCGACCATCGCCTCGCCGAGTCCGCGGGAGACATCGGCGATGACCTTCGGGTCGTCGTAGAAGGCGGTCGCCTTGACGATGGCCTTGGCACGCGCGACGGGGTCACCCGACTTGAAGATGCCCGAGCCGACGAAGACGCCATCCGCGCCGAGCTGCATCATCATCGCGGCATCCGCGGGCGTCGCGACGCCTCCGGCGACGAACAGCACGACCGGCAGCTCGCCCGTCTCGGCGATCTCGGCGACGAGTTCGTAGGGGGCCTGCAGGTCCTTGGCCGCGACGTACAGCTCGTCCTTTGACAGCGAGCCGAGGGCGGCGATCTCGCCGCGGATCTTGCGGATGTGCTTCATCGCCTCCGAGACATCACCGGTGCCGGCCTCGCCCTTCGAGCGGATCATCGCGGCGCCCTCGTTGATGCGGCGCAGCGCCTCGCCCAGGTTCGTCGCCCCGCAGACGAACGGAACCGTGAAGCCCCACTTGTCGATGTGGTTGACGTAGTCGGCCGGCGAGAGCACCTCGGACTCGTCGATGTAGTCGACGCCGAGCTCCTGCAGCACCTGCGCCTCGACGAAATGACCGATGCGGGCCTTGGCCATCACCGGGATCGATACCGCGTCGATGATGCTGTCGATCATGTCGGGATCGCTCATGCGCGAAACGCCGCCCTCGGCGCGGATGTCGGCGGGCACCCGCTCAAGCGCCATGACGGCCACCGCGCCGGCATCCTCGGCGATCTTCGCCTGCTCGGCGGTGACGACGTCCATGATGACGCCGCCCTTGAGCATCTCGGCGAGTCCGCGCTTGACGCGCTGCGATCCGGTGGTCGGGTTCTGGTCGGATGCCATCGTCGCTCCTCATGTGTGACAAAGAATTGTTTGGCCTATGACAAAAGATAGCACCATAGAATCGACCTGTGAACGACATGATCACCGGGACCACCGCGGCGGAGATCGCCGGCAGCGTGCGGGAACTGCACGAGCGCGGCACGCTGCGCCCCGGCGATGCGCTTCCGCCGGTGCGCGAGCTCGCGAGCACGCTCGGCGTCAACCGCAACACAGCCGTCGCCGCCTACCGGCAGCTCGCCCAGGCCGGACTGGTCGTCTCGCGCGGGCGCGCAGGCACCGTGATCGCCGGCACGGAGAGCGTGGCGCAGGAGGGCCTGGCCGACACAGTGCTGCACGACATCGGCTCGGGCAACCCGGATCCGGCGCTGATCCCCGATCCCACCGCCGCACTGAGCCGCATCGTCGGACGCCCCGTGCTGTACGGCGAACCCGTCATCGACGCCGGGCTCGAGGCCTGGGCGCACGAGTGGATGCGCACGGATCTGGGCCGCGACGACCTGCGCATCAGCGTCACCAGCGGCGCCGTCGACGCCGTCGAACGCCTGCTCGCCCAAGCACTGCTGCGCGATGACGCCGTCGCGCTCGAAGACCCGTGCTTCCTCGCCAGCATCCACACGGTGCGGCTCGGCGGCTACCGCGCCGTGCCGGTGCCGGTCGACGACGAGGGCATGACGGTCGACGGACTGCGCAACGCATTGGATGCCGGAGTGCGGGCGATCATCAGCACGCCCCGCGCCCAGAACCCGACAGGGGTGAGCCTCTCCCCCGCGCGGGCCGCCGCACTGCGCGAGGTGCTCGCCGAGCATCCGTACGTCCTGATCATCGAGGACGATCACTTCTCGCTGCTCTCGCCCCACCCGTATGCATCTCTGATCGGGCCGACCCACCGCCGGTACGCCCTGGTGCGATCGGTGTCGAAGTTCCTCGGACCCGACATGTGCCTGGCACTCGCCGCGACCGACCCCACCACCGCGGAGCGTCTCGGCATGCGCCTCAGCCCCGGGACCACCTGGGTGAGCCACCTGCTGCAGCGCCTCGCGCACGCGCAGCTGACCGACGCCGCGATGCGCGCGCAGATCGCCGCCGCAGCCACGCACTACGCCGAGCGCAATGCCGCGTTCACCTCTGCACTGGCCGCACGCGGCATCCCGACCCACTCGAGCGACGGGCTGAGTCTGTGGGTGCGGCTCACCGTTCCCGCGCGCGTCGCGGCCGAACGCCTCATGCGGCGCGGCTGGCTCGCGCGCACCGGCGACGAGTTCCGCCTCGACGAGGGCTCGCCCGCCTCGCATCACCTGCGGCTCACCGTGCACGACCTGTCGGATGCCGACACGGGCCGCCTGCTCGACGACCTCGTCGCCGCCCAGGTGTGAATCCACCGCTCACGCGTGATGGGCGCGGGCGCACGGGTGAGAGGATGTCAGGATGAAGATCCTCTCGATCCAGTCGGCCGTCGCATACGGGCACGTCGGCAACTCAGCCGCCGTCTTCCCCCTGCAGCGCATCGGGGTCGACGTCGTGCCGGTGTACACGGTGAACTTCTCGAACCACACCGGATACGGCGCCTGGCGCGGCCCGATGATCGATCCCTCCGACGTGCGCGAGGTCATCACCGGCATTCGCGAGCGTGGCATCATGCCTCAGATCGACGCCGTGCTCAGCGGCTACCAGGGCGGCGAAGGCATCGCCGACGTCATCATCGACGCCGTCGCCCAGCTCAAGGCCGAGAATCCGGATGCCGTGTACGCGTGCGACCCCGTGATGGGCAACGCGAAGTCGGGCTGCTTCGTCGCCCCGGCGATCCCTGATCTGCTGCGTGATCGCGTCGTGCCGGTCGCCGATATCATCACCCCGAACCAGTTCGAGCTCGGCTACCTGACCGGCACCGAGCCCGCCGATCTCGAGTCGACGCTCGCCTCGGTCGACGCGGCCATGGCCATGGGCCCGTCGACGGTGCTCGTCACCTCGGTCGAGCGACCCGACCGCGATGAGGGCACGATCGAGATGCTCGCCGTCGACGGCAAGGGCGCCTGGCTGGTCACCACCCCGCACCTCCCGATGAAGGCGAACGGGTCGGGCGATGTCACCGCGGCCCTGTTCACTGCGCACTACGTCGGCACCGGCGATGCCAAGCTCGCTCTCGAGCGCACGGTGTCGAGCGTGTTCGACCTGCTGCAGACCACTCTCGACGCCGATGACCGCGAGCTGCGACTGATCGAGGCGCAGGAGAGGTACGCGAACCCACGGATGCAGTTCGCCGCACGCCAGGTGCGCTGACGCAGGCCCTCGCGCGCGCGATCGCGGACGCGCCCGCTCGCACGCGTACCCTCTCGTAGACGCGAACGGTGCGCAAAGGGACACGCCGCGGCTTGCCGACCCCGATGATCCTCGTTAGCGTCGTGCACGCATGACTACGTTCAACGAAGCCACCCATGCCCACCAGACCGCCCTCGACCCCGCGAGGATCACGATCATCGCGCCCGCCGCATCGCACGGTGCCGGCATGTGGCGCGTGGCCGGCGCCGCCGGCGAGCTGGATCTGAACTCCTCGTACATGTACCTGGTGTTCGCGCGCGATTTCGCCGACACCTGCCGCGTCGCTCTCGAAGGCGACGACGTCGTCGCCTTCGTGCTCGGGTACCGGCGTCCCGAGCATCCCGACCGGCTCTTCGTCTGGCAGGTCGCCGTCGACGCGCAGCACCGCGGCGCGGGTCTCGCTGGACGACTGCTCGATGACCTGATCGACACAGCCGGCACCGGTGATGTGCCGCTCCGCTGCGTCGAGACGACCATCACCGACGACAACACCGCATCGCAGCGACTGTTCGCCGGCTTCGCCGCCCGGCGGGGAGCCGCGCTGGAGACCACCGCACTGTTCGACGCGCAGGACTTCCCCGATCAGCACGACGCGGAACGCCTGCATCGGATCGGCCCGTTCCCCCCGTCCCAACGGGACTGACGGACAGATCCAGTCTGGGAATCCTTCCCAGCCTCGGCACCCGCCGAGCTGCCGCGTACGCCGGAGCGTACGCACACACCAGGAGGCGCAATGTCCATCTCCACCACCGATGACCTCGGGATCTTCGAGTCGCTCGAATCCCAGGTCAGAAGCTACTCACGGTCCTGGCCCGTCGTGTTCGACCGCGCGGTCGGCAGCACCCTGTTCGACGAGGAGGGGCGGGACTACCTCGACTTCTTCTCCGGCGCCGGCGCCCTGAACTACGGCCACAACAACCCGGCGTTGAAGGAGGTGCTCATCCGCTACCTGGCGGACGACCGGATCATCCACTCGCTGGACATGTTCACCACCGCACGCCGGGACTTCCTGCAGACGTTCTCCGAGAGCATCCTCGCGCCCCGCGACCTCGACTACCGCGTGGTCTTCCCCGGGCCGGGCGGCGCGAACGCCGTCGAGGCGGCGCTGAAGCTCGCCCGCAAGGTGACCGGCCGCGAATCGGTCGTGAACTTCACCAACGCCTTCCACGGCATGACGCTCGGCGCCCTGTCGGTGACCGGCAACTCGCTCAAGCGCGGCGGCGCCGGGGTTCCCCTCGTGCATGCCACGCCCATGCCGTACGACGACTACTTCAACCAGGACTACCCCGACTTCTTCTACTTCGAGCGGCTGCTCACCGACAGCGGCAGCGGGCTCAACCTGCCCGCCGCGGTCATCGTCGAGACGGTGCAGGGCGAAGGCGGGATCAACGCCGCGCGCGCGGAGTGGCTGCGCGGTCTCGCCGACCTGTGCCGGCGCCACGAGATCCTGCTGATCGTCGACGACGTGCAGATGGGCTGCGGCCGCACGGGAGGCTTCTTCAGCTTCGAGGAGGCCGGCATCGTGCCCGACATGATCTGCCTGTCGAAGTCGATCAGCGGATCGGGCCTGCCGATGGCGCTGACGCTTGTGCGGCCGGAGCTGGACATCTGGGAGCCGGGTGAGCACAACGGCACCTTCCGAGGGATCGCGCCGGCCTTCGCCACCGCGACCGAGGCGATCCGCACCTACTGGCAGGACGATGCGCTCGAGAAGTCAACGATCCGCAAGGGCGCCCGCGTCGAGGGACGGTTCAACGCGATCGTCTCGCGGCACGGCGAGGCCGACCTCGTCTCGAAGGGGCGCGGTCTCGCGCGCGGCCTGCAGTTCGCCGATGGCGAGACGGCGGATGCTGTCTGCCGCGCCGCATTCGAACGCGGCCTGCTGATGGAGACCTCCGGGCCCGTCGGCGAGGTGATGAAGATCCTGCCGGCGCTCACGATCACCGACGCCGAGCTCGATCGCGGACTCGACATCATCGAGACCTCGGTCGCCGAAGTCCTCGCCGCCTGACCACCCCGCACACACTCATCCTCGAGAGGATCCCCATGCTCGTTCGCACGATCGACCAGATCACCGACACCGACGCCGACATCCAGTCCGAGAACTGGCGCAGCAAGCGCATCGTCCTCGCCCGGGAGGGTGCCGGATTCTCGGTGCACGAGACCACCCTGTACGCAGGCACGGAATCGGAGTTCTGCTACCAGAACCACATCGAGGCGGTGTTCATCGTGGAAGGCGAGGGTGAGATCGAGGACCTCGCGACCGGCGAGGTTCACCAGCTCGCCCCGGGTTCGCTGTATCTGCTGAACGACCACGATCGGCATCGGGTGCGTCCGCGCACGCAGATGCGCACGGTGTGCGTCTTCAACCCGCCGGTCACGGGCCGCGAGGTGCACGACGAGAACGGCGTGTATCCGCTCGTCACCGAGCCCGCCTGACCGCGGATCCATCCTCAGCCGCAGTCCAGCGGTGAAACGAAGAGAACGGGAGAAGGACGATGACGATGACCACTGACCAGGATCTGTATCCCACCCGGCTGTCCGAGCCGAAGGCGCCCCTCACCCGCGAGCACCCCACCGTGTGGGGCGACGCGGGATCGGGGCCGTTCAGCGCGGAAGAGTTGGCGGCACATGAGACACGCGGCTTCACGGTGATCGACGATTTCCTCGATGCACAGGAGATCGCGGCCTACTCCGCCGAGTTGCAGCGTCTGTCGGATGCCCCCGAGCTCGCCCGAGACGAACGCGTCATCCGGGAGCGGCAGACGGGCGCCGTCCGATCGGTGTTCGCCGTGCAGCAGCTCAGCGAGGCGATCGATCGGCTGACGCGCGATCCGCGCCTGCTTGACCGGGCGCGGCAGCTGCTCGGCAGTGACGTGTACCTGCATCAGACCCGGATCAACTTCATGCCGGGCTTCCGCGGTACCGGGTTCTACTGGCATTCGGATTTCGAGACCTGGCATGCGGAAGACGGCATGCCCATCCCGCGGGCGGTGAGCTGCTCGATCGCCCTGACCGACAACTACCCGTTCAACGGCGGGCTGATGGTCATGCCCGGGTCGCACAAGACGTTCGTCTCGAGTGTCGGAGCGACGCCGGCCGACAACCACGAGTCGTCGCTTCAGGCGCAGGAGGTCGGCGTGCCCAGCGAGAGCGACATCACCTCGCTGGCAGAACGGTACGGGATCGACCAGTTCACGGGTGCTGCCGGGTCGGCGCTGTGGTTCGACTCGAACATCATGCACGGTTCGGGCAACAACATCACGCCGTTCCCGCGGTCGAACATCTTCCTGGTGTTCAACAGCGTCGACAATGCCCTGGTGCAGCCTTACGCCGCGCCCGCGCCGCGACCGGAGCACATCGCCCACCGCGAGAACGTCACGCCGCTGCGCTGAGCGCCAGAGCGAGTGTGGGGCTGGTTGCTGCCGCACATCCCGCCCCACACTGCGTCAGGCCTGCGGCCAGGCGCCCGCGACGGCTTCCCGCACCTCGCCGAGCAGCTGCGGGAGTGCCTTCGTCTTCGCGATGATCGGGAAGAAATTGGCATCCGACGACCATCGCGGCACGATGTGCTGATGCAGGTGGGCATCCACCCCCGCGCCGGCGACGGCACCCTGGTTCATGCCCAGGTTGAAGCCGTCGCAGCGCGACACCCCGCGCAGTACGCGCATACCCGTCTGAGTCAGTGCGCCGATCTCGGCGACCTCCTCAGGGGTCGCCTGATCGTAGGTCGCGATGTGGCGGTACGGGCAGACGAGCAGGTGCCCCGAGTTGTACGGGAACAGGTTCAGCAGCACGTACGCCGTCTCGCCGCGCGCGACGATCAGCCGCTCGGCGTCGTCGTGCTTCGGCGCCTCGCAGAACGGGCACTCCTCGCGCAGCGGCTCCGGCCCCGCCTGGATGTACGCCATCCGGTGCGGGGTCCACAGCCGCTGGAACTCGTCCGGGACGCCGGCCAGGCGGCCGGCGTCCTCAGACTGGCTCGCTGAGCCTGTCGAGGGGTCTGTCATGCAAGATCCTCGGCGGTCATCACCCGTGCGTGGCTCGACACGGCGCTGCGGATGCGCTCGATCGCCTCCGCGATCGGCACACCGTTCTGCTGCGAGCCGTCGCGGAATCGGAACGACACGGTGCCCGCATCGCGGTCCTGGGCGCCGGCGATCAGGATCAGCGGCACCTTGGCGGTGGTATGGTTGCGGATCTTCTTCTGCATCCGGTCGTCGGAGTGGTCGACCTCGGCTCGGATGCCCGCGGCGCGCAGCCGGCCGATGACGTCGTCCAGGTACGGGGCGAAGTCGTCGGCGACCGGCACGCCCACGACTTGCGCCGGAGCCAGCCACAGCGGGAAGTCGCCGGCGTAGTGCTCGAGCAGGATCGCGAAGAAGCGCTCGACCGAGCCGAGCAGGGCACGGTGGATCATCACCGGGCGGTGCTTCTGCCCGTCGGGCCCGGTGTACTCGAGCTCGAATCGCTCGGGCTGGTTGAAGTCCAGCTGGATCGTCGACATCTGCCAGGTGCGGCCGATGGCATCGCGCGCCTGCACCGAGATCTTCGGGCCGTAGAACGCCGCTCCGCCCGGGTCGTCGACGAGTTCGAGGCCTGACTCGACGGCGACCTCGCGCAGCGTGTCGATCGCGGTGGTCCACTGCTCGGGCTCGCCGAGGAACTTCGGGTTGCCCTCCTCGTTGGTGGACAGTTCGAGGTAGAAGTCGTTGAGGCCGTAGTCACGCAGCAGTTCGAGCACGAGGTTGAGGTTGGTGGTGAGCTCTTCGCGCACCTGATCCTGGGTGACGTAGACGTGCGCGTCGTCCTGGGTCAGTCCGCGCACGCGGGTCAGGCCCGAGAGCGTTCCGCTCTTCTCGTATCGGTACACGGTGCCGAACTCCGCCAGACGCAGCGGCAGCTCGCGGTAGCTGCGACCGCGCGAGCGGAAGATGAGGTTGTGGAACGGGCAGTTCATCGGCTTCAGGTAGTAGTCCTGGCCCTGCCTGGTGATGTTGCCCTCGTCGTCGACCGTCTCGTCGAGGTGCATCGGGGGGAACATTCCGTCGGCGTAGGTCTGCAGGTGACCCGAGGTCTGGAAGAGGTCCTTCTTGGTGATGTGCGGCGAGTTGACGACGTCGTAGCCGTTGCGCAGCAGGTGCCGGCGCAGGTTCTCCTCGATCTCGTATCGGATGATGCCGCCCTTGGGGTGGAACACCGCCAGGCCCGAGCCGATCTCATCGGGGAACGAGAACAGGTCCATCTCGACGCCGAGCTTGCGGTGATCGCGACGCTCGGCCTCGGCGAGGCGCTCCTGGTACGCGCGCAGTTCGTCCTTGGTGGGCCACGCTGTGCCGTAGATGCGCTGCAGCTGCGGGTTCTTCTCACTGCCGCGCCAGTAGGCGGCGGCGACGCGGGTGAGGTCCCAGCCGTTGCCGATCATGCGGGTGCCCGGCACGTGGGGGCCGCGGCAGAGGTCCTTCCAGGCGACCTCGCCGTCCTTGGTGACGTTGTCGTAGATCGTCAGCTCACCGGCGCCGATCTCGGCGGACGCCCCTTCGGCGATCTCGGTCGCTGAGCCTGTCGAAGCGCCCGATCCCGGACCGCCGGCCAGCTCGATCAGTTCCAGCTTGAACGGCTCGTTCGCGAGCTCGGCACGCGCCTCATCCTCGCTGACGACGCGGCGCGTGAAGCGCTGGCCCTCGCGGATGATGCGCTGCATCTCCTTCGAGATCGCCTTGAGGTCTTCGGGGGTGAAGGGCTCGTCGACGCGGAAGTCGTAGTAGAAGCCGTCGGTGATGGGTGGGCCGATGCCGAGGTTCGCCTGCGGACGGATGCGCTGCACCGCCTGCGCGAGTACGTGGGCGGTGGAGTGGCGCAGGATGCTGAGTCCGACCGGGCTGTCGATGGTGACCGGCTCGACGACGTCCGCCTCGGTGACGGTGGCAGCGAGATCCTTCAGCTCGCCGTTGACGGTCATGGCGACGACGGACCGATCGGTGAACAGGGCGAACCCATCGCGTTCGTCGGCGGTGGGCTGGGCGTTGTCTGACACGGGTTTCTCCAGATAGAGGATGGAAGGGGTCGGCTCAGCTGCGGGCGCATCGCGCCCTGCCCGCTCAGGCCCTCGTAGTTCGCGAGACGACGCCGGTGACAGAGGTCACGAGAGGGGTCGACACGGATTCCACGTGCCGAGTCTACGCGTTCTGCATCGAACGGCCCGTCGTTAACGCAAAAACCCCGGCTGAGCCGGGGTTTTCTGTGGTGCGCGATACTGGGATCGAACCAGTGACCTCTTCCGTGTCAGGGAAGCGCGCTACCGCTGCGCCAATCGCGCCTGTGAAGGCTATTAAATTGTGCAGAGAGGTGGCGACGGGATTCGAACCCGTGTAAACGGCTTTGCAGGCCGGTGCCTAGCCTCTCGGCCACGCCACCGCGAGGTGGATTCGAACCCACATGCGGAAGCCCCCGAAGGGGCTCCTGCACTCGAGCGGATGACGAGACTCGAACTCGCGACCCTCACCTTGGCAAGGTGATGCGCTACCAACTGCGCTACATCCGCATTTCGTTCCCGGCGTCCCGGGCACTTGAAATACATTAGCCCAGGATCGGCCCATCACCAAACCGCATCGCGCAGTCGGGCGTGTCATCCTCGCCCCGGGTCATGCGCCACGCCCGGGCACCGCCACCGTGCGGGTGGAGCCCTCCGAATCGGGTATGCTTTCTACCTGTGCCACCGTGCACACCACAACCACACAGGGGCGATTGGCGCAGTTGGTAGCGCGCTTCCTTCACACGGAAGAGGTCGTCGGTTCGAGTCCGGCATCGCCCACCGCACGACCACCAGAACCCCGCAGGCCACGCCTGCGGGGTTCTTCCATGTTGCGGCACCGCGCCGGCGCTGTACTGTGGTGAAGTCCTCCCCCGGTCATCCAGGCGAAACGGGTACGATCGACCCGATATCTCGCCACCCACCGCGCGAGCGAACAGGAGTTCAGTGTGATCGACCACGAGAAAGTGAACGGTGATTGGGAGTTCGACCCGGCCCACACCCGCATCGGCTTCTCTGCGAAGCACGCCATGGTCACGACCGTGCGTGGCGCGTTCAACGACGTCACCGGACATCTGCACGTCGACACCGAGAAGCCCGAGAATTCGTGGGCGAAGGTGACGATGAATGTGACCAGCATCGACACCCGCAACGCCCAGCGTGATGAGCACCTGCGCAGCGCCGACTTCTTCGATGCAGAGAAGTGGCCCGAGATCACGTTCGTGAGCACGCACATCGAAGAGGTCGATGACCGTGCGTTCGGCGTCACCGGCGACCTCACCATCCGCGACGTGACGCGTCAGGTGATGATCCCGCTGGCGCTGGTCGGTATTGAGACCGGCGCGTACGGTGAACTGCGCGCCGGATTCGAGGGCAGCAGGCGCCTCAACCGTCGCGACTTCGGTCTCGAGTGGAACACGCCCCTCGATTCGGGTGGAGTGCTGGTCTCCGAGAAGATCACACTCGAGTTCGAGATCTCCGCGGTCAAGACCGAGACGACCGGCGAGAACCCCGAGGGCGATACCGGGCACACCGACGAGGACTCGTCGGAAGAGAGGGACTGACCCCTACTCGCGAGCCCAGCCGTACCGCGAGATCAGCGCCTGAGCGATGCGACCGTAGCGACCGGCGTCGAGCACGGCGGCCTCTCGGCGCATGCCCTCGTGGTGCACGCTGTACAGCTGTTCGATGTCGACCCACGACTCCCGCCCGCGCGAGTCCCAGCCGCCCAACCCGATTGACAGGTAGTCGCGATCACCGTCGTGCGGCTTGCTGGTCATCCGCACCGCGAACACGCGGTCTGCGGTGTGGCGACCGATCACCAGCACGGGCCGGTCCTTGCCACGTCCGTCGTTCTCCTCGTAGGGGACCCAGGTCCAGATGACCTCCCCAGAGTCGGGAACGTCATTGCGCGACGGCGAGTACCCGACCGCGACATCCCGGATGCGCTCCGGATCGACCTGTACCGTCTCAGCCCCGGGCATCCGACCCGCCTCAAAGTCGCCGGGATCGGCATGACGGCGGCCCTGCCGCGCCCCGCGGACATCCGCACTCCCCCGCCCGTCCGGACGCAGCTTCGCGTCCGGTCGCCGCGGTGGCTCACCGGACGGAGCCTGCGTGCTCAGCATCCGCTTGAGGACGCCACCGAGGGCGGAAAGGATCTTGTTCGTCGAACTCACCTGCCCACCCTATCCAGCGGCGAACCGTCGCTGGAGCCGTCAGGTCTCGGTCCGCGCTACCACAATCGTGAGCGATAAGCGCCCCCGTTTTCAGGCGCTGTCGGCGCGCGCAAGCTGAGGACATGCTCCACAGGATCGCTGACGACGCTCCCCTGCTCTTCGTGCACGGATACGACCTCGGTTCGCGCATCTGGTCGCGCGTGCGCGCCGGAGCGCGCGCCGCGCCCATGCGATTGCTCGGGCACCGCGCCATGTTCGTGCGCGGGGCCGAGGGGGTGCGGGTCTTCTACGACGAGGAGCGCGTCGCGCGCCACGGCGTCATGCCGCGGTTCGTGCAGGAGACCCTGTTCGGACACGGCTCGGTGCACAGTCTGGACGGCGACGAGCACCGCCACCGCAAGTCGACCTTCCTCCGCGTCGCCTACGACGATGCGCAGGCACTCCGTCTCCATCCGCTGCTCGAAGAGGAATGGCGCCGCACACTCGACGAGTGGGTCGAAGGCGGTGACCGCAGCGCCTATGAGGCAGCGGTCGGTGCGTTCGGGCGGGCGGGGATGCGATGGGCGGGCCTTCCCGGCACGACGGAGGCGCGCGAGCGCTTCGCCGCCCGTCTCGCGCAGATCGTCGACGGCTTCGGCCGCCCCTTCACGCCCGGCTTCGCCGCCGCCCTGTTCAACCGCATCTGGTCCGATCGCCGGGCTTCCCGCCTGATCCACGCCGTGCGGACCGGAGCGCTGAGACCTCCACCGGGTACGGCACTGTGCGAGTGGGCTTGGCACCGTGCTCCCGACGGGAAGCTGTTGAGCAGCCGCCTCGCCGGTGTGGAGCTGCAGAACAGCATCCGCCCGCTCGTCGCCGTGGCACGGTTCGTCGCCTTCGCCGCATGGCGACTGCACGATGAGCCCGAATGGCGCACGCGGATACACGCGGAGGCGAGCGAGCGCGGGCAGCTCGTTGGCGGCGCGTCGGCCGTCGCCTTCGCACAGGAGATCCGGCGCACCGCAGCGTTCGTGCCGATGCTTCCCGGCCGTGCCATCACGGACATCGACCTCGACGGGCAGCACGCCCCGAAGGGCGGTCGGGTCGTCATCGACATCCTCGGCACCGACCTCGACGAAGTCTCTTGGGATGCCCCGACGCAGTTCCGTCCCGAGCGCTTCCTGGCGCACCCGGACTACGAGGCCATCGACGCGTTCATCCCGCACGGCGGTGCCGATGTCGCCACCGGACACCGATGCCCTGGTGAGAAGCTCGCCATCGCCGGACTGTCCGCCGCGATCGCGGCGATGAGCGACCCTCGCGTGGCGATCACCGGCAGAGGCCTCGATGTGGACCGCCGACGGCTGCCGACCATGCCCTCATCCGGGGGCTGCGTGCACGCGGCTGGTGCACGAGAAGCACAGAGCAGGAAAGAGAGGACCAGATCATGAAGGCGCTGACGTGGCAGGGAAAGCGGGACGTGCGAGTGGACGACGTACCAGACCCGACGATCGTCGAACCCAGCGACGCGATCATCCGGGTCACCTCCACGGCGATCTGCGGGTCCGACCTGCATCTGTACGAGCTGCTCGGCCCGTTCATCGACCCGGGCGACATCCTCGGTCACGAGACCATGGGCGAGGTCGTCGAAGTCGGATCAGAGGTGAGGATGCTGAGCCCGGGCGACCGTGTGGTGATCCCCTTCAACATCGCGTGCGGCACCTGCTGGTTCTGCCAGCGCGGGCTGCAGTCGCAGTGCGAGACCACCCAGGTGCGCGAGTACCGCAGCGGGGCGGCGCTGTTCGGGTACACGAAGCTCTACGGCCAGGTGCCCGGCGGCCAGGCCGAGTACCTGCGCGTGCCGCTCGCCGACTACAACCACATCAAGGTCGGCTCCGAACTGCCCGATGAGCGCTATCTCTTCCTCAGCGACATCCTGCCGACCGCCTGGCAGGGCGTCGAGTACGCGCACGTCCCGCCGGACGGCACAGTCGTCGTGCTGGGCCTCGGACCGGTGGGCCAGTTCGCCGCGCGCATCGCACGCTCGCGCGGTCACCAGGTCCTGGGCATCGACCCGGTACCGGAGCGGCGGGCGATGGCCGAACGCCACGGCATCGACGTGTTCGACCTCGAGGACGACGTGGTCACGTATCTGCTCGACATCACCCAGGACCGCGGTCCTGATTCGGTCGTGGATGCCGTCGGCCTCGAGGCTCATGGCAGCCCTGCCGTCGCCACGCTGCAGAAGGCCGCTGGGCTTCTGCCCGGGCCGCTGGCGAGACCGCTGCTCGAGAACGCCGGCGTCGATCGACTGGCGGCGCTGCACACCGCCATCGATCTCGTGCGGCGCGGCGGAACCGTCTCGCTCAGCGGCGTCTACGCCGGCGACGCCGACATCCTTCCGATGAAGACGATGTTCGACAAGCAGATCTCGCTGCGGATGGGTCAGTGCAACGTGAAGCGGTGGATCCCCGAGCTGATGGCGCTGGTCGAGGATCCGGCCGACCCACTGGGCGTCACCGATCTGACGACGCACCGTGAGCCCCTGGAGCGCGCTCCCGAGATGTACGAGACGTTCCAGAAGAAGGACGACGGCTGCATCAAGGTCGTGCTCCAGCCCTCGCAAGGCTGAACCCGATCCGCGCAGAGGACTCCGACAGCGGGAGGCCCGGCGGATCACCGCCGGGCCTCCCGCTGTCGGAGGAATCACTCCACGAGTGCGTAGCCCGCCTCACCGTGCACGACCTGGTCGACACCGGCCACCTCGTCCTCGCTGGTGACCCGGAATCCGATCGACTTCTCGATCACCAGGCCGATGATGAGAGCCACGACGAACGAGTAGATCAGCACGCCTCCGGCTGCGATCACCTGCACGGCGAGCAACCGCCAGTCACCGCCGGTGAACAGCCCCTGACCGGTGGCGAAGAAGCCCAGATAGATGGTGCCGATCATTCCGCCGACGAGGTGCAGACCGACGACGTCCAGCGAGTCGTCGAAGCCCCAGCGGAACTTCAGGTCCACGGCCAGCGCGCACAGCACGCCCGAGAGCGCGCCCAGCAGCAGCGCCCAGCCCGGCGCCAGGTTCGCGCACGCCGGCGTGATCGCGACCAGTCCCGCGACCAGACCCGAGACGGCGCCGATCGAGGTCGGCTTGCCGTCTTTGATGCGCTCCACCAGGATCCAGCCGAGGATGCCCGCTGCCGCAGCGCCCAGCGTGTTGATGCCGATCAGTCCGACCTTCCCCATGTCCTCCGAGAGCCATTCCGCACCGGCGTTGAAGCCGAACCAGCCGAACCACAGCAGCGCAGCGCCCAGAAGCGTCAGCGGCACGTTGTGCGGGCGCTGAATGCCCTTCTGGAAGCCGATGCGCTTGCCGAGCACCAGAGCGAGCGCCAGGGCCGCCGCACCGGCGTTGATGTGCACCGCGGTGCCTCCGGCGTAGTCGATCACGGCGATGCCGCTCTCGGCGCCGAACAGTGCGGTGCCGAGGTTCATGATCCAGCCGCCGCCCCATACCCAGGCGGCGATCGGGAAGTACCCGATCGTCGCGAACACGCCGACGAAGATCAGCCACGGCCCGAACTTGGCGCGATCGGCGATGGCGCCCGAGATCAGCGCGACCGTGATGATCGCGAAGGTCGCGCCATACGCCACGCTCAGCAGAGCCACGTTGGCGCCGTCACCCGCCGACGTCTCGACGAGACCGAAGTCGGAGAACGGGTTCCCCGCGAAGTGGGAGGGATCCGAGACGGCGCTCATCGAGAACCCGTACAGCACCCACAGCACCGCGATCAGGCCGATCGCGCCGAAGCTCATCATCATCATGCTGATGACGCTCTTCGCCTTCACCAGCCCGCCGTAGAAGAACGCCACTCCCGGCGTCATCAGCAGCACCAGCGCAGTGGCGGTGATCACCCAGGAGATGTTGCCCGCAGCATCCATCTCAACCTCCTTCATCATCTGAACGAGGATCAGTCTGCGACCGCCGTGTTTCCGGCGCCGACGCGCCGTGTTTCTCGCGTGTTACAGGGGTGCGCCTGGTGTGAACGTCGCGTTACGCGGCGTCCAGGGAGTGGGTGAGTGCGTTCAGACGCGAGATCGCCCGGAGGTACTTCTTGCGGTAGCCGCCCCCGAGCATCTCGTCGGCGAACACGCCGTCCAGGGAAACCCCCGTCGCCGCGACCGGGAGCTGCGCATCGTAGACGCGGTCGACGAACGCGACGAAGCGGAGGGCCTCGGACTGATCGGTGAGCACGCGCACATCGCGCAGACCGATGAGCTCGAGACCGTCGATCAGACGGATGTAGCGAGAAGGATGCACCTGTGCGAGGTGCCGGATCACCTCGGAGAAATCATCGTCGGATGCTGAACCCGACTCGGCCGCCCGCTCGATCGCGTGCGCGTACTCCGCGTGGTCGAGCACGACGGCGGTGCCGTCGATGGCACGCTGACGGTAGTCGACGCCGTCGATGCGCAGGGTCTGGAACGCCTCCGACATCGCGTGGATCTCGCGCAGGAAGTCCTGCGCCGCGAAACGGCCCTCACCGAGTGCGTTCGGCGGCGTGTTCGAGGTGGCGGCCAGCTTGGTGCCGGAGGCCACCAGCTCGCCCAGCAGCCGCGTCATCACCATCGTGTCGCCCGGGTCGTCGAGCTCGAACTCGTCGATGCACAGCAGGTCGGCGCCGCGCAGCAGATCGACCGTGTTCTTGTAGCCGAGAGCGCCCACCAGCGCCGTGTACTCGATGAACGATCCGAAGTACTTCCTCCGCGCCGGGAGCGCGTGGTACACGGCCGCCAGCAGGTGCGTCTTGCCGACGCCGAATCCACCGTCCAGGTACACGCCGGGCTTCATCGGCGTCTCCTTCGGCGCCCGGCGGAACAGGCCCGCTTTCTTGACCGGCTCCCCGCGCCCGGCGAACCGGATCAGCGTCTGCTTGGCCTCTTCCTGCGACGGGTAGGCGTCGTCGGCGCGGTAGCTCTCGAAGGTCGCGCCGTCGAACTGCGGCGGTGGCACGAGACTCGCCAGCATCTCGGTTCCGGTAACGACGGGCGTGCGCTCGGTGAGATGCACGACACCCGTGCCGATCTGCTGGGTCATCACGTTCCTGAGGTCATAGTCTTACGATCCGAGTGCGGGCATGCCGGAAGGGATCTAGGGTCAAAGGGGACGGCTCAACTTTACGCCGTCCATACCCCTACCCCGCGTCCTGCATCCAGAGGAGCAACAGTGACCGTCGCACACGACACCTCGTCCGCCAAGTTCGCCGAGTACGCCGCACCCGGCCGTCTCGTCAGCACCGAGTGGCTCGCCGCCAACCTCGGCACTCCGGGACTCGTCGTCGTGGAATCCGATGAAGACGTGCTGCTCTACGAGACGGGGCACATCCCGGGTGCCGTGAAAGTCGACTGGCACACCGAGCTCAACGATCCGGTCGTGCGCGACTACGTCGACGGTGCGGGGTTCGCCGAGCTGCTCAGCCGCAAGGGGATCGCGCGCACCGACACCATCGTCATCTACGGCGACAAGAACAACTGGTGGGCGGCGTACGCCCTGTGGGTGTTCTCGCTGTTCGGCCATGACGACGTGCGGCTGCTCGACGGTGGCCGCGACAAGTGGATCGCCGAGGGCCGCGAGCTGACCACCGACAAGACCGAGCGGCCCGCCACCGACTATCCCATCGTCGAGCGCGACGACTCGGTGCTGCGCGCGTACAAGGACGACGTGCTGGCCTTCCTCGGCAGCGGTCCGCTGATCGACGTGCGCTCCCCGGAGGAGTACACGGGCGAGCGCACGCACATGCCGGCCTATCCCGAGGAGGGCGCGCTGCGCGGCGGACACATCCCCACCGCTCAGAGCGTGCCGTGGGCACGCGCAGTCGCCGAGGACGGTGGCTTCAAGCCCCGCGCCGAGCTCGAGGAGATTTACCTCGAAGGCGCCGGACTCCGGCCCGGTGACGACGTGATCGCCTACTGCCGCATCGGTGAGCGCTCCAGCCACAGCTGGTTCGTGCTGCAGCACCTGCTCGGCTTCGATAACGTGCGCAACTACGACGGGTCGTGGACCGAGTGGGGCAGCGCCGTGCGGGTGCCGATCGCCACCGGCACCGAGCCCGGCTCCGTCTGACCGTGGGAGAATGGCGGGGATGACTGAGACGCACGTCCCCGCCGCATTGGCCGAGTTCCGCGAGGCGTTCCTCGAGCTGCCCGAGAGCGATCGCCTCGAGCTGCTGCTCGAGTTCGCGAACGAGCTGCCCGCCGTTCCCGATCATCTCGCCGACCATCCAGAGATGTACGAACGGGTCGCCGAGTGCCAGTCCCCCGTGTTCATCAACATCGAGGTCGACGGCGGCGTGGTCGCCATGCACGCGACCGCGCCGCCGGAGGCGCCGACGACGCGCGGCTTCGCCAGCATCCTCGCGCAGGGCATCACCGGTCTCACCCCCGACGAGGTGCTCGCGATCCCCAGCGACTACCCGCAGACCATCGGGCTGACGAAGGTCGTCTCACCGTTGCGGATCGGCGGGATGACGGGGATGCTGATGCGCGCGAAGAACCAGGTCCAGCAGAAGCGCTGAGGCGTTCAGCGGCGCTGCGGCGTTCAGAACACTGCGTCAGGCGGTGTCCCTCGCCAGGCCATTGGCCCGCATCCACTCGGTGATGGCCGACGTCCAGGCGTCCTGGTCGTAGTTCCAGAGCTTCGTGTGGCGCGCGACGCCGAACGTGGGCATCGTCACCAGGTCCGGACGCGCCTCGGCGAGGGCGTGCGAGGCGTCCGCCGGCACGAAGCCGTCGTCGTCGCTGTGCAGGATGAGCATCGGCGCCTGCAGTTCGGATGCCCGTGCGACCATGTCGAGCCGGTCGAACGGGATGGCGTTCTCGGCGCCGCTCAACCGTGCCGTGATCGAGTTCTCGAGCGCCCCCATCGCCAGGGCCGGCAACGGCTCGCGCAGTCCGGCCTCACGAGCCTGGAACCGCAGCACGGTGCGCCAGTCGACGACGGGCGAGTCGAGCACCACACCGGCGATCGACGAGCGATGCCCTGACGAGACCGCCGTCTGCAGGGCGATGGCGCCGCCCATCGACCAGCCCATCAGCACGATGCGCTGCGCGCCATGCCGCAGGGCGTATCCGACGGCGGCATCCACGTCACGCCATTCGGATGCGCCGAGCGCGTACGCGCCGCCGCGCGAACGCGGCGCCTCGCCGTCGTTGCGGTACGAGACGACGAGCGTCGACAGGCCCATACCGTGGAACACGGGAACGGCACGCAGGCACTCGGAGCGGGTCGTGCCGCGGCCGTGCACCTGGATGACCCAGGTCGGCGCGGTCTCCGAGGCGGATGCCGGGAAGAACCAGGCGGGACACGGACCGGCCGGTGAGCCGATCAGCACGCTCTCCCACGGCAGATGCAGCTCACTGGGCGTGACGTAGTACCAGCCGCTGAACGCCGCGTCGCGGTCGATGCGCGCGCCGGGTTCGATCTGGGTGAGCAGCTTGCGGCGCACACTGGTCGCGTCGACGCTGAGAACGGCTCCGAGCTTGACGTAGCCGTACGTTCCCGTGGTGAACAGACCGTAGCGACCCGGCAGCTCGGTGTCGGGCGTGCGAGCGAGCTCGATGGTCTGCGCTCCGGTGTCGACGGCCCTGATCTGCACGTCGTTGCGGCGGGGGCTCGGCATCACCACCCGGCGGGCCGTGCTGAACACCGCGAAGGCGACTGCCGCACCCGCGGCGATGGCGGCAGGGACGGCGATGGCTACGGCGTGCCTGAGACTCTTCATCGCCTCCTGACTCTAGCCTGTCCACGTGACCGCACACCCGGATGCCGCTGTCCTCTTCGACGCCGCGGCCGCAGAGCTGCGCGAGACGTCGTTCCGTGCCGACATCGTCGTGCGCGAGATCCCCTCGCCGAGCGGTCTCGCGCCGTTCTCGCTCGCGCTGGCCGCCGACGTGCGACCCGACGACCACGGCGACTCGGCGTACGGCACCGGTCGTTTCGTGCTGCTGCACGATCCGGATGAGCCCGCGGCCTGGGACGGCGCGTGGCGCATCGTGGCCTTCGCCCAGGCGCCGCTCGAGCCGGAGATCGGCACGGATCCGCTGCTCGCGGATGTGGCCTGGTCATGGCTGGTGGACGCACTCGACTCGCGGGATGCGGCCTACCGGGCCGCGTCTGGCACTTCCACGAAGATGCTGTCGAAGGGCTTCGGCGGGCTCGCCGAGGAGGGCGATGGCGCGCAGATCGAGCTGCGCGCCTCGTGGACCCCGGATGCCCCGCTGCGCCCTCATGTGGAAGCATGGGCAGAGTTGGTGGGGATGCTGGCCGGGCTCCCACCCGGATCTGAGGATGTCGCCGTGTTCGGCGCGAGAAAGGGCGGACGTGGCTGAATACTCCGTGATCAGCGACCGCACGGAGTTCGAGGACGCCGCACGAGCCCTGGCCCAAGGTACCGGCCCGGTGGCCGTCGACGTGGAGCGGGCATCCGGCTTCCGCTACTCCCAGCGCGCCTACCTGGTGCAGGTGTTCCGGCGTGACGCGGGCGTCTTCCTGTTCGATCCGCCGGCGATCGGCGACTTCACCGCCCTTCAGGAAGCCATCGGCGGCACCGAGTGGGTCTTCCACGCCGCCAGCCAGGACCTGCCCTCACTGCGAGAGCTCGACCTCGATCCCCCGAGCATCTTCGACACCGAGCTCGCCTCGCGTCTGCTGGGCAGCGACGGGTTCGGTCTCGCCGCCGTCGTGGAGCACACGCTGGGCATCCACCTCGCGAAGGCGCATTCCGCCGCCGACTGGTCGGTCAGGCCGCTGCCCGAACCGTGGCTGGAGTACGCCGCGCTCGACGTGCTGCATCTCGTCGACGTGCGCGACGCCCTCTCGTCCGAGCTCTCCGAGACGCAGAAGAGCGAGTTCGCGCTGCAGGAGTTCGATGCCACGCTGCACCGTGCGCCGAAGCCGCCCCGCGAAGAGCCGTGGCGTCGCCTCAGCGGCCTGCACAAGGTGCGCGGCGCACGACAGCTCGCGGTGGCCCGCGAACTGTGGACGACGCGCGAGGAGTATGCGCAGCAGATCGACGTCGCTCCCGGACGCCTCGTTCCCGATCGGTCCCTGCTGGCCGCGATTCTCGCCGCGCCCCCGTCGAAGCAGGCCCTCGCCGGGCTGAAGGAGTTCAACGGCCGCGCCAGTCGCACGCAGCTGGATCGCTGGTGGGAGGCCATCGAACGCGGTCGGGCGGCGGAGCAGTTGCCGCGTGAGCGGGTTCCCAGCGATGCGCTCCCACCGCCTCGTGCGTGGGCCGACCGCAATCCGGAGGCGGATCTGCGGCTGAAGGCCGCGCGTCCGGTCGTCGAGGCGATTGCCGAAGAGCTGCACATGCCCACCGAGAACCTGCTGACCCCCGATCATCTGCGCCGCGTCGCGTGGCATCCGCCCGCACTCACCGCCGAGGCCATCGGCGCCGCGCTCTCCGAGCTCGGCGCACGCCCCTGGCAGATTGCGCATACTGCACAGAAGATCGCTGATGCGTTTGTAGATGCCCCTCAAACCGCGTCGGATGCCACCGAGACCGCTTCGTAGATTCGACCCAACCGATTCCACCGCACTCGAGCGCCCTCCTAGTCTGGGATCATCCCCAACCTTTGGAGGCAGAGTGGCCGAGCTATCGGACGTCTACTTCGTCGATGGAGTGCGCACACCTTTCGGGCGCGCCGGCGAAAAGGGCATGTACTGGAACACCCGCGCTGATGACCTCGCCGTCAAGGCGACCATCGGCCTGATGGAGCGGAACGCCGGAGTGCCGGCAGACCGCATCGACGACGTCGCGATCGCCGCGACCTCGCAGACCGGCGACCAGGGGCTCACCCTCGGCCGCTCCGTCGCCATCCTCGCCGGGCTTCCGCAGACCGTTCCCGGCCTGGCCGTCGAGCGCATGTGCGCCGGCGCGATGACCAGTGTGACGACGATGGGCGCTTCCATCGGCGTCGGCATGTACGACTTCGCCATCGCCGGCGGCGTCGAGCACATGGGCCACCACCCGATCGGCGGCAACGCCGACCCGAACCCGCGCTTCGTCGCCGAGAAGATGGTCGACCCCGGCGCGCTGAACATGGGTGTCACCGCGGAGCGGATCTTCGACCGCTTCCCGCACCTGACGAAGGAGCGCTCCGACCGCTTCGGCATGCTCAGCCAGCACAAGGTGCAGGCGGCGTACGACGCCGGCAAGATCCAGCCCGACCTCGTGTCGGTCGCGATCAAGGGCGCAGACGGTGCGTGGGGCCTCGCCACCGAGGACGAGGGCCGACGCCCCCAGACCACGATGGAGGACCTGGCCGCACTGAAGACGCCGTTCCGTCCGCACGGCCGCGTCACCGCGGGCACCTCCTCGCCTCTGACCGACGGCGCGACGATGTCGCTGCTGGCCGGCGGCGGCGCCGTGAAGGAGTTCGGTCTCGCGCCCAAGATGCGGATGGTCTCGTTCGCCTTCGCCGGCGTGCAGCCCGAGATCATGGGCATCGGCCCGATCCCGTCGACCGAGAAGGCTCTCAAGAAGGCCGGGCTGACCATCGACGACATCGGCCTGTTCGAGCTGAACGAGGCCTTCGCCATCCAGGTCATCTCGCTGCTCGACCACTTCGGCATCGCCGACGACGACCCGCGGGTGAACCAGTGGGGCGGCGCGATCGCGCTCGGGCATCCGCTGGCGGCATCCGGTGTGCGCCTGATGATCCAGCTGGCCGCGCAGTTCGCTGAGCGTCCCGATGTGCGCTACGGCCTGACCGCCATGTGCGTCGGCCTCGGCCAGGGTGGCTCGGTCATCTGGGAGAACCCGCACTACGACGGCAAGAAGCGGAAGTGAGCGCAGCTGTGACCAACTACGACGACATCGACTTCTCGCCGATCATGGCGCTCACCGAGGGAGAGGTCATCACCCACTCCCCCGTGCGCGATGTGCGCCTGCCCTCCGGCAAGGTGCTCGCCCTCATCACGCTCGACAACGGGCGCGACCACACCCGACCGAACACGCTGGGACCGGCGACGCTCACCGAGCTCGGTGAGACCCTCGACGGACTCAAGTCACGCGCTGCCGCGGGCGAGATCCAGGCGGTCGGCATCACCGGCAAGCAGTACATCCTCGCCGCCGGCGCCGACCTCTCGGACATCAGCAAGGTGGGTTCGAAGGACAACGCACGCCTCATCGCGCAGTTCGGACACAAGGTCATCGGCTCGCTCTCCGACCTCGGCGTGCCCTCGTTCGCCTTCGTGAACGGTCTCGCGCTCGGCGGCGGCATGGAGATCGCGCTGAACTCCACCTACCGCACCGTCGACGCCTCCGCGGCTGCGCTGGCGCTGCCCGAGGTCTTCCTCGGCATCATCCCCGGCTGGGGCGGCGCGTACCTGGTGCCCAACCTGATCGGAATCGAGAACGCCCTCGAGGTGGTCATCTCGAACCCGCTCAAGCAGAATCGGATGCTGAAGCCGCAGCAGGCCTTCGAGCTCGGCCTCATGGATGCGATCTTCCCGGCGGCCAACTTCCTCGAGAACTCGCTGGCGTGGGCCGACGCGGTGCTCGGCGGCAAGAAGGTCGAGCGCAAGAACGCACCGGGCAAGATCGAGCGCACCGTGAAGTGGCCCGTCGCCATCAAGATGGCACGGGGCATGCTCGAATCCAAGATCGGCACGGTCCCCCGTTCGCCGTACGTCGCCCTCGATCTGCTTGACAAGGCACGCAGCGGCACGAAGGCGGAGGGCTTCGCCCGAGAGGACGAGGCGCTGGCCGATCTCGTCACCGGCGACCAGTTCGCCGCGTCGATGTACGCGTTCGATCTGGTGCAGAAGCGGGCGAAGCGCCCGGTGGGCGCGCCCGACAAGCAGCTGGCGAAGAAGGTCACCAAGGTCGGCATCATCGGCGCCGGCCTGATGGCCAGCCAGTTCGCGCTGCTGTTCGTGCGCAAGCTGCAGGTTCCGGTGCTGATCACCGACCTCGACCAGGCGCGCGTCGACAAGGGCGTGGCGTACATCCACGAGGAGATCGGCAAGCTCGAGGCGAAGGGTCGTCTCGACGGCGACACCGCCAACAAGCTGCGCTCGCTGGTGACCGGCACGACCGACAAGAGCCTCTACGCGGACTGCGACTTCGTGATCGAAGCCGTGTTCGAAGAGGTCGGCGTCAAGCAGCAGGTGTTCGGCGAGATCGAAAAGATCATCGCCGAGGATGCGATCCTCGCCACGAACACCTCGTCGCTGTCGGTCGAGGAGATCGGCTCGAAGCTCGATCACCCCGAGCGTCTGGTCGGCTTCCACTTCTTCAACCCGGTCGCGGTCATGCCGCTCATCGAGATCGTGAAGACCCCGCACACCAGCGAGGCCGCGCTGTCGACCGCGTTCGTCGTCGCGAAGGGCCTCGGAAAGAGCGCCGTGCTCACCGCGGATGCTCCCGGCTTCGTGGTGAACCGCCTGCTGGCGAAGGTCATGGGCGAGGCTGCGCGTGCCGTCTACGAGGGGACGCCGATCGCCGATGTCGAGAAGGCGTTCGCCCCGCTCGGTCTGCCGATGGGTCCGTTCCAGCTGATCGACCTGGTCGGCTGGAAGGTCGCGGCCCACGTGCAGGACACCATGGTGCGGGCGTTCCCCGATCGGTTCTACGCCAATGAGAACTTCCACGCGCTGGCAGAGCTCGACGCCGTCGTGGAGAAGGACAAGGGCGGCCGCGTGACCGGCTGGACCAAGGCCGCCGAGAAGGTGCTCAAGGGTGCGGTGGGCTCGACTCCGGCATCCGCCGAGACGATCCTCACCCGCGTGCAGGACGGCCTGGCGCAGGAGATCCGCATCATGCTGGACGAGGGCGTCGTGCCCGAGGTCGAGGACATCGATCTGTGCCTGATCCTCGGCGCGGGCTGGCCGTTCATCGACGGCGGCGCTTCGCCGTACCTCGATCGCGAGGGCGCTTCCGAGCGCGCGGCGGGCGGCCTGTTCCACAACCCGCCGATCCGCGGCGTCGGCGCCTGACCCGCGGCGATCGCAACGCCCCGTTCGACCGAAAGGTCGGGCGGGGCGTTCTGCGTGCGGAGCTCGAGCGACGGCATCCGACCGGCGACGACGGTCAGGAGAGCGTCGGCACGCCGACCAGCACACGAAGCGCTCCGGGGCGCACCGTGATCCGGCACGTGTCCGAGCCCACCCGCTCGCCGTCGGCATAGACCACCAGATCGGGTGCAGAGACATCCACCGTGTGCGCACGTCGGTGACGCACCTCGGGCAGGCCGAGATGGCTTCCCCGCAGCAGACGCGGGAACAGCCGCAGCAGGCGCCGCCTGGTCAGCGGCGCCACGTGCACGACATCGAACAGAGCATCGTCCGGCTCAGCGCCGACGCACACCGGCATCCCACCGCCGTAACTCGCGGTGTTTCCGACGGCGATGAGCGTGCCCGGAGCCGGCACCGAGTCCGCCCCGTCCACGACGACGCGAAAGCGCACCGGTCGCAGACGGATGAGCTCGATGACGAGTGCGAGGTAGTAGCGCAGCGCGCCACGTGGCCACCTCAGGCGGTTCGTGCGATCGCTCACCTTCGCGTCGAAGCCGAGCGCCGCCACAGTGAGGAAAGGTGTTACGTCACCCGCGCTGTGCACCTCACCGACGTCGATCACGCGCATACTCCCCCGCAGCGCCACGCGCGCGGCCGCAGCCGCGTCGCGCAGCGGCAGTCCCAGAGCGCGCGCGAGGTCGTTGCCGGTCCCGGCGGGCACGAGGGCGACCGGCACCTCGGTCTGCATCAGCAGACCGGCGAGACCGGAAAGCGTGCCGTCACCGCCAACGACGACGAGCACATCCGGGTTCAGCGCGAGCGCGTGATGTGCGAGTCGCCGCGCTTCGGCCGCTGATCCCCCGTCGTACACGCGGACGTCGGCAGCGTGCATCCGCAACTCGGCGATCGCCTCGTCGGCGGCGCGCCGCGCGCGCCCCTTGCCCGCGTGCGGGTTGACGATCACCGCTACGGCGAGCGGAGTCTCCATGCCGCAGCTCAGCGGCTCTGGTGCAGGGGCAGATCGATCGCACCGGTCTGGCCCGGTGCCTTGGCGACGGGGATGCGGGTTCCGCCGACCTGCGCGATCACGTCAGCGGTGATCTTCTCAGCCGTGAGCCCGGCGTCGGCGAGGATCTCGTCGCGGGTCGCATGATCGAGGAACTCACCGGGCAGACCCAGCTCGTCCACGCCGGTGTCGATGCCGGCTTCACGCAGCACCTGACGCACGCGAGTGCCGATGCCGCCGACGCGGATGCCGTCCTCCAGTGTGATCACCAGCCGGTGACGCGATGCCAGTTCGATCACGGCGGGCTGCACGGGCACCACCCACCGTGGATCGATCACGGTGGCCCCGATGCCCTGCGCTTCCAGCATTTCGGCGATCTGCACCCCCATGGTCGCGAACGCGCCGATGGCCACGATGAGCACGTCCTCGGCGGCGGCGCGGGCGAGCACATCGGTGCCGTCGGCGAGCCGCTGCACCGCTGCGATCTCGTCGGGCGCGTCGCCCTTCGGATAGCGGATGACCGTGGGAGCGTCGTCGACGGCCACCGCCTCGTCGAGCAGCTCGCGCAGCCGCTCGCCGTCGCGCGGAGCGGCGATGCGGATGCCGGGAACGAGCTGCAGCATCGCCAGATCCCACACGCCATGGTGACTCGGCCCGTCAGGGCCGGTGACACCCGCACGATCGAGCACGAACGTCACGCCCGCCTTGTGCAGCGCGACGTCCATCAGCACCTGATCGAACGCGCGGTTCATGAAGGTGGCGTAGATCGCGACGACGGGATGCAGTCCGCCGAAGGCCAGACCGGCCGCCGATGCGACGGCGTGCTGCTCGGCGATGCCCACGTCGTACACACGCTCAGGGAAGCGCTCGGCGAACGGCGCGAGACCGGTCGGACGCAGCATGGCCGCGGTCATGGCGATGACGTTCTGATTGCGCGCGCCGACATCGACGAGCGCATCGGCGAAGACCGAGGTCCATGCCGTACCCGAGGACGAAGACAGCGCACCACCGGTCTTCGGGTCTATGCGTCCGACGGCATGGAACTGATCGGCCACGTCGTCGAGGGCCGGCTGATATCCGCGCCCCTTCTCGGTGATGGCATGCACGATCACCGGAGCGCCATAGTCCTTTGCCAGGCTCAGCGTCTCGAGCAGCGCGGGGATGTCGTGTCCGTCGACCGGTCCGAGGTATTTGATATCGAGATTGGAATACAGCGCGACATTGTTCGTGAAGCGCGACAGGAAGCCGTGCGTGCCGCCGCGGACGCCGCGAAACATCGCGCGCCCGAAGGGTCCGAACGCCCTGAAGAGGCGATCCGAACGGCGGTGCAGATCGCGGTACGCGCTGGCGGTGCGCACGCGGTTGAGGTACCGCGACATGCCGCCGATGGTGGGGGCGTAGGAGCGCCCGTTGTCGTTGACGACGATCACGAGATTGCGCTCGTTGTCGTCGCTGATGTTGTTCAGCGCCTCCCAGGTCATACCGCCGGTGAGTGCACCGTCGCCGACGACGGCCACGACGTGCCGATCCGCCCGTCCGGTGGCCGTTAGCGCGCGCGATACACCGTCCGCCCAGCTCAGCGAGCTGGATGCGTGGGAGGACTCCACGACGTCGTGCGGGCTCTCCGAACGCTGCGGGTAGCCGGCCAGACCGCCGCGTGAGCGCAGCTGCGAGAAGTCCTGGCGACCGGTCAGCAGCTTGTGCACATACGACTGGTGGCCGGTGTCGAAGATGAAGGGGTCGTCGGGTGAGGAGAACACCCGGTGCAGCGCGATCGTGAGCTCGACCACGCCGAGGTTCGGTCCGAGGTGCCCGCCGGTGCGGGCGACGTTCTCGACGAGGAATGCCCTGATCTCGGCCGCGAGTTCGGCGAGCTGCTCGGGGGACAGACCGTCGAGGTCTCTCGGACCCGTGATGTTCGGCAGGATCGGCATGGACGCTCCTCCGCGACTCAGTGGATGCGCGGCACGGCTGGCCGCGCGCATCATCCCAGTCTATCGCGGGACGCACGAGGGCTCGGATGCCGAAGCATCCGAGCCCTCGTGGATCACGTTCAGACCAGCGAACGCAGCACGTACTGCAGGATGCCGCCGTTGCGGTAGTAGTCGGCCTCACCGGGGGTGTCGATGCGCACCACGGCGTCGAACTCGATGGTCTTCTTGCCCTCGGGCGAGAACTCGCTCGGGGCAGCGGTGACGCGCACGGTCTTCGGCGTGGTGCCACTGTTCAGCTCTTCCAGACCCGTGATCGAGACGATCTCGGTGCCGTCCAGGCCCAGCGACTCCCAGCTCTCGCCGGCGGGGAATTGCAGCGGGACGACGCCCATGCCGATGAGGTTCGAGCGGTGGATGCGCTCGAAGCTCTCGGTGATGACCGCCTTCACACCCAGCAGGCTGGTGCCCTTGGCCGCCCAGTCGCGGGATGAGCCGGAGCCGTACTCCTTGCCGCCGAAGACGACCAGCGGAGTGCCCTCGGCCGCGTAGTTCTGGCACGCGTCGAAGATGTACGACTGCGGACCGCCGGCCTGGGTGAAGTCGCGGGTGAAGCCACCCTCGACCTCGACACCGTCGTTGACCGCGCGGACCAGCTGGTTCTTCAGGCGGATGTTCGCGAACGTGCCGCGGATCATCACCTCGTGGTTGCCTCGGCGCGAGCCGAACGAGTTGAAGTCCTTCTGGCGCACACCGTGCTCCTCGAGGTACTTCGCCGCCGGGGTGCCGATCTTGATGTTTCCGGCCGGGCTGATGTGGTCGGTGGTGACCGAATCGCCGAGCGTCGCCATCACGCGGGCACCGGTGATGTCGCCGACCGGCGTCAGCTCCATCTGCATGCCGTCGAAGTACGGAGCCTTGCGGACGTACGTGGACTTCTCGTCCCATTCGAAGATCGGGCCGGTCGGCGTGGGCAGGTTCTTCCAGCGCTCGTCGCCGTCGAACACGGTGGCGTACTGGTTGATGAACTGCTCGCGCGAGATCGACGAGTCGATGATCTGCTGGATCTCGTCGGGCGCGGGCCAGATGTCCTTGAGGAACACCTCGTTGCCGTCCTTGTCCTTGCCCAGGGCATCCGCGTCGAAGTCGAAGTGCATCGAACCGGCCAGCGCGTACGCCACCACGAGCGGCGGCGACGCGAGGTAGTTCATCTTCACGTCGGGGCTGATGCGTCCCTCGAAGTTGCGGTTGCCCGAGAGCACCGCGGTGACGGCCAGGTCGTGGTCGTTGACGGCGGCCGAGACCTCGTCGATCAGCGGGCCGGAGTTTCCGATGCAGATCGTGCAGCCGTAGCCGACGGTGTAGAAGCCGAGGCCCTCGAGATCCTTGTCGAGTCCGGACTTCTCGTAGTAGTCGGTGACGACCTTCGAGCCAGGGCCGAGCGTGGTCTTGACCCACGGCTTCTGCTTCAGGCCCTTTTCGCGCGCCTTGCGGGCGAGAAGACCGGCGGCGATCATGACCGACGGGTTGGAGGTGTTCGTGCACGAGGTGATCGCGGCGAGCGTCACCGCGCCGTGGTCGAGGATGTAGCTCTCGCCGTCGGGCGTGGTCACAGGAACGGGCTTCGAAGATCCGTTCACGCCGCTCGAGATGTGCACCGGGCGGGTGTCGTGGTCCTCGTCACCGGGGCCGGCGCCGGGGTCGGATGCCGGGAACGAGTGCTTCGACTCGAGGTCGACGAGGTCGTCGGAGGTGGAGGGCGTCGCGTAGTTGACGATGTCCTTCTCGAACTGGACCTTGGCCTCCGAGAGCAGGATCCGGTCCTGCGGGCGCTTGGGCCCGGCGATCGACGGCACCACGGTACCCAGGTCGAGTTCCATGTACTCGCTGAACACCGGCTCGTTGCTCGGGTCGTGCCACAGGCCCTGCTGCTTCGCGTACTCCTCGACCAGCGCCACGGCCTGGTCGTCGCGACCGGTCAGCCGCAGGTACTCGGTGGTGACGTCGTCGATCGGGAAGATCGCGGCGGTCGAGCCGAACTCGGGCGACATGTTGCCGATGGTGGCGCGGTTGGCGAGCGGCACCGAGGCCACTCCGGCACCGTAGAACTCGACGAACTTGCCGACGACGCCGTGCTTGCGCAGCATGTCGGTGATCGTCAGCACGACGTCGGTCGCGGTGACGCCGGCGGGGATCTCACCGGTGAGCTTGAAGCCCACCACGCGCGGGATGAGCATCGAGACGGGCTGGCCGAGCATGGCCGCCTCGGCCTCGATGCCGCCGACGCCCCAGCCGAGCACACCCAGGCCGTTGACCATCGTCGTGTGCGAGTCGGTGCCGACGCACGTGTCGGGGTACGCCTGCAGCACACCGCCGTTGGTGCGGTCGTAGATGACCTTCGCCAGGTGCTCGATGTTGACCTGGTGGACGATTCCGGTGCCCGGGGGGACGACCTTGAAGTCGTTGAAGGCGGTCTGGCCCCAGCGCAGGAACTGGTAGCGCTCGCCGTTGCGCTCGTACTCGATCTCGACGTTGCGCTCGAGGGCGTTCTCGGTGCCGAACAGGTCGGCGATCACCGAGTGGTCGATCACCATCTCGGCCGGCGAGAGGGGGTTGATCTTGTTCGGGTCTCCACCGAGCGCGGTGACCGCCTCGCGCATTGTCGCGAGGTCGACGATGCAGGGCACGCCGGTGAAGTCCTGCATGACCACGCGGGCCGGCGAGAACTGGATCTCGGTGTTGGGCTCCGCCGAGGCGTCCCACGAGCCCAGCGCCTCGATCTGCGCCTTGGTGACGTTCGCGCCGTCCTCGGTGCGAAGCAGGTTCTCGAGGAGAACCTTCAGGCTGAACGGCAGCTTGTCGAAGCCGGGAACCGTGTCAATCCGGAAGATCTCGTAGTCGGTACTGCCGACCGTCAGGGTGCTCTTTGCACCGAAGCTGTTCACCGTGGACACGAATCCGTCTCCTTCTGAATCTGATGGAAGCGACAGGCGATTCCATCTTGCTCGCCGAGAGCGCGTTGCGGCTAGCAAGGTGTGCCTTACCAGTGTGCGCCGCGCCGGGTATCGACGAAAGCCCGAAATTTATCTTGATGTCAAGATAAATCTATCAGACGGCGAACGGGCCGGATGCTAACCGCGGTGCGCGTAGAGTCGGCGTGTCACCAGCCAGGTCGACGCCAGCACCACCGCGAACAGCGGCAGGCCCATCACGATCTTCACGGTGCCGAGAGTCGCGACGTCGCCCTGGAAGTAGAACGGCAGCTGCACTCCGAGGCGCAGCAGGAACAGCGCGCCCCAGGCGACGGACAGCCAGGCGAAGGTGCGTCGCTTGCGGGCATCCTCACGCCACGCGACGCCCTCGCCCACGAGGAACCCGACGATGATCCCGATCAGGGGCCAGCGCACGAGGGCGGAGACCAGGAACGCCGTGCCGTAGACGATGTTGGTGATGAATCCGACGACGAACTGGTCCTCTGCGCGTCCGGTGAACAGCGGCAGGCCCGCCGCGATCACCGCGGCGATCAGACCGGAGAATGCGGCCACGGGGGGCGACTTCATCACCAGCCGCACGATCGCGAACAGAGCCGCGATGCCGACCGAGAGTCCCAGCGAGAGCAGCAGGTTCTGCGTGGACGTATAGGCGACGATGAAGACGAGCAGCGGCAGGACCGACTCCATGATCCCGCGCCAGCCGCCGATGACCTGCCACACCATGTGGCCGGTGCTCTGCTCGACGTCGGGGTCGATGCCCGCGCGTCGCGCGGCGGATCCGAGCGCGGTGCCGATCAGCTCGGCCGCGGTCGGATCGGTCTCGTGAGTCTCTTCCTCGGACGCCGGCGGGCCGTCGTCGCGGGACTCGGACGCCCCGTCTGTCACGCCGCGCCCGGAGTGGACGGCATCTTCAGCGGGATCAGGTCGCGCGGCGGCATGGGCGAGCTTCCGCGCACCACGACGATCGACCGGAACAGATCCTCGACCTGCTCTGCGGCGGCGGGGTCGGATGCTGCTTCGCCGCCGATCACGCCACGCAAGAACCAACGGGGTCCGTCGACGCCGACGAAGCGTGCGATGCGCATGCCGGACCCCTCTGCGGCGGTCGCGGGCACCTCCGCCAGCAGCTCCTTGCCCAACGGGCCATCGCGCTCCTCGACGCGGCCGCCCTGGGTGCGGATCTGATCACGCAGCTGCACGCGCGTCTCGTCCCACAGTCCGCGGGTGCGCGGCGCCGCGAAGGGCTGCACCTGCAGTGAGGAGCCCGCGTAATCCAACCCGACGGCGACGATGCGCTTGCTCTGCTCCTCGACCTCGAGGCGCAGATTCAGTCCTTCCCGCGGCAGCACCTTGATGCCGCCGAGGTCGATGTACGGCCGCACGGGGTTCGCCTCGGCATCGTCGAAGGGGCCCGCCGTGGCACGATCGGCCGGCGCCGACTTCAGCGTGGGTTCGATCTCTTCAGTCATTCGCTCTTTCCCTGGGTATAGCCGGTCGACCCGAAGCCGCCGTCGCCGCGGACGCTGTCCGGCAGCGCCTCGACGGGTTCGAAGCGGGCCTGGACGACGGGCATCACGATCAGCTGTGCGATCCGATCACCGACCGCCACATCGTACGCTTCCTTGCTGTCGGTGTTGAGCAGACTCACCTTGATCTCGCCGCGATAGCCGGCGTCGACGGTGCCCGGCGAGTTCACGACGGTGATGCCGTGCTTGGCTGCGAGACCGCTGCGCGGGACGACGAATGCGGCGTAGCCCTCGGGCAAGGCGATGCGCACGCCCGTGCCGATCAGTGCCCTCTCCCCCGGCTCGAGGCGCACGGCCTCGGTGGATACGAGGTCCGCGCCCGCGTCGGCGGGGTGGGCGTAATGCGGCACGTTCGCGGCGATAATGGGAACGGCAACGGAATGAGTCACCCCATGAGGCTAATGCAGAACCCCGAGAGCGAAACTCGCCACATCTACCGCGAGCGTCTGACCCCCAGTCTGTGGATGCTGGTGGTGATCGCGCTGGCAGGTCCGATGGTGTCGCTGGTATTCGCGCCGATCGACTCTGGCTTCGCCCTGATCCTCGGCGTCGTCGTCTCGCTCGTGCTCGTAGCACTGAGCATCACGCTGTCGCCCATCCTGCGCGTGCGCGGAACGGTGCTGCACGTGGGCCGCGCGTACATCGACGCCCGCTGGCTGGGCGAGCCCGTGGAGTTCACCGGTGACGAGGCGCGCGCCCGTCGGACTCGCGACATCGCCCGTGACGGCTGGCACTTCCTGCGCGGCGGCATCGACGGCCTGGTGATCGTGCCGGTCACCGACCCGGCGGACCCGATGAACAGCTGGACGATCTCGACGCGGACCCCCGACCGTCTCGCGGCGGCGATCCGCGCGGCACGCGACGCGACCTGAAAGCACAGCCGCGAGAGCAGACAGCTCCGACAAGAGACAACCGCGCAGAGAGCAGAACGCGCCCCGGACCATCAGGCCGGGGCGCGGACGTTTCAGGGATGCGTCAGGCGGCGCACTCCTTGCAGATGGGACCTTCCGGGCCTTCGTGGTCGAGCTGCGAGCGGTGCTTCACGAGGAAGCAGCTCATGCAGGTGAACTCGTCCTGCTGGGCCGGGAGCACGACGACGTCGAGCTCCACATCGGACAGGTCCGCACCGGGGAGCTCGAAACCCGTCGGGTTGTCGGAGTCCTCGACGTCGCCAGCGCCGGACTGGGTGTTCGGCACACGCTCCTTAAGCGCTTCGATCGACTCTGAGTCGTCTTCGCTCTTGCGGGGGGCGTCGTAGTCGGTTGCCATGCGGTGAATCTCCACTTCCGTGGTACGAGGTGGGTGGGTTGAGAGGTGCCGAATCGGGTGTGCGGCGGCCATAGTTTGCACGACTGCGAAGCTTTTCGCAAATGCCGACGTGCACGGAGGGGGAAACTCGCGGCGCGCCCGCAGTATTCCCGGCCGCACACAGGTGCTCGTGACACCATGAACGCACACCCATCAGAGGGGCATTGGCATGGAAAACGTCACCATCGTCGGAACAGAAGCGGGAGTGCTCGTCCTCGCCACCGAGTCCGGGCAGCGCTTCGCACTTCCCATCGACGACGTGCTGCATCGCGAAGTGCGTCGCGCGACCCGTCAGGCGGAACCCGCCGCTGCGCGTCTGGCCGCAAGCCCGCGTGATATCCAGACCCAGATCCGCGCGGGCCTTTCGGCTTCGGAGGTCGCCGCGCTGCTCGGCGTGAGCGAGTCGGACGTCGCGCGCTTCGAGGGACCCGTGCTCGCTGAACGCGAGCACATCGTCGGCCAGGCACTCGCGGTCCCGGTGCTGATCGGCAGCGATGTCGAGCCCGACGCCCAACCCACCTTCGGCACCGCAGTGCGCGCCAAGCTCGCCGACCTGACGGCGACCGATGAGCGCTGGGCCAGCTGGAAGGACGAGTCGGGCTGGACCGTCAAGCTCGAGTTCACCGCGAACGACGTCGCGCACGACGCCCGCTGGGCGTTCGACCCCCGCCGCAGCACGCTGTCGCCGATCAACGCCGACGCCACGCAGCTGTCCCGCCAGGGCTCACTCCCCGACGGTCTGATCCCCCGCCTGCGCGCTGTCGACTCGGAGCGCGTTTCGCCGTACAAGGACGACAGTCGTTTCGATTCCGGTGCCTTCGGACCCCGTCTGGTACCCGGCCCAGACGAGCACGCCGACGATGTCGAGACGGAGCACTCCAGCGCGGCGGCACAGGCCGCAGCCGCGCGCCGCGCCCCCGATGAGCATCGGACCAGCGCGGAGACCGCCGATCTGCTCGAGGCGCTGCGGCGTCGTCGTGGTCAGCGGGAGTCGGCTCCGGTGCTCGAGGAGGAGCCGGCTGAGGAGTCATCGCCGATCGCGCTGTTCGACGCCCTCGATGAGCCCGAGGATGAGACGCCGGAGGCACCCGCACAACCGGAAGCCGCCGAGACCTCGTCGGGACGCCGGAAGCGTCGCAACGCGATGCCCAGCTGGGACGAGATCGTCTTCGGCGCACGCACCGACGACTGATCAGCGCGCGAAGGCACCCATCCGGATGAGCGGCACTCGCCACTCCTCCGGCGTCAGCGCGCCGTGCTGGCCGATCATGCCGCGTCCGCGCTGATCCTCCGCCTCGGCGTCATACAGTGCGTGGTTCGACCGCGCGATGGCCAGCAGGTCGCCGATCCGGCTGAGCGCAGCCTCGGTCACCCCGGCGCCGAACAGTCCGGCGTCGACAGCCTCGGTACGGCTGACGACATCCGCATATCCGTCAAGATCCCGCCGCCATCGCTCCAGCAGCGCGCTCTGGTCAGCATCCGGTTCGGTGTACACGTGCAGCATCCGCGGCTCGCCTCCGATGTGTCGGATGCCGTCGTGCCAGCCGCCCGCCGAATCCAGCACCAGCTGCCGGTGATGCGGCACGTCCACCATTCCGTGGTCGGCGGTCACCAGCATCCCGACGTCGTCCGGCACCCGCTGCGCGAGCACGGCGTCGATGTCTTCGAGCGCCGCCACCCACTCGGCGGAGTCGATGCCGTGCTTGTGACCTGCCTTGTCGATATCGGGCAGATAGCAGTAGACCAGCGCACCCTCGTGTGCCTCGGCGAGGTGCAGCGCCTGCGCGACGCGCTCAGCCGCCGACGCGGCGGCCACGAATTCCGCACCGCGGAGCGTGGCCCGACTGAACCCGCTCCGCGCATGTCCGGAGGAGCCGATCGCGAACGTCGGGTGGCCGGACGCCGCCGCCTGCTCGAACACGGTCGGCGAGGCCTGCCACGACAGCGGATCGATGCCTGCCGCGTCCCAGTCGGTGAGCTGGTTCACCAGGACGTCGCGGTGCGGGTCGCGCACCCGATAGCCGACCATCCCGTGCGCACCCGGCGCGGTGCCGGTGAGCAGGCTGGTCAGTGCCGCCGCCGTCGTGGTGGGGAACACCGCGCCACCGGCATCCTTCTTCGTCATCGCCGCACTCAGCGTCCGCGCGTGCCCTGCGTGCGCGCGCAGCGGGATGGCGCCGAGTCCGTCGACGACCGCCAGCACGGCGGACCGGACGGGCGGCAGGTCACCGGCGCCGCGCAGCGCGGCGAGCAGTCGCTGCGCCACCCCGGTGATGTTCCGCGGCGAATCCAGGGCGGACGGTAGCATGAGAGGCATCCGGGTCAGTCTTTCACAGGCATCCCGACGCGGCCCGCACGAGCGTCCGCGAGCCCCGCCCCGAGCGACCAGCAGGAAGTCCATGCCCAAGACCCCGCCGTCCGAGCCCGTCCAGGAGCGCATCCAGGACATCGATCTGTCCCAGGAGATGCAGGGATCGTTCCTCGAGTACGCGTACTCGGTGATCTACTCGCGCGCACTTCCCGACGCTCGCGACGGACTCAAGCCCGTGCAGCGCCGCATCCTTTACCAGATGGCGGAGATGGGCCTGCGACCCGACCGCGGTCACGTCAAGAGCGCTCGCGTGGTCGGCGAGGTGATGGGAAAGCTGCACCCGCACGGCGATTCCGCGATCTACGACGCCCTGGTGCGCCTCGCACAGGACTTCGCCCTGCGCGTGCCGCTCGTCGACGGACACGGCAACTTCGGCTCGCTGGACGACGGACCGGCGGCATCCCGTTACACCGAGGCGCGGCTGGCCGCCTCGGCGCTGGCCATGACCGAGAGCCTCGACGAGGACGTGGTCGACTTCGTGCCGAACTACGACGGCCAGTTCCAGCAGCCGGCCGTGCTCTCGGCGGCGTTCCCGAACCTGCTCGTCAACGGCGCGAGCGGCATCGCGGTCGGCATGGCCACGAACATGGCCCCGCACAACCTCATAGAGGTCGTCGCTGCGGCGACCCACCTGCTCGAGAACCCCGACGCCACCACGGCCGACCTCATGGCGTACGTGCCCGGCCCGGACTTCCCCTCCGGCGGCATCCTGATGGGGCTCGACGGCGTGAAGGACGCGTACGAGAACGGGCGTGGCGCGTTCAAACTGCGGGCGAAGACATCCATCGAGTCGCTCGGCCCGCGCAAGACGGGCATCGTCGTCACCGAGCTGCCGTACCAGGTCGGCCCCGAGCGCGTCATCGAGAAGCTCAAGGACGCGGTCAACGCCAAGAAGCTGCAGGGCATCAGCGACGTTCAGGACCTCACCGACCGCAAGCACGGCCTGCGTCTGGTGATCACGGTGAAGACGGGCTTCGACCCCGCCGCAGTGCTCGACCAGCTGTTCCGCTACACGCCGCTCGAGGACTCGTTCTCGATCAACAACGTCGCCCTCGTCGACGGGCAGCCGCGCACCCTCGGCCTCAAGGAGCTGCTGCGGGTCTACCTGCAGCACCGCATCGAGGTCGTCACGCGCCGCAGCCGCTATCGGCTCGCCCGGCGCAACGAGCGCCTGCATCTGGTGCGGGGCCTGCTGCTGGCCATCCTCGACATCGACGAGGTCATCCAGGTCATCCGCTCCTCCGACGACTCGGAGACCGCGCGCACGCGCCTGCAGCAGGTGTTCGAGCTCGACGAGGTGCAGGCCGAGTACATCCTCGAGCTGCGCCTGCGGCGACTGACCAAGTTCTCGCGCCTCGAGCTCGAGACCGAGCGCGACAAGCTGCTCGCCGAGATCGCCGAACTCGAGCGTCTCCTGGGCGACCCCGCACTCGTCCGTGCGCAGGTCGCGCAGGAGCTCGACGCGGTCGCCGAGACCTTCGGCACGGCCCGCCGCACCCTGCTGCTCAACGCCGCCCCGCCGAAGGCGCGGACCACCAAGTCGGCCGCGGAGCTGCAGATCGCCGACGCCCCCACGACCGTTCTGCTCTCGACGACGGGCCGGGCCGTGCGGGTCGACCTCGACGGTGACGCGACGATCACCACACCCGCGCGCCGCAGCAAGCACGATGCGATCGCGGCGCGGCTCGTGACGACCACCCGCAGCGAGATCGGCGCGGTCACCAGCGCCGGCCGGGTGCTGCGCTTCACGCCGATCGACATCCCCGCAGTGCCGCCGACCTCGGTCGGCCTCGGCGCGGGGGTGCGCGTCGCCGACTACCTTGGGCTGTCCGACCGCACCGAGAAGGTGCTGGCCCTGATCCGGTTCGACGACGACACCCCGGTGGCGCTGGGCACGAGGGACGGCGTCGTCAAGCGCTTCGTGCCCTCGGCACTGGCCGCCAAGCCCGAGCTGGAGGTCATCGGCCTCAAGTCGAAGGACCGCGTCGTCGGGGCGGCGCCGGCGCCGGACGACGCCGCGCTGGTCTTCGTGACCTCGGATGCCCAGCTGCTGCACTTCTCGGCGGCGAACGTGCGCCCGCAGGGTGCCGCGGCGGGCGGCATGGCAGGTGTCAAACTCGCCTCCGATGCCGAAGTGATCTCGTTCACCGTGGTGTCATCGCCCGAGGAGGCCGTCGTGGTGACGGTCTCCGGTTCGGAGGGGACGCTGGCAGGGGCGGATGCCGGTCGGGCGAAGATCTCGGCCTTCGCGGAGTTCCCCGGCAAAGGTCGCGCCACCGGCGGCGTGCGGGCCCACGCCTTCCTGAAGGGCGAGGACCGACTGCGGCTGGCCTGGGTCGGCCTCGAGCCGCGGGCGATCGGCACCGACGGCGCCGTGCGTCAGCTGCCCGAATCGGCCGCGAAGCGCGACGGCTCCGGTCAGCCGCTCGACGCAGTGATCGGCTCGATCGGCACCGCGATCGGCTGATCCCGCGCTGACGCTGCAGTTTCCTGCATCCGCCACGTCGATCTGCGCCGCGGATGCAGGAAACTGCAGCGCGAATGCGCCACGCGCTCAGGCGTCGATCGCCTCGCGGCTGAGGCGGTCGCTCGAAGTCATGATGAACTCGCGACGCGGAGCCACCTCGCTGCCCATCAGCAGCTCGAAGGTGCGCACCGCGGCATCCGCCGCCTCGGCATCTTCAATCGTCACGCGACGCAGCAGGCGTCCGGACTTCTCCATGGTCGTGTTCGCCAGCTGATCGGCATCCATCTCGCCCAGGCCCTTGTACCGCTGGATCGGGTCCTGCCACCTCTTGCCGGCCTTCTGCAGTTTCGCGAGGAGGGCGTGCAGTTCAGCCTCGGAGTACGTGTAGATCATCTCGTTCGGCTTGGAGCCGGGGTTCATCACGATCACCCGGTGCAGCGGCGGGACGGCCGAGAACACCCGCCCGGCCTCGACCAGCGGCCGCATGTACCGGAAGAACAGTGTCAGCAGCAGCGTACGGATGTGCGCACCGTCGACGTCGGCGTCACTCATCAGGATGATCTTGCCGTAGCGCGCCCCGCTGAGCTCGAACGAGCGGCCGGAGCCCGCGCCGATCGTGGTGATGATCGCCGCGCACTCGGCATTGCCGAGCATGTCGCTGACGGACGCCTTCTGCACGTTGAGGATCTTTCCCCGGATCGGCAGCAGGGCCTGGAACTCGCTGTTGCGGGCGTGCCGGGCGGTGCCGAGGGCGGAGTCACCCTCGACGACGAAGAGCTCGGTCTGCGCGACGTCGCTCGAGCGGCAGTCGACGAGTTTCGCCGGCAGCGACGACGACTCCAGGGCCGTCTTGCGCCGCTGGGTCTCCTTGTGCGCGCGTGCGGAGACGCGCGCCTTCATCTCGGAGACGATCTTGTCGAGCAGCATCGACGCCTGGTTCTTGTCGTCGCGTCTGGTCGAGGTGAATCGCTGGGCGAGTTCGGTGCGCACCACCTTGGCGACGATCGCGCGCACCGCCGGCGTGCCCAGCACTTCCTTCGTCTGGCCCTCGAACTGCGGTTCGGGCACGGTGACGGTCAGCACGGCCGTGAGGCCGGCGAGCACATCGTCCTTCTCGAGCTTGTCGTTGCCGACCTTGAGCCGGCGCGCATTCTGCTCGACCTGGCCGCGCAGCGTCTTCAGCAGCTCCTGTTCGAAGCCCTGCTGATGCGTGCCGCCCTTCGGCGTGGCGATGATGTTCACGAACGAGCGGATCGTCGTCTCGTAGCCCGTGCCCCAGCGCAGAGCGACATCGACCTCGCACTCGCGCTGCACCTCGGTGGCCTTCATGTGGCCGTCCGGCTGCAGCACCGGCACCGTCTCGGTGAAGCTGCCGCTGCCCTGGATGCGCCAGGTGTCTGTGACGGGTGCGTCGGATGCCAGATACTCGACGAACTCCGAGATGCCGCCCTCGTACAGGTACGAGGTCTCGATGGGGCCGGTCTCGGCATCCGAGCCTTGATCCGCGTCCGTCGGGGTTCCTGAATGTGCGGCAGGGCGCTCATCGCGCACGACGATCTCGAGACCCGGCACCAGGAAAGCCGTCTGACGGGCACGGTTCTCGAGCTCGCCGAGCTGGAACGCGGCATCCTTCGTGAAGATCTGGCGGTCGGCCCAGTACCGCACCCGGGTTCCGGTGGCGCCCTTGGGAGCCTTGCCGATCACGCGCAGCTCGCTGCGCTCCTCGAACGGCGTGAACGGGGCATCCGGCCGCGGCTCGCCGCCGTTGTCGTCGAAGATGCCGGGCTCACCCCGGTGGAACGACATGGCGTACGTCTTGCCGCCGCGGTCGACCTCGACGTCGAGGCGCTCCGACAGCGCATTCACGACGGATGCGCCGACGCCGTGCAGGCCACCGGAGGCGGCGTACGAGCCGCCGCCGAACTTCCCGCCCGCGTGCAGCTTGGTGTAGACGACTTCGACACCGGTCAGGCCGGTGCGCGGTTCGACGTCGACCGGCACGCCGCGTCCGCGGTCGGCGACCTGCACGCTGCCGTCCTCGAACAGCACGACGTCGATCCTGGTGCCGTTGCCGGCGACAGCCTCATCGACGGAGTTGTCGATGATCTCCCAGAGGCAGTGCATCAGCCCGGGCGAGCCGTTCGACCCGATGTACATGCCGGGGCGCTTGCGAACGGCTTCGAGGCCTTCGAGCACCTGAAGATGATGGGCGGAATACTCGGCGGTCACAAGGACTAAGTCTATTTCGCGCGGAGACACGAGGCCTCCGCGACACTCCCCCACACGCATGCCCGGCACAGCGCGGGTACGCGCACAGCGAAACACGCCGCGCGGCGGGCATTCCTCCAGGCGACTCGTGGTTGTATTGAGCACGATCTCAATCAACCGGATCCAGAGGAGGCACTGAGATGAACGCTACAACTGAGCGAGAGACCGTCGAGTACCGCCTCACCGCGATGGACCGCTGCGATTCCTGCGGGGCGCAGGCCTACATCGCCGCCGAGGTGAACGGCTCGGAACTGCTGTTCTGCGCCCACCACGGCCGCAAGTACGAGGAGAAGCTGCGCGCGGTCGCCACGAGCTGGCACGACGAGACCGCACGCCTGGTCGAGGCCTGAGCGGCCCCAGGGCCGCCGGGCTCGTCGATCAGTCGACGATCACCCGCCGCACCGCTGGTGTCAGGCGGGTGATGATCTCCTCGCCCACCGTGTCGATGCGCTCGGCGAGAGCCGTGGCATCCGCCTCGCCGTCCCTGCCAGGACCGAACACGACGACGCGCTGATCGGTCTGCGCACCGGCCCACGGCTCGACGTGCATCTCGCCTCCGCCGATCGACAGGATCCGGCGCAGTCCATCGGGTGTCGCCACGCGCGCTCCGCACAGCGTCGACGGCAGGCCGTGGAAGGACCCCACGCCGACGACGACGTGATCGTCGCCGATCTCCGCGACCGGCGCGGTCAGACGCGAGATGAGTTCGATGCCCTCCAGCTCCGGTCCGTCGGCGGAGCGGATGCCGTAGCAGAACGCCCCGATCCGGTTCAGCGTGCCGCGCAGCTCGGGCCGCCACCAGGATGCCGCCGACGCGGTGAGGTGCAGCACCTCCGGTCGCCCGCCTGCGTCGGTCAGCCGGCGCACGGCATCGTGGAACAGGCGCTGGGCCGCGTCGTCCTCATCGTCGCTGGCCTCGGCGAGGTGGCTCCATACCCCGACCACACGCACGACCCCGCGCTCTTCTGCGGCGCGGGCCGTCGCGACCGCGTCGGCCCACTCGTCGGGCCGGAACCCGTTGCGGTGCAGTCCGGTGTCGATCTTCAGATGCACGTCGGCGCGGATGCCCGTGCGCGCGGCCACGTCGATGACATCACCCAGGTACTGCGCCGAGCCGACGCCGAGGTGGATGCCGGCGGTGATCGCCGCCTCCGCTTCCTCGACCGTCGACGTCGCCCAGGCGTACACCTTCCTATCCGTCAGCGCGCGGATGCGCAGCGCGGTATCGACGTCGTACCCGCCGAACCACTCCACTCCGCCGTCGGCCGCCTCGGGCACCGACCAGTGCAGTCCGTGACCGTAGGCGTCGTCCTTCATCACCAGCATCAGGGCGGCCGGGGCGATACGCGCCTGAACGGCGGCAATGTTCCGACGGAAGGCGCCGCGCGAGATCTCCAGTGCGGGGCTGCTCATGCGATCCACTCCCGGTGTCCGTGTCGGCCGATGACGACGGCGAGTTCGAGCGCCGTGAGCCCGCTGACCGCCGACCAGTGCGTCAGGGCGTGGCGCACCTCGCCCGTGCCGCCGAAGAACGTGACGGCGGTGCCGACGGGCACGTCGTCGCCCTCGAGATCGACCACGCAGACATCCATCGCGATCCGCCCGACGATGGGCCGAAGGCGTCCGGCGATGTCGACGGACGCTCGGTTGCCGAGCGCGCGGAGGATGCCCTGTGCGTACCCTCCGGTGACCAGCGCCACCCTCGTGTCGCGTTCTGCACGGTGCGTGTACCCGTATGAGACCGCCTCGCCGGCGTGGAGCGGCTTGGTCGAGAGCACCCGCCCCTGCAGGCACATCACGGGTTCGGTGGGATCGGATGCCGCACCCGCGGCCCCGGCAGTGCTGGGGATCCCCCACAGCCGGTGCGGATCCGTGTCATCGCCGACGTCGACACGAGCGGTGATGCCGAACTGCGCCAGCCGGGCCACCTCATCGCGCCCGTCCACGAGCACACCGGTGGCACCGGCATCCATGACGATGCGGGCCGCGCCGGTCAGGCCATGGCCATACGCGTCGTGGCGCAGATCCGCGATGCCGCCCGCGGCGAGCAGCGCCCGTGCGTTCCGGACGAGCGCTCCGCTTGACAGGAGCACGCGAGGTGCGGCGCTGCTGGACATGGATCCTCCGCGGCTCAGAGCTGGATGGTCTTGAAGCCCTTGTCGTCGATGAACCGGTCGATCGCGGCACGCGCGCCCTGCGCGTACTCGTCGAACGGGCCGTGCACCGGCTCGGACACCTCGAGGCCACGGCGGCCCGCGGCAGCCAGCACGAGCACGTCGGCCAGGCCCGGATTCAGGGGAAGCACCGGCCCCTGCACGTTGCCGGCGAAGGCGTTGCGATGCCGGACGAATTCGCCCCGGCCCTCACCGCGCGCGAAGCTGCCCCGCCCCGCGGAGACCGTGCCGTACGCGGCGGATGCATCGGTCAGCGTCCACTCCGAGGCGTGATCCTCGAAGCCGACGACGCGCACGTCGGGCGTCTCGACGGTGATGTAGCCGACGCGCCGGTCGCGGGTGCGGGTGACACGGTACGGCAGCAGCCCCAGTCCCTGCAGTGCTCCGCCGTCGGTCAGGTCGATGCCCGCACCGAGCAGCTCGGCCGAGCCGCCAACCGCGAACAGCACTCCGCCCGCATCGATGAACGCGCGCAGCGCGTCAGTGCGTCCCAGCAGGTCGGCGTGCACGCCGCGCAGAGCAGAGAGCGGACCGTTGCCGATCACGATGATGTCGACGTCCTGTGGAAGGACTTCACCGATTCCTGCGCGCACCGTGGTGCTGTCGAGTCCGCGGGCCGACGCACGCTCCTCGATGGCGCGCACGTTGCCGCGGTCGCCGGTGATGCCGAGCTCCGCGGGGTACAGCTGAGCGATCGTGAGCTGCGTCATCGCCGCGCCACCTCCTGGTCGCCGTGCCCGAGCAGGCGACGACCGATCATCATGAGCTCGTAATTGACGAACCAGGTCTGGGTGCCCCGGTCGGTGTCGGGGAACGACCGCATGATCTCGACGGCCTTCTCCATGTCGGGCTCGACCGTGCCGATCTCGACGCCGGCGTACGCCAGGGCGAGGGCCAGCTGATAGGCCTTCTCGCCGGTGACGACGTCCACACGGGGCAGAGCGCTGAAGTCGACGTCGTACAGCCACGAGACGTCGGGCGTTCCCTCGTCGATCGCGATCAGCGCGCGCTCCGGCGTGCCCTCCAGCGCATCGAGGTTCATCTGGATGCTCGGCCCGTTCTTGAACATCACGAACTCGACCTGCTCGCCCGCGGGATCCCGGCGCAGCGGGATCACCTCGCCGCGGCCGTACGCGGGGGCCATGGTGGCGAACCCGGCGGCGGCGCGGACCGCGTCGAAGCGGTCGCCCAGCACACCGGATGCCACCGCGAGGGCGGCAGCGGCGTCGGCCGCGTAGTGCAATCCGCGGGCGGGGAGGGTGATGCGGGCATCCGCTCCCCCCACGTTCACGACCACGTCGCGCCCCGCCACCGCACGCACCTCGGAGAACGCCGGGCGCTCCACGATGCCCGCGGTGCCGCTGCGCGTGTCGACCGCGTTGGCGAGGCCGTGCGCCGAGGCGGCGACGATCTCGGGCGCGACGCCGAAGAAGGTGACGGGTGCGCGCATGGCGTCGACGTCGATCTTCGACAGGTACGGGTCATCGCGATTGACCACGACATGCGCGGACGCGCGGGTGGAGGCATCGAGCATCATGTCGGCGACGCGCTCGGTCTCGTAGAACCGGTAGAGCTGGTCGACCTGCACGTTCAGCGACAGGATCACCGACGGTGACAGACGGTCGGCGAGATCGGCGGCGAAGCCCTCATCGATCTCGAGCACGGCGACATCGGCCTTGATCCGGCCGGTGAGCGTCGCGTCGGCCAGCAACGCGCTGGTCACACCCTGCGGCAGGTTCGCACCCGTCGGGTTCGTGAAGACCTTCAGCCCGTGTGCCCGCAGCACCTCGCTGATCATGTGCGTCGTGGTCGTCTTGCCGTTGGAGCCCAGCACGAACACCACGCCGTATCGGAACTGGTCCGCCAGCGTGGGCAGCAGCGTCGGGGCGAGCCGGTTCGTGAGGTAGCCGGGGAAGGCGGAGCCTCCCCCGCGCAGACGGGTCGCGAAACGCGCGAGCTTGCCCGCCAGCACAGGGAAGACGTACCGCAGGCCGGCTGAGCGCGCCTGAGGTGTCGCCTGCATCATTCGAGGTAGTCCCGCAGCGACTGCGAACGACTCGGGTGACGCAGCTTCGCCATGGTCTTCGACTCGATCTGGCGGATGCGCTCGCGCGTCACGCCGAAGGTGTCACCGATCTGGTCGAGCGTCTTGGGCTGACCGTCGCCGAGGCCGAAGCGCATGCGGATCACGCCGGCCTCGCGCTCCGACAGCGAGTCGAGCAGCTGCTCGAGCTGGCGCTGCAGCATCGTGAAGCCCACCGCGTCGGCAGGCACGACCGCCTCGGTGTCCTCGATCAGGTCACCGAACTCGCTGTCGCCGTCCTCACCGAGCGGGGTGTGCAGCGAGATCGGCTCGCGACCGTACTTCTGCACCTCGACGACCTTCTCGGGCGTCATGTCGAGCTCGCGCGAGAGCTCCTCGGGCGTGGGCTCGCGACCGAGGTCCTGCAGCATCTGACGCTGCACGCGGGCGAGCTTGTTGATGACCTCGACCATGTGCACCGGGATGCGGATCGTGCGGGCCTGGTCGGCCATCGCGCGGGTGATCGCCTGACGGATCCACCACGTCGCGTAGGTCGAGAACTTGAAGCCCTTGGTGTAGTCGAACTTCTCGACCGCACGGATCAGACCGAGGTTGCCCTCCTGGATCAGGTCCAGGAACTGCATGCCGCGACCGGTGTAGCGCTTGGCGAGCGAGACGACCAGACGCAGGTTGGCGCCGAGCAGGTGGCTCTTCGCACGCTGGCCGTCGCGGGCGACCCACTGCAGGTCGAGGCCCAGCTGGCTGGACTTCTCCTTGGCAGACATCGCCGACAGCTTCTCCTCGGCGAACAGGCCGGCTTCGATGCGCATCGCCAGTTCGACCTCTTCGGCCGCATTCAGCAGCGCGACCTTGCCGATCTGCTTCAGGTAGTCCTTGACCGGGTCGGCGGTGGCGCCGGTGATCTGGGTGGAGTAGACGGGGGCGTCGTCCTCGTCCTTCGACGAGATGACGATCGCGCCGGTCGGGAGCGGCTCGGTGAAGGCCGGCTTCTTGTCGGCCTCGTCCTCGTCGGTCTCCTCGGCCTCGACGGCCTCGTCGTCGACCTCCGGCTCATCGGTCCTCTTGGCGCGCTTTGATGGTGCCTTCTTCGCCGCAGCCTTCTTGGCGGGGGCCTTTTTGGCCGGAGCCTTGGTCGCCGGCGCCTTGTCGGCCTCGGCAGCGACCGTGTCGACCTCAGGTGCGTCGACGTCAGCGGCGGCGGTCTTCTTCGTGGTCGTCCGGGTCTTCTTGCTCGTGGCAGCAGTCACGTTTCGCCTTTCACGGAGCGGTGCACACGCTCCGAGCCATTTCGGACACTAGTAAGACCCTTGTCAAGCCGATCGCGATAACGACCATTGACAATGGGTCAGGAATCCATTATCACACAGTCCGGCGCGTGGTGCGTGCTTCCACTCGGATCGATGGGCTGCGGGTCTGGGTCAGCGCTGTTTGTCATCGTCTCCCGGTCGTCTGGTCGCGAGGTAGCGCTCCAGCTCTGCGGCCAGCTCATCGGCGCTGGGCAGGTCGCGCTCGTCGAAGGACTGCTCGTCGTCGTCGTCCTCCCGTCCGGCCATGTAGGCGTCATAGCGGCGCTCCAGGGTGTGCACCATCTGCGTCAGCTCCTCGCTGCCGCTCACCTGCTCGCCGACGCGGGCCAGGAAGTCCTCGCGACTCTCCTGCACCTCGTCCATGCGCAGCACGAGGCCGGCGCCGATCATCACTTTGTCGCCCGCGGCCAGCACCGTGTCCGGATACTCGGTGTCGGCCAGGTAATGCGGAACCAGCAGCACGAACCCCGCCACCCGCTGTTCGTTCTCGATCAGGCGGTACTCCAGCAGATGCGCCGCCGTGCCCGGCACCTGCGTGCGGGGGCGCCACACCGAGTGCGCGGCGATCAGATCGTGCCGGTTGCCGCTGACCGTGGTTCCCAGCGGCCGCGTGTGCGGGACGGGCATCGCGATCGAGTGCACCCAGGTCACGGTCGACACCTGGAAGGCCTCGGCGAAGTCGATGACGGCGTCGGTGAACGCGTTCCAGGCGAAGTCGGGCTCGTACCCGGACAGCAGCAGGAACGGCTGTCCGAGCGCGTCGTGCGCCAATGAGAGCTCAAGGCGGGCGGGCCGGTACTCGGTCAGGTGGTCCTGATCGAACACGATCACGGGCCGACGCGCGCGGTAGTCCAGCAGCACGTCGTTGTCGAAGCGCACGATCGGCTGCGGGTCCGCGGTCGCGTGCAGGTGCTCGATCAGTCCGGAGACGGCGTTGCCGGCGTCGGTGAATCCGGTGAGGAGGATGACCAGCGGCGCGCCGGTCGGCACGTCGGGTGCGCCGGCGATCGACTCGTAGAGCTCTGCGGATGAGGGCATGTGTCAATGCTACGAGCCAGGACGCGCACAGGGCCTGCCCGCGCGATGCTCACAGCGAACACGGTATGCCGTCGGGACCGCGGATGGGGACCTTCCCTAGGATGGAGGTATGACGCTTCCCGTGATCTCGCACACCTCCGATCCGTTCCCAGGAAGCGCTGCAGACGCCGCAGTGCTCGTCATCTCCGACCCGTCAGCCACCACCGATGCGCTGAACGGCTACGAGGGACTCGTGGAGACGCTTTCCGCCATCGGCTACAAGGGCACCGCGTCCGCGTACACGCGCGTGCATCTCGCCGCCATCACATCGCTTCCGCTGGCGGTCGTCAGCGCGGGCAAGACGCCGGATGCCGCAGCGGTGCGCGACGCGGTCGCCACCGCGGTGCGCAGCCTCACCGGCTTCGAGACGATCGCGATCGGCTTCGCCCCCGACCTCGAGCAGCATGCCGATGCTGCAGCCGAGGGCGCCCTGCTCGGCGGCTACCGCTTCGACGACTACCGCTCCGAGAAGAAACCCGCCCGCGCGGACTCGATCATGCTGCACTCCGCCGAGATCGGCGACGGTGCGCTCGAGCACGCCCGTGCGGTCGCCGACGCAGTGGCGCTGGTCAAAGACCTCGTCAACACCCCCGCCGAGTGGCAGAGTCCCGCGCAGCTGGCGCAGTCCGCTGTCGACGCCGTCGACGGCCTGCCGGTCGAGGTGCAGGTGCTCGACGAGCAGCAGCTCGACGAGGGCGGCTACGGCGGCATCCTCGGCGTCGGCCGTGGTTCCGACCGCCCGCCGAGGCTCGTGCGCCTGGACTACTCCCCCGCAGGTGCCGCCCGTCACATCGCCCTGGTCGGCAAGGGCATCACGTTCGACACCGGTGGGCTCTCCCTGAAGCCGGCAGCATCGATGGTGGGCATGAAGTTCGACATGGCGGGCGCCGCCAGCATCCTCGCAGCGATCCGCGCGATCGCCGCGCTGCAGCTGCCCGTGCGCGTGACGGCCTGGATGTGCATCGCCGACAACATGCCCTCCGGCCGCGCGACCCGCCCCGGCGACGTGCTCCGCATGCTCGACGGGCAGACCGTCGAGGTCATGAACACCGATGCCGAGGGCCGCCTCGTCCTCGCCGACGGCCTCGTCGCGGCGAGCCGCGAGAACCCCGACGTCATCATCGACGTCGCGACACTCACCGGCGCGATAATCGTCGCGCTCGGCATGCGCCACACCGGCGTGATGGGAGCGGACGAAGCGGTCGCCGAGTACCTCGCCGCATCGGATGCCGTCGGCGAGCCCGCCTGGCGACTGCCGCTGCCGGAGTACATGGAGGAGTCGCTGGACTCGCAGATCGCCGACATGGTCAACGCGAACATGGCCGACCGCTCGGGCGGCTCGATGTTCGCGGGTCTGTTCCTGCAGCGCTTCGTCGGCCGCGTCTCGGATGCCGAGGACGCGCCGCGCATCCCCTGGGTGCACCTCGACATCGCCGGTTCGGGTGAGCACAAGGGCTCGCCGTACGGCCACACGGAGAAGGGCCCGACGGGCGCCACGGTGCGCTCGCTGATCGCCTTCGCACGCGCATCGACAAAGGAGTCCTGATGGCAACGCACGAATTCGACCTCGTCATCCTCGGCGGCGGCAGCGGCGGATACGCCGCCGCACTGCGCGCCAGCGAACTGGGCAAGAAGGTGGTGCTAATCGAGAAGGACAAGGTCGGCGGCACCTGCCTGCACCGCGGATGCATCCCGACCAAGGCGCTGCTGCACGCAGCCGAGGTCGCCGACCACGTCCGCTCGGCGGCATCGGTCGGCGTGTCGGCCACGTTCGAGGCCATCGACCCCGCCGGCGTTCGGGCCTACCGCGAAGGCATCGTCGCCAAGAAGTTCAAGGGGCTCGAGGGTCTGATCAAGGCCCGCGGCATCACGGTGGTCTCAGGCGCCGGCCGCCTCGAGCCCGATCGCTCGGTCAGCGTCGGCGAAGACCGGTACGTCGGCGCCGACGTCGTGCTGGCGACCGGCTCGTACAGCCGCACTCTGCCGGGGCTCGAGATCGGCGGACGGATCATCGCCAGCGAGCAGGCGCTCGCCCTCGACGAGGTTCCTTCCAGCGTGGTGATCCTCGGCGGCGGTGTGATCGGCGTCGAGTTCGCCAGTGTGTGGCGCTCATTCGGCGCCGAGGTCACGATCGTCGAGGCGCTCCCGCACCTGGTGCCCAACGAGGACCTCGCACTCAGCAAGGGACTCGAGCGGGCGTTCCGCCGCCGCGGGATCAAGTACTCCCTCGGCACGCGCTTCCAGAAGGCCGAGCAGAGCGACACCGACGTGACCGTCACGCTCGAGGACGGCAAGACGTTCACCGCCGACTACCTGCTGGTCGCCGTAGGGCGAGGGCCTGCCACGGCCGATCTCGGATTCGAAGAGGCCGGCATCGCCCTCGATCGCGGCTTCGTGACCGTCGACGATCAGCTGCGCACGGGCGCCGATCGGGTGTGGGCCGTCGGCGACATCGTCCCCGGTCTGCAGCTCGCACACCGCGGCTTCCTGCAGGGCATCGCCGTCGCCGAGCGGATCGCCGGGATGCAGGTGCCGAGCCTGCCGGAATCGCAGATCCCCCGCGTCACCTACAGCAGCCCGGAGGTCGCCTCGGTGGGTATCACCGAGGCGGCGGCCGTGGCCGAGTACGGCGCGGAAGACGTCGTCGCGTACGACTACAACCTCGCAGGCAACGGAAAGAGCGAGATCATCGGCACGGGCGGCACGGTCAAGGTCGTGCGCCAGAAGGACGGCCCCGTGCTGGGCGTGCACCTGCTGGGCGACCGCGTCGGCGAGCTGATCACCGAGGGCCAGCTGGCCGTCGCGTGGGAGGCGCACCCCGAGGACATCGCTCCCCTGATCCATGCACACCCGACCCAGAGCGAAGCGCTCGGAGAGGCGTTCCTCGCCCTCGCCGGGAAACCGCTGCACGCGCTCTGAACCACACAACCGAACGCTCAGGTCACTAAGCTTGAGTGCGTCACGATTTTTCGAAGGAGACTCCGTCATGAGCACACCCGTGGTCCTTCCCGCACTCGGGGAGAGCGTCACCGAGGGTACGGTCACTCGCTGGCTGAAGCAGGTGGGCGACACCGTGCAGGCGGATGAGGGCCTGCTCGAGATCTCGACCGACAAGGTCGACACCGAGATCCCCTCTCCGGTCAGCGGCGTGATCGAGGAGATCCTCGTCGCCGAGGACGAGACCGTCGAGGTCGGCGCCCTGCTCGCGCACATCGGCGACGGAAGCGGATCCAGCTCGTCCGGTGCCGCACCCGAGGCCGCCGCACCCTCTGCAGAAGCACCTGCTGCAGAAGCACCTGCTGCAGAAGCACCTGCTGCAGAAGCACCTGCTGCGCAGGAGGCTCCCGCAGCCGCCGCGCCTTCCGCTGATGCACCCGCTCCTGCGGCCGAGGCACCGGCTGCGCCTGCTGCGTCGAGCGACGCGGTCGATGTCGTCCTGCCCGAGCTGGGCGAGAGCGTCACCGAAGGCACCGTCACCCGCTGGCTGAAGCAGATCGGCGACGACGTCGCGGTCGACGAGGCACTTCTGGAGATCTCGACCGACAAGGTCGACACCGAGATCCCGTCGCCGGTCGCCGGCACGCTGCAGGAGATCCTCGCCGCGGAAGACGAGACCGTCGAGGTCGGCGCCGTGCTCGCGCGCATCGGCTCGGGTGCCGCACCCGCAGCGACGGCCGCCGCGCCCGAACAGCCAGAGCCTGCTGCACAGCCCGAACCCGCTGCACAGCCCGAACCCGCTGCACAGCCGGAGCCCGCCGCTCAGCCTGCCGCACCGGCGCCGGCTGCCGCGCCCGCCCCGGCGGCTGCACCCGCTGCTGCACCGGCACCCGCCGCCGCACCCGCGCCCGCAGCTGCACCGGCTGAGCCCACCACCGCTGCACCGGCTGAACCGGCCGCCGGCGACGCCGAGTCGCTGTACGTGACGCCCCTCGTGCGGCGCCTCGCCAGCCAGCAGGGCATCGATCTCGCGACGGTCACCGGCACCGGTGTCGGCGGACGCATCCGCAAGGAGGACGTGCTCAAGGCCGCCGAGGCGAAGTCCGCGGCTCCGGCCGCCGCCGCCCAGGCAGCTGCGCCCGCCGCGCTGGAGGTCTCGCCGCTGCGCGGCACCACCCAGAAGATGTCGCGCCTGCGCAAGGTCGTCTCCGAGCGCGCTGTCGCCTCCATGCAGCAGACCGCTCAGCTGACCACCTTCGTCGAGGTGGACGTCACCAAGCTGGCCGGCTTCCGCACCGCGAAGAAGGATGAGTTCCAGCAGAAGACGGGCGACAAGCTGTCGTTCCTGCCTTTCTTCACTCTCGCAGCGGCCGAGGCGCTGCAGGCGTTCCCGATCATCAACGCGACCGTGGACGGCGACCAGATCGTCTACCCGGCGACCGAGAACATCTCGATCGCGGTCGACACCGAGCGCGGCCTGCTCACGCCGGTGCTGCGCGACGCGGCGACGAAGAACCTCGCGCAGATCGCTCACGAGATCGCTGACCTCGCGGCACGCACACGCGACAACAAGCTGAAGCCCGATGAGCTGGCCGGTGGCACCTTCACCGTCACCAACACGGGCTCGCGCGGCGCGCTGTTCGACACGCCGCTGGTGTTCCTGCCGCAGTCGGCGATCCTCGGCACCGGTGTCGTGTTCAAGCGCCCCGGCGTGGTCACGGTCGACGGTGTCGACGCGATCGCCGTGCGTTCGTATGTGTACCTCGCGGTCTCGTACGATCACCGCATCATCGACGGCGCCGACGCGGCCCGCTTCCTGGGTGCGATGAAGTCGCGGCTCGAGACGGCGGAATTCGAGGCGAACCTCGGGATCTGAGCCGGCTCAGCCCGCACCTGATGGCTGGTCCGCGACGTCGTACACGTCGCGGACCAGCCATTCATCGTTCTCGCGGACGATCACCAGCATCTGCTCCGGAGCCCCGTCCACGGCAGTGAGTCGCAGCACAGCGATGTCACCGTAGTCCTCCACCGGCGAGACCCCGCGATCGGCACCCGCGCCCGCGAGCTTCTGCAGCACGATCTCACCGGCACCCGCGACGACCGCATCCTCACAGCGAGGATCATCAGCCTCCGCGCAGGCGGCGATCTCCTGCAGCAGTCGCGCCGCCACCCGCGTGATATCGCCCTGCGGATCGTCCCGTCCGTCTGCATCCGGCGACGGTGCGGGCGACGGACCCGACCCCTCGTCCGTGCGCTGCTCCTCCTCCGCGGCCGTCTTCCCCGCCGTGACGTCGCCGACCGCCGGCTCGTCATCACCCGCCGGCTCGTCATCACCCGCCGTGGTCTCCGTCATCTCCTGGGCCCCCGCAGTCGCCGCCGAGTCGTCACCGGTGGGCCAGAGCAGACCGCCCAGCAGCACAGCGCCCGCGACCGCAGCGCCGACGATCAGCATCCGCCCCCGTCCGCCGGCCGACGCGCGTTCCCCCGTCCGCGACACCGCGCCCGGCCGCTCTCTCGGCGCTCCCCTGATGGGCCGGCGCGGGCGGTGCTCGCGCGCCCACTCGATCAGCGCATCCCACCGACCCCGCATCGTGGTGACCAGGCTGCGCTGTGCGGTGACCCGACGCGCCTCCTGAGGGAGCAGAGCCTGATGCAGCGGGATCGCGCTCACCCGCTCCGGCGCGTGCACCTCGCGGTGCAGCGGACGAGGTGCCGCCAGCTCCGTGAGCTCATGCTCCCATCGGTCGATCGACCGCGCGACCTCTCTGGGGTCATGCGCCCCGGATGAGATCTCGGTGAGAGCGCGTCCCATGGCCCGATCCGTGCAGCTCTGGCGCACACGTGCCATGACCTCGAGGCTCGCCGAACTGCACGGCACCCCTTCGCCCGGCACGAACAGCGGACGCCCTTCGGCGGTGAGCCACCACCGGCCGCCCACCTCGGCATCCGCTGCGGACGTCTCGACGATCCCGCGCAGCATGCTCCCGATCAGCGTCACGATCTCGCCCGCCGCCAACGGCTGCTCCGCCGCCGCACGGCGTGCCAGGAACCCATCGACGGACTCGCTGCACCACGGCAGCAGTGCATCGTGCCCGTCGGTGCGCCGCGCGACGTCGAGCACCCCGGCGACATGCTCCGCGCCGGAGAATCGCCAGAGCTCGTCGGGCACAGAGTCAGCGTCCACCCGAACGCGCAGCACGTCGCCGTCGGCGACCAGGTCGCCCGAGAACGCCGACTCCTGGGCGTCGAGCCTGCGCACCGACCGGGCGGTGCCGGGAATCGGTGCGATGAGGGGGTCCATGGCGTCCATGTGATCCATGAGAGCGCATCGCGCAGCATCCCGTCGGACGGATCCCGATGGATGTGGACAATCCGGCCCGGGGCACGTGCTGTGCAGGAGCAGTCACGCCGCGATGCGGGAACACTCGCACCGCGATCACTCGGTAGGCTGTTCTCCATGGCAAAGCGATCTTCCGAACCCGAGAAGCGCCAGGGGTTCTTCTCCCAGATGCGTTCCCTCTTCCGCTTCACGCGGGACGTGTACGGCTGGCTGCCCTGGGCGCAGATCGCGATCCTCATCGCGGGTGTGCTCATCGGCCTGATCCTGGGCTTCCTGATCGGCGGCGGCACGGTTCTCTCCCTGGTGCTCTGGGGCATCACGGGCCTCATGCTCGGCATCCTCGGTGCCATGATCCTGATGACGCGACTGTCGACCAAGGCGATGTATCAGAAGATCGACGGCATGCCCGGCGCCACCGGTCACGTGCTCAGCACCAGCCTCGGTCGCCGCTGGCAGGCTTCCGACACCCCGGTCGGCATCAACCCGAAGACGCAGGAGGCCGTCTACCGCACGATCGGTCGCGGCGGCATCGTCATCGTCGGCGAGGGCACCCGGGGTCGTCTCACCCGCCTGATCAACGACGAGCGCCAGAAGTCGCAGCGTGTCGCCCACGGCGTGCCGATCACGGTGCTCTACGTCGGGCACGGTGAGGACGACATCGCGATCGCCGACCTCGCCAAGACCATCAAGAAGCTTCCGAAGACGATTGACAAGGCCACGATGGCGACCGTCATCCGCCGCGTCGAGTCGGTGTCCCAGTCGCTGACCTCGCTGCCCATCCCGAAGGGCATCGACCCGAACCGCGTGCGCGCGCAGCGTCCGCGCTGACCCGCAGCATCCGCATCACCGAGAAGGCCCCGTGCAG
>NZ_JBBDGM010000029.1:0-2984 GCF_037204185.1 Microbacterium bandirmense | reverse complement strand
CGGAATAGCGCAGCGGGCGGATTCGTTGTAACCTGTGATGCTCGGGTGCTTCGGTGCCCGACTGGTAATTCCACAGTGTGACAGTGGCTCCTTCGCAAGAAGGTTCACGGGGCTGATCGGTTTCGACGGCGCCTGTGCATCGACGAGAAGCGGGCCGAGGATGCAGGGTTATCTCGTGAACGCTCCCTGCAAAACCATAGTTGCCGAATCCAAGCGCAACGACTTCGCCCTCGCTGCATAAGCGAGCCCGATAGTCCGTCAGACCGTATGTGATCCCGATACGGACCCTGGCGTCATCTAGGGATCTTGCTGCGTGACGGCGTCTGGACGTCACGTGGGACTCTTCCCAGGCTGGGCTCGTCGACTTAGGTGTCTGTGACAAAGGTCGGAGCCGAGCAGAACGCCTCCACAGACTGCGCCCGGAGAAGACGTGGATTTTCAGCGTCGGACGGGGGTTCGATTCCCCCCAGCTCCACCAGCCGCTGTCACCGACGAGAGCCTCGCACCCGAATACCGGGATGCGGGGCTCTCGGCGCTTAATGGTCGCGGCCGCGTCAATCCCGTGGCCGCAGCCCGTCGAGGGCGACGGCGAGCACCTCATGGCCCAGCAGCACAGGATCCACGGGGCCGTCGGGTCGGTACCACTCGACGAGCGAGTTGATCATGCCGAAGATCAGCCGGGTCGCCACCGCCGCATCCAGGTCGGCGCGCACCAGGCCCTCGGCCTGCGCCTCGCGCACGAGTTCGGTCACCCTGTGGTCGAACCGGCGGCGCCGCTCGAGGGCGGCCAGTTCGACGGGGCTGTTGCCGCGCAGTCGCAGCAGCAGGGTGACCTGGGGCTGCTTCGCGGTGAGCACCCGCACCGCTCCGCCGATGATCGCCGTCAGACGATCGGCGGCCGTCTCACGCGTCAGGGCATCGGCCAGGGCTTCTTCCAGGCCGCCCAGCGCCTCATCCAGCGCGATCTCGAGGATCTGCGCCTTGGAGTCGACGTGGTGGTACAGCGCCGACTTGGTGACGCCGAGTCGGCCGGTGAGGTCGGAGACCGACGTGGCGTCGTAGCCCTGCTGGTTGAACAGCTCGACGCCCGCGCGGATCACGTCCTCGCGGTGGTGCCCGGGGCGGCCGCGGCGGGCAGGGCGGGTGCTGGTCACGGCATCCTCGTCGGCATACCGTCCAACATACTGCGGCCGCAGGCTGTCGGGCGGCATCGGGAGCACCCGCGGGAGACTAAGCTGGAGAGGTTATCCGACGATCTGGAGGGCTTCGACATGGTCGACTTCATCGTGTTCCTGGTTCTGTTCCTCGGCGGGTTCGTCCTGTTCGGGATCTCGCACGAACTCCCGACCGGTCAGGGAATCGCCTTCACCGGAGGCATCCTTCTTGTCAGCCTTGCCATGGCGTACGCGATGCGTCAGCGCGGCTCGGCCACCAAGCGCACCGACAACTGGAACCAGAACCAGCAGTGAGGCTCGTGGCGCCGCCGCCCGGCGGCGCCACCTCAGCCGGCGGGCTCAGCCCTGCCAGTCGACGAGCAGCAGCCCCTGCTTGGTGTCGGCGAACTCGACCCATCCATCACCGAACTCGTACGTCATTCCGAAGCCGTCAGCATCCGTCGCGATCGCGTACGCCGGGTCTTCGGTGAAGTAGACGTGGTCACCCTCTGACGACCTCAGCCATCCGTCACGCTGCAGCCCTGCCATGGCGGTGGCGGCGGTCTCGCCGCTGATCGGTCCCCAGGCGTACATCTGGCCGTGGTCGGATGCTGTGCTGAAGTCGGCCCACATGCACATCAGGCCCCCGTCGACGACGGTCTCGCCGATGCGGAACTCCTCCTGCATCGACGTCCATCCCTGGGACTTGAGGGCGTCTACGGTGCCCGACGAGATGATCGTTTCGCAGGTCGGATCCGCGTGCGGTTCGGGCGTGGATTCCTCGGCGGGCTCCGGGGCGACGGTTGCGGGCGGTGGCGTCGTTGCGACCGGTTCGGGGGCGGGGGGCGTCGATGCACCCTGCGGCTCAGCGGCGGGCGCACAGGATGCCAGGGCGAGAGATGTCAGCAGCATGCCGACGGCAAGGGGGAAGCGGGCTCTCATGTGACTGTGACTCGGGGGAGGAGGGGTGCGTGCGGTGCTCAGGAGCGCTGCACGTCGCGGAAAAGGGTCAGGAACTGCTCATGCAGGGTGCCGTTCGTGGCCAGGGCCGAGAGCGACGACAGCGTCTCGGTGCCATCGAAGGCGGTCATGCGGCCACCGGCTTCTCGGACGATCGGTACGGCGGCCGCGATGTCGTACTCCTTGACATCGAACTCGGCGACCATGTCGATGCGGCCCTCAGCGAGCAGCATGTAGCTGTACACGTCACCGTAGGCTCGATCGCGCCAGACCCGATCGGCCACAGCCAGCAGTTCGGGGAGCTTTCCCGCATCCGACCACTGGGTGATGCTCTGGAAGCTGACGCTGGCCTCGTCGAGCGTGTCGACCGATGAGACGCTGAGTCGGCGCGGCCCGCTGGAGGTCGCCGTCCACGCTCCGTGCCCCGTGGCGGCCCACCAGCGCCGGCCGAGGGCCGGCATGCTCACCACCGCGACCTGCGGCACCCCGTCGATCGCGAGAGCGATCATCGTGCCCCACAGCGGCACCCCGCGCAGGAAGTTCGCCGTGCCGTCGATCGGGTCGATGATCCACTGACGCTGCGTGTCGCCTTCCGCACCGAACTCCTCGCCGAAGACGCCGTCCGCCGGCCGCTCCGTCGAGAGCAGATCGCGGATCGCGCGCTCGGTGGCGAGGTCGGCGTCGGTGACGTGCGATCGATCCGCCTTCAGCGACACCTGCAGGTCCGCGGCGTCGAAACGGGGGAGTGACTGCGCGTCGGCGGCGTCCGCCAGGCGCAGTGCGAGACCCAGGTCGGCGTCGAGATCTGAGGTGGTGGGGGAGGCTGGCACCTGACCAGGATAGACGGAGGGATGTCGGCAGTCGCCGCCT
>NZ_JBBDGM010000028.1:0-4189 GCF_037204185.1 Microbacterium bandirmense | reverse complement strand
GCAGCACACGGGGCCTTCTTCGCGTCTCACTCCCCCAGCGGCTCCTTCGGAAGACGACGCACGCGCCTGCGACGACGCTTCTTCTCGGGGATCATCGAGCGCATCTCCTCGAGCTTCCCGAAGCACAGCAGCCTGTCCTCCGCCTCGAGCACGACATGCTTGCGCGGGTTGGGGATCACGCTGACGCCCCGGTGCAGGGTCAGCACCGTGATGTCGCGATCCCACAGGCCGAGCTCGCCGAGTTCCTTGCCGACCTGCCCCGCGCCGGTGTGGATCAGCAGCTCAGCCACCCCGTAGCCCGTCGAGACGCTGAGTCGCTGACGGACGTCGATGTCGGGGAACGCGACCTGGTCGGCGATGTAGTCGATGATGGCGCCCGCGACGTCGAGGTCGGTCGCCGCCTCGATGCCCTGCAGACCCGGTGACGAGTTGACCTCCATGACCAGGGGCCCGTCGTCGCTTTCGAGCATGTCGACGCCGGCGACGCGCAGGCCCATGATCTGCGCCGAACGCACCGCGGTCTGCTCGTACACCGGATCGAGAGTGACCGGCTCGACCCGGCCGCCACGGTGCACGTTGGAGCGGAACTCGTCGCCGTCCGCGACGCGGCGCATCGCCGCGACGACGCGGTCGCCGACCACGAGGGCGCGGATGTCACGCCCACGGCTCTCGGCGATGAACTTCTGGATGAGCACGTTCTGCTTCGTGGAGTGCAGGGTCTCGATGATCGCCTCGGCGACCTTCACCTGCGGTGCGAGGATGACGCCGATCCCCTGCGTTCCCTCGAGCAGCTTGATGACGACGGGCGCACCGCCGACCCGCTCGATGGCCGGGCGCACGTCGGCGCGGTTGCGCACGAAGGCGGTCGGCGGCATGGCGATGTTGTGGCGCGAGAGGATCTGGTTGGCACGCAGCTTGTCCCGTGCGCTGGAGATGCCGTTGGCCGTGTTCGGCGTGTAGACGTCCATCTGCTCGAACTGCCGCACGACGGCCGTGCCGAAGTAGGTGATCGAGTTGCCGATGCGCGGCAGGATCGCGTCATAGTCACTGAGCTGCTTGCCGCGGAAGAACAGGTCGGGCGCATCTGCGGTGAGGTCGATCGCGAAACGCAGCGTGTTGAGCACCTTGACGTCGTGCCCGCGCTGCTGGGCGGCGGCGCGGAGGCGCTGCGTGGAGTACGACTGCGGGGCACGCGAGAGGACGGCGATCTTCACAGATATTTCCTGCCAGGATGTAGGGGTGAATCGGCCCTCTCATTCAAACACGATGACCGGCTGGCGCGAGTGGGTCGGCCTGCCGGATCTCGGCGTCGAGTGGATCAAGGCGAAGATCGACACCGGTGCGCGCACGTCGTCGCTGCACGCCTTCGACGTGGTCGAGTTCGAGCGCGATGGCGAGGCCTGGGTGCGGTTCAGCGTGCATCCGTGGCAGGCGAGCGATGCGGATGCCGTCGTGCACGAGGCTCCGGTGCACGACCGCCGTGCCGTGCGCAGTTCTTCGGGGCATGCGGAGAACCGCGTGGTCGTCGTGCTGCGCGTACGACTGGTGGGCGAGATCGTCGACGCCGAGATGACGCTCACCAATCGCGACGAGATGGGATTCCGGATGCTGATCGGGCGGGAGGCCCTGCGCCGGGGTTACATCGTCGACCCGGCCCGCTCGTTCCTGGGCGGGCGGGCACCACGAGAGGTGCGCCAGCGCAACCGAGGTCGGAGCTGACGTCCGGCCGGCTGCCGGCCCGATCGCGTCAGGAGCGGATGAGCACGGTGCCCGCCAGCTTGTCGTGCAGCCCCCGCTGATCGGCGTCGAAGATCACGGCGGGGATGACGACGACGAGCAGCAGGGTGCGCACGATCGGGCGCCACAGCCCCACCCAGCCGCCGCCCAGACGCACGACGCGCATGCCGAGGATGCGGTGCCCCGGACTGCCGCCGGCGGTGGGGATGAACAGGATCTGCAGCACCGCGAACACCATCATCGGGGCGAACTGCGTCAGCCCTGCCTCGGTGGGCAGGGCGAACTGGTCGTAGCCGAAGAAGCCGACGGCGATGATCGTCGCCGCCAGATAGTCGAGCACGAGAGCGCCGATCCGACGTCCTGGGCGGGCGATGCTGCGGGGCCCGGTCTCGGGCAGTCCAAGGCGTTCACCGGGGTACTCATTCACCCCTCAAGCCTACCGAGCGCCCGTAACATGCCCGAAACACGACGGACACGGTCGGGAAACGCCGTCGGCATAACCTGCGTAAGGTTGCAAGGGACCGATACCCGACGAGGAGTCGCACATGTTCACAGAACCCGCAGAGGTCATCCGCTACATCGAGGAGAACGACGTCAAGTTCCTCGACATCCGATTCACCGACCTCCCGGGAGTGCAGCAGCACTTCAACATTCCGGCCTCCACGGTCGACGAGGACTTCTTCCGTGATGGGCAGCTGTTCGACGGCTCATCGATCCGCGGCTTCGCCAGCATCCACGAGTCCGACATGCAGCTGATCCCCGATGTGACGACGGCGTACATCGACCCGTTCCGCGAGGCGAGCACACTCGTGATGGTGTTCGACATCTACAACCCGCGCACGGGTGAGATCTACACCAAGGACCCGCGTCAGGTCGCGAAGAAGGCCGAGCAGTACCTGGCATCGACGGGCATCGCGGACACCGCGTACTTCGCGCCCGAGGCCGAGTTCTACATCTTCGATGAGGTGCGCTACTCCGTCACCGCCGGTGAGAGCTTCTACAAGGTCGACTCCGAGGAGGCGGCCTGGAACTCCGGTCGTGAGGAGGAGGGCGGCAACCTCGGCAACAAGACCCCGTTCAAGGGCGGCTACTTCCCGGTCGCACCGGTCGACAAGACCGCGGATCTGCGCGATGACATCACCCTGCGCCTGATCGACGCGGGCTTCCACCTGGAGCGCTCGCACCATGAGGTCGGCACCGCCGGCCAGCAGGAGATCAACTACCGCTTCGACACCATGCTGCACGCGGCGGACGACATCCTGAAGTTCAAGTACATCGTCAAGAACACCGCCGAGGAGTGGGGCAAGACGGTCACGTTCATGCCGAAGCCGCTGTTCGGCGACAACGGCTCGGGCATGCACACCCACCAGTCGCTGTGGCTCGACGGAAAGCCGCTGTTCTTCGACGAGGCCGGCTACGGGCAACTCAGCGACACCGCCCGCTGGTACATCGGCGGCCTGCTCAAGCACGCGCACGCCGTGCTCGCCTTCACGAACCCGACCCTGAACAGCTACCACCGCCTGGTGAAGCACTTCGAGGCCCCGGTGAACCTGGCCTACTCCGCCGGCAACCGCTCGGCTGCGGTCCGCATCCCGCTGACGGGTTCGAACCCGAAGGCCAAGCGCATCGAGTTCCGCGTGCCGGACGCGTCCGGCAACCCGTACCTCGCCTTCGCCGCACAGCTGATGGCGGGCCTGGACGGCATCAAGAACCGCATCGAGCCGATGGAGCCGATCGACAAGGACCTGTACGAGCTGCCCCCCGAGGAGGCCGCGAACATCCCGCAGGTGCCGAACTCGCTGCTGGACTCGCTCACCGCACTCCGTGACGACCACGACTTCCTGCTCGAGGGCGGCGTGTTCACCAAGGAGCTCATCGACACCTGGATCGACTACAAGTACAACAACGAGATCCTGCCGATCGCGCAGCGTCCGCACCCGTACGAGTTCGAGCTGTACTTCGGAGTCTGATTTCGCGGGGCTTTGAGAAACCCTCTCCCAGCCTGCGAGCCCAGTAAATCACTGAGCCCCAGACGGCAGTCGCCGTCTGGGGCTCAGTGTATCTCCGGACGTTTACGGACGTCTACGGGGAGTAAACGGACGGGTTTTCGGACGGGACGAATCGCGACGCTGCCGAGCCATCAGGTAGGGACCACTCCCCCGTTTCGGCATCGATCCGCTCCGCCAGGATGTTGGTCTCGATTGCCCTTCCCAGACCCTGACTTGAGGCGTACTCTCGAAGCAGGCGATCAACTCTGCTACTTCATCACTGATGTGATGGCACGACCTGCAGCCCCGCTGGACGGTCTCTTCTACTTCTGTCGCCTCTTGACAGGAGAGGACTGTTCCCATGCTTCGTCTCATCTGGACCCTCAGCGTTTATGTCCGTAGCTTCATGCGCCGGTTCATGCCGACCAACATCGCTCTCGATGCGCTCCGCACGCGCCGCGGCC
>NZ_JBBDGM010000027.1:0-5463 GCF_037204185.1 Microbacterium bandirmense | reverse complement strand
TAAGAGAAGTCCGGCGGTGTCCTACTCTCCCACAGGGTCCCCCCTGCAGTACCATCGGCGCTGTGAGGCTTAGCTTCCGGGTTCGGAATGTGACCGGGCGTTTCCCTCACGCTATGGCCGCCGTAACACTATTGACATGTATCAGGCAACACACACGTGTGTGTTGTTTGGTTCCCGACCGTACGTCGAGAACCACAAAGTGGACGCGTTCATCTCGCAGAAGAACAGAGTGTTATCAAGTCATCGGCTTATTAGTACCAGTCAGCTGCACCCGTTGCCGGGCTTCCACATCTGGCCTATCAACCCAGTCGTCTGGCTGGGAGCCTCTCCACCCGAAGGTGATGGAAGTCTCATCTTGAGGCCGGCTTCCCGCTTAGATGCTTTCAGCGGTTATCCATCCCGAACGTAGCTAACCAGCGGTGCTCCTGGCGGAACAACTGGCACACCAGAGGTTCGTCCAACCCGGTCCTCTCGTACTAGGGTCAGATCCTCTCAAACTTCCTACGCGCGCAGCGGATAGGGACCGAACTGTCTCACGACGTTCTAAACCCAGCTCGCGTACCGCTTTAATGGGCGAACAGCCCAACCCTTGGGACCTACTCCAGCCCCAGGATGCGACGAGCCGACATCGAGGTGCCAAACCATGCCGTCGATATGGACTCTTGGGCAAGATCAGCCTGTTATCCCCGAGGTACCTTTTATCCGTTGAGCGACAGCGCTTCCACAAGCCACTGCCGGATCACTAGTCCCGACTTTCGTCCCTGCTCGACCTGTCAGTCTCACAGTCAAGCTCCCTTGTGCACTTACACTCGCCACCTGATTGCCAACCAGGTTGAGGGAACCTTTGGGCGCCTCCGTTACTTTTTGGGAGGCAACCGCCCCAGTTAAACTACCCACCAGGCACTGTCCCTGAACCGGATCACGGTTCGAAGTTAGATATCCAATATGACCAGAGTGGTATTTCAACAATGACTCCACCATAACTGGCGTCATGGTTTCATAGTCTCCCACCTATCCTACACAAGCCACACCGAACACCAATACCAAGCTGTAGTAAAGGTCACGGGGTCTTTCCGTCCTGCTGCGCGTAACGAGCATCTTTACTCGTAATGCAATTTCGCCGAGTTCGCGGTTGAGACAGTTGGGAAGTCGTTACGCCATTCGTGCAGGTCGGAACTTACCCGACAAGGAATTTCGCTACCTTAGGATGGTTATAGTTACCACCGCCGTTTACTGGGGCTTAAATTCTCAGCTTCGCCTTGCGGCTAACCGGTCCTCTTAACCTTCCAGCACCGGGCAGGCGTCAGTCCGTATACATCGACTTGCGTCTTCGCACGGACCTGTGTTTTTAGTAAACAGTCGCTACCCACTAGTCTCTGCGGCCACCACGCCCTTTTCCCAGCAAGTGGGTATAAGCGGATGGCCCCCCTTCTCCCGAAGTTACGGGGGCATTTTGCCGAGTTCCTTAACCACGATTCTCTCGATCTCCTCGGTATTCTCTACCTGACCACCTGAGTCGGTTTGGGGTACGGGCGGCTTGAACCTCGCGTCGATGCTTTTCTCGGCAGCATAGGATCACCCACTTTTCATCCGCATCGTGTCTCAGCCTGAATGAGTCGCGGATTTGCCTACGACTCGGCCTACGCACTTGCACCAGGACAACCATCGCCTGGCTGGGCTACCTTCCTGCGTCACACCTGTTAATACGCTAGCCGCACCAGCATAGGGTCGTGTGCTCCACCACCCGGTGTCACCCGAAGGTGACGGTGGATGGCTTCGGACACTTAGCATTACTGGATTAGCTGGGGCGGTTCTTCGCCGGTACGGGAATATCAACCCGTTGTCCATCGACTACGCCTGTCGGCCTCGCCTTAGGTCCCGACTTACCCAGGGAAGATTAGCTTGACCCTGGAACCCTTGGTCTTCCGGAGGACGTGTTTCTCACACGTCTTTCGCTACTCATGCCTGCATTCTCACTCGTGTGGCATCCACGGCTGGTTCACACCGCCGCTTCACTCGCCACACGACGCTCTCCTACCCATCAACACGGCTGGACCACGAAGGCCTACCAAAAATGTCAATGCCACAACTTCGGTGGCGTGCTTGAGCCCCGTTACATTGTCGGCGCGGAATCACTTGACCAGTGAGCTATTACGCACTCTTTCAAGGGTGGCTGCTTCTAAGCCAACCTCCTGGTTGTCTAAGCAACTCCACATCCTTTTCCACTTAGCACGCGCTTAGGGACCTTAGATGGTGGTCTGGGTTGTTTCCCTCTCGACTATGAAGCTTATCCCCCACAGTCTCACTGCTGCGCTCTCACTTACCGGCATTCGGAGTTTGGCTGACGTCAGTAACCTGGTGAGGCCCATCGGCCATCCAGTAGCTCTACCTCCGGCAAGAAACACGCAACGCTGCACCTAAATGCATTTCGGAGAGAACCAGCTATCACGAAGTTTGATTGGCCTTTCACCCCTATCCACAGCTCATCCCCTCAGTTTTCAACCTAAGTGGGTTCGGCCCTCCACACGCTCTTACACGTGCTTCAGCCTGGCCATGGATAGATCACTTCGCTTCGGGTCTAGAACATGCGACTAAAAACGCCCTATTCAGACTCGCTTTCGCTACGGCTACCCCACACGGGTTAACCTCGCCACATATCACTAACTCGCAGGCTCATTCTTCAAAAGGCACGCTGTCACCCCTACTAAGGAGGCTCCAACGGTTTGTAAGCAAACGGTTTCAGGTACTATTTCACTCCCCTCCCGGGGTACTTTTCACCTTTCCCTCACGGTACTTGTCCGCTATCGGTCATCTGGGAGTATTTAGGCTTATCAGGTGGTCCTGACAGATTCACACGGGATTTCTCGGGCCCCGTGCTACTTGGGATACTCTTCACGCTGTGAACAACATTTCAACTACGGGGCTGGCACCCACTATGGCTGGCCTTTCAAGACCATTCGTCTATACCGTCACATCACGTCGACCACTCGGCAGAATGATCAGAAAAGTCCCACAACCCCGGGCATGCAACGCCTGCCGGCTATCACACACACCCGGTTTAGCCTCATCCGCTTTCGCTCGCCACTACTCACGGAATCACATGTTGTTTTCTCTTCCTGTGGGTACTGAGATGTTTCACTTCCCCACGTTCCCTCTACCCGCCCTATATATTCAGGCGGGAGTCACCAGGTCGCACAAACGCCTGGCGGGGTTTCCCCATTCGGACACCCTCGGATCAAAACTTGCTTATCAGTTCCCCGAGGCTTATCGCAGATTGCTACGTCCTTCTTCGGCTCCAGATGCCAAGGCATCCACCGTTTGCTCTTAAAGACTTGAAATCACATGAGAAGCCACCAGCCCAGGAAAAGACTGGCAGCAAAGTTTTCTTTAAGATGCTCGCGTCCACTGTGTAGTTCTCAAAGTACGGGCGGTCCCCCAACCCCATCCCCAACCCGGGGACGACGAAGAGGGCCTCGAGGTTCGGTTCGACCAACGGCCGGCCCGGTCCCTCAGGACCCAACAGCGTGCAGCCGCCCGCTGGCTTCCTCCACCGTTCCAGATCCCGAAGGACCGTACTAAACGAAGTCAGCTGCGCTGACGGCATGTCAAATGTTCCACCCATGAGCTCCGGTCACACACATTCGGTGCGAATCCGGCTCTGACAACCCTCGCGGGCTGCAGTGCTCCTTAGAAAGGAGGTGATCCAGCCGCACCTTCCGGTACGGCTACCTTGTTACGACTTAGTCCTAATTACCGATCCCACCTTCGACAGCTCCCTCCCACAAGGGGTTAGGCCACCGGCTTCAGGTGTTACCGACTTTCATGACTTGACGGGCGGTGTGTACAAGACCCGGGAACGTATTCACCGCAGCGTTGCTGATCTGCGATTACTAGCGACTCCGACTTCATGAGGTCGAGTTGCAGACCTCAATCCGAACTGGGACCGGCTTTTTGGGATTCGCTCCACCTTACGGTATCGCAGCCCATTGTACCGGCCATTGTAGCATGCGTGAAGCCCAAGACATAAGGGGCATGATGATTTGACGTCATCCCCACCTTCCTCCGAGTTGACCCCGGCAGTATCCCATGAGTTCCCACCATTACGTGCTGGCAACATAGAACGAGGGTTGCGCTCGTTGCGGGACTTAACCCAACATCTCACGACACGAGCTGACGACAACCATGCACCACCTGTTCACGAGTGTCCAAAGAGTTGACCATTTCTGGCCCGTTCTCGTGTATGTCAAGCCTTGGTAAGGTTCTTCGCGTTGCATCGAATTAATCCGCATGCTCCGCCGCTTGTGCGGGTCCCCGTCAATTCCTTTGAGTTTTAGCCTTGCGGCCGTACTCCCCAGGCGGGGAACTTAATGCGTTAGCTGCGTCACGGAATCCGTGGAAAGGACCCCACAACTAGTTCCCAACGTTTACGGGGTGGACTACCAGGGTATCTAAGCCTGTTTGCTCCCCACCCTTTCGCTCCTCAGCGTCAGTTACGGCCCAGAGATCTGCCTTCGCCATCGGTGTTCCTCCTGATATCTGCGCATTCCACCGCTACACCAGGAATTCCAATCTCCCCTACCGCACTCTAGTCTGCCCGTACCCACTGCAAGCCCGAGGTTGAGCCTCGGAATTTCACAGCAGACGCGACAGACCGCCTACGAGCTCTTTACGCCCAATAATTCCGGATAACGCTTGCACCCTACGTATTACCGCGGCTGCTGGCACGTAGTTAGCCGGTGCTTTTTCTGCAGGTACCGTCACTCTCGCTTCTTCCCTGCTAAAAGAGGTTTACAACCCGAAGGCCGTCATCCCTCACGCGGCGTTGCTGCATCAGGCTTCCGCCCATTGTGCAATATTCCCCACTGCTGCCTCCCGTAGGAGTCTGGGCCGTGTCTCAGTCCCAGTGTGGCCGGTCACCCTCTCAGGCCGGCTACCCGTCGACGCCTTGGTGAGCCATTACCTCACCAACAAGCTGATAGGCCGCGAGCCCATCCCCAACCGAAAAATCTTTCCACCCGCACACCATGCGGTGACGGGACATATCCAGTATTAGACGCCGTTTCCAGCGCTTATCCCAGAGTCAGGGGCAGGTTGCTCACGTGTTACTCACCCGTTCGCCACTAATCCCCAAGTGCAAGCACCCGGTTCATCGTTCGACTTGCATGTGTTAAGCACGCCGCCAGCGTTCATCCTGAGCCAGGATCAAACTCTCCGTAAAAAACAGATGCAAACACAACCACCGGGAAAACGGCGACCATGCAGCGAGTTCAATCATGACCAAAAGAACAAACATCATTGCTGACATTCATATAAATTGATCCAAAGGAATTCTCAACCAATCCCCACAGGGACTGGACGAGGATAATTTGGCATTTGACAAGTGCACGCTGTTGAGTTCTCAAGGATCGGACGCACCCACACACCCACCCCTCAAGGTGAGACGCGCAGGGCAACTTCACAATC
>NZ_JBBDGM010000026.1:0-7016 GCF_037204185.1 Microbacterium bandirmense | reverse complement strand
TCTAGGACCCGACTCGGGCGGGCCCAGAAACGTTCGGCCCGCCCTCACCGGCCACCTCTTTGCCACGCCCTCGACATCCATTACATGTCGGTGCGCTCCTGCCGCGCGCCGCGAAGCCAGGCCGTCCCGCGGCCGCCACCGGAAGCCATCATGAAACGCTCACTCCTTCTCGCCACTGCCACGGTGACCGCCCTCGCCGTCATCGCCACCGGCTGCACCGCAACACCACTCGGAAACCCCGACTCGGCACCCCGCATCGACCACATCCACGGCATCGCCGAAGACCCACGTGGCGATGACCTGCTCATCGCCACGCACAACGGCATCTTCACCCTCGACCCCGGCGGGAAGATCTCCGGCCCGATCGGCGGACACGATTTCGACGCCATGGGATTCACCGCCTGGAAAGACACGCTGTTCGCGTCCGGACACCCCGGGGAAGACACCCCGCCTGAACTGGGAGCCCCGAACCTCGGCATCATCCGCAGCGACGACTACGGGAACTCCTGGTCCCCGATCGCCCTCAACGGGACCACCGACTTCCACGTCCTGACCGCAGGACCCGACGGCGTCCTGTACGGCATCCCTTCCAGTCAGGTGAACCTACTCACCAGCACCGACGAGGGAAGCACCTGGACAGAGCGTGCACCCCTCGGCGCCGCTGATCTCGCCGCCACCGAATCCGGCGTGTACGCCGCCGCCGAAGAAGGCCTCCTCCTCAGCACCGACGGCGGCAACACCTTCACGCCCGTCGATGCGGCCCCTGTCCTGTACGCCCTGGAGGCGCGCACGGACGGCACCCTTCTTGGTGCTGGTACGGACGGCGTCCTGTGGTCACAGGACGAAAGCGGTGCCTGGCAGCAGCTGGAATCGCTGCGCGGCGCCGTGCAAGCCCTCTCCGTCATCGACGAGCGCATCATCCTCGTTGACGACCGTGGCATCGTCGAGATCTCCACAAACGGCACGACCGTCCTCAGCCCCGCCCAATAGGGGAGCGGATACCGACAAAGCCCCGCGCTCCAAGACTTCTCATGAACAAGCCCAAGAACCCATTGCGGAATCTCACGTTCTTCATCACAGCCGCGACGATCGCCGTCGCCCTCCTCGCCATCGCCAGTTTCCTCACGATCGGAGCGATCTTCCAATGACCCGCGCCGGAACCCACCCGCTCGATCCTGTGCGAACGCATCGACGCCTCGTTCGCCTCGGGTACGTGCTCCTGGCCACGGGCCCGGTCCTCGCACTCGCGCACTTGCTGAGCGACACGCAATCGACCGATGCCGCCTGGTGGACCTACACAGTCGCCAGCTACGACTGTCAGTCTGTTCCTGCCGCATCCCGCGAGGATGAGGAAGTCCTGGCCGGAGTGTTCTGACCCTTGCTTACGATTGGCCCGCAGGGTGCCTTGGCGTTGATCTGTCGAGCCTCCGGCCGGGCGCGCAGTAACCGCTGCCGCCGGATCGGGCGTGACCTGATAGGAGCCTGGAGCAGTCTCGACAACGCGTCCCCATGACAGTCCTGTCCACCCGCCGGCGACAGCGTGACACCACGCTAACGGCAGGAGGAACAGAAGAACATGACCGAGATTGAGACCGCCCGTTCGGGGCACGTCGTTATCGGCGTCGACACCCACAAGCACATCCATGTCGCCGCGGTGATGGACTCGATCGGCGGGATCCTCGCGACGCTGACGATCCCGACCCATGCCGCCGGGTTCAGGCAGCTGCTGGAGTGGGCGGCGGGTTTCGGGAAGATCATCGCATTCGGGATCGAGGGCACCGGTTCCTACGGGGCCGGACTGACCTCGTTCGTTCGTCGCCACGGGCATAAGGTGATCGAGGTCTCACGACCCGATCGGCGGCTGCGCAGGCTCAACGGCAAGTCCGACACCCTGGACGCGGAGAACGCCGCCCGAGCCGTGCTCGCCGGGTTCGCGACCGCGATTCCGAAGACCGCGGACGGCGTCGTCGAGATGATCCGTCAGCTGAAAGTCGCGCACGATACCGCGGTGAAGGACCGCACCGGCGCGATGGTCACTCTCAAAGCGATGCTCGTCCACGCCACCGAGGACCTGCGCAAGGAAACCGCGAAGAAGACGCAGAAGATGGTCGCGAGGCACTGCGCCGCGCTCCGCCCCCGCGGGCTGGAGGCCCCGGAAGACGCGAACCGTCACGCTCTCCGGTCGATCGCGAAACGCTGGATCGCACTGAACGAGGAGATCACCGACCTCGAGGGCATGATCGAAGAACTTGTGATGCAACGGGCGCCTCACCTGCTGGACGAGTTCGGGATCGGCGTCGACACCGCCGCGGAGATCCTCATCGTCGCCGGCGACAACCCCGAGCGAATCAAGAGCGAGGCGGCGTTCGCGAAGCTCGCCGGGATCAGCCCAGTTCCGACCGGCTCAGGGATGACGAGCGGCAAGCATCGCATCAACCACGGGGGCCACCGGCAGCTCAACGCGGCGATCTACCGCACCGTGATCGTCAGGATGAGATTCCACGAACCGACAATCGCCTACGTCGCCCGCCGCACCGCCGAAGGCAAGAGCAAACGCGACATCATCCGATGCCTGAAACGCTACGTGATCCGCGAGGTCTACCACCTCATCAAGACAGACCCCAGAACCGGCGAAATCATGAGTTGACAACTATAGGAGCATCATCGCGCTGATCATCGTCATGGCTGCCGTGGCATTGATCCTGCGGGATCCCCCGCCTGGGGGAACGGATCAGCGAGACACTGCGCCCTGAGCGTTGAGGCCGCATCACGGCTGGGGTTACCATGCCCTCCCGGGGTATTCAACGGGGTGCAGCAGGCGACACCGCGATCGTAGTTTGAGAGCTCCAGGACGACGAGAGGATTCGATCATGACTGTCGCAGCAGAAATGCTCCGCACCTATCCGAAGGACCTCGGCCAGGTCGACCAGAAGGCGCTCGTGGACTGTATCGAGGCCTGCATGGAATGCGGCCAATCGTGCACCGCATGCGCGGATGCGTGCCTGAGCGAGGAGATGGTCTCAGAGCTCACGAAGTGCATCCGCACGAACCTGGACTGCGCCGACCTCTGCGACACCACCGCGCGCATCCTATCCCGACACACCGGCTACGACTCCAACCTCACCCGGGCAGCCCTGGAAGCGTGCCGCACCGCGTGCGCGAGCTGCGCCGACGAGTGCGAGAAGCACACCATGCACGAACACTGCACCGTGTGTGCCGCGGCCTGCTGGCGATGCGAAGACGCGTGCGCCACACTCCTCGCAACCCTCTGAACCGGACGCTCGTCAACCGCGCGACGCGCAACCAATCCAGACGAACAGGTGAATCACATGTCACAGGACGCCCATGAAGGAAGCGAACGACAGGCAAAGGACAAGAAGCACGGCTCGCTGAAGATGTACCTGCGTTTCGCGGCGATGATCCTCACCGGCATGGTCGTGATGTACTGGACGATGTTCGCCGGAGTGTGGGAATGGGGACACATCCGCTTCAGCGAGAGCCGCGTATTCATGGCCCTCACCATGGGCGGCGCCATGGGCCTCGTCATGCTCGCCTGGATGCTGAACATGTACAAGAACACCAAAGCGAACATCGCCGTCGTCATCGTCAGCGTCCTCCTGCTCGGAGGCGGCGTCGCGCTCGACCGTAGCCAGATCACCGTCGACGACACCGCATACATGCGGGCCATGATTCCCCACCACTCCCTTGCGATCACCAGATCTGAACGAGCGCAGATTCAGGACATCCGGGTCTGCGAGCTCGCCGTCGGAATCAGCGAAGCTCAGCGGCGAGAGATCCTAGAAATGGACTGGCTGATCGACGATATTGAACGCAACGGACTCGCCACGACACCCGAGGACGCGCAGAACCGGCCCGTTCCCGACTTCGACCGGGCTGCCGACCGTGAATGCGCCGACGACGAGTAGCGATGCCCGGGCGCGGCCCAGATGTCTGCGACGAGATAGTCACCAAGGTCCGCTGAAAGTCCCCACCGAATGAGTTTCGGAGAGTCATTGCGGCAGCTCGCCGTGAGACTCTAACCGAATCAGTCAGAAATGATGGGTTGCGCGACACCTGCCGTCGCCGTTCGCGAACGGACTGCGTGTGTCTCCGCGAGATCAGCCGGAAACCCTTGCCGTTTGGTGGTTATTACGAACGTTTGTGGCAGGCCTTCCGAGCCTTAGTTCTGGACCGCGCCGAAAACGATCGTTTTCGGCAGGGATTGGCGGCTTGCCATTTTCGTATTTCGTAATACGATGGGTCTATGGGAAAGCGGACAATCCGGGGGCGCGAAGTATCCGACGCGCAGGTGCAGGCGTGGGCCGATGAAGCTGAGGCCGGTTACGACGTCGATGAGCTGCAGAAGCGGTGGGGACGTCCGCCTCGGGCCGAGCGCGCGTCGCAGGTGGTGCCGACGCGCTTCTCTGACGCGGAACTGGCCGAGCTGATGGCGCGCGCCGACCGCGAGGGCTTGGATCGCTCGGCTGCGATTCGGGCTGCTGTGCGCGCGTGGGCGCACGCGTGATCGCCTCTCCGTCTGCACGCAGGCACATCTAGTTCGCGGAGACCGCGGCACTCGCAGAACGGCGTTGGTTGCTCCGCGCCGGTGTGAGGCGGCCAGCAGTGCACTACTCCAGCGTGAGCACGTCCGTCTCCGGCCAGTCTTCGTAGGTGATGCTGACGGTCACGGGGCTGCGGCTGATCTCGTCCGGCATCTCGAATTCATGCGTTGTCGGAGACATGTCCGCGGTGCAGGGATCGTTGGGCGACGGGCCGAAGGTCAGGTCAACGCGGTCGGGTCCGTCGGCAGTGAGCGCAGTCGCGACGGGAGGGCAGCTCCCACTCCCCCAGGTCACGATGGCGAATGTCTCCCCGGGGTCGACCCAGGTTGCGACAGGGCCTTCACTGAGTGGCTCGACGACGAGCCCGTCCGGCACGCCGCGCCGCACCTCCTGCGCAACCCCCGGACCGGGATCGCTGCAGCCGGCCAACAGGAACACGGCGACCACGACGCCGACGCTCGCGCGCCCAGTGCGCCACTTACTCATGGGTTGATTCCGGACGGATGCCGTTGCCGCGCGCCTGCGCGACGAGCACGGCCTGCAGGTCGGTCATGGTGACCAGGCCGATCTCGGCGATGCGGCGCGCCACCGCGAACCGCAGGTTCTGCACGCGGCCCTCGGTGGAGGTGAAGGGGTCGTCGGCCGGGCCGAACGCGAGCCGCGCGACCGAGCGGATCGCGTCGTCGACGCGCTGCGCGCGCTCGAGGTTCCAGGCGTGGCCTCGCCAGGCGAGCACGCGCTCGTAGATCTCGCGGTTCGACGGCGGGCGGGGGTAGTCGTCGGCGCCGCTCAGCCAGGGTTCGGTCAGCGCGAGCGCCACGTACCATTCGCGCGACCAGCGCTCGAGCTGAGGTGCGGCGGCGGTGGCGTCGTCATCGCCGGCCGGCAGCGGGATGCCCGTCCAGGCGACGTGCTCAGCATCGTCCTGCACTGCCTCGACGTCGAGAGTCACCACGAGGTCGACGAATGCTCCCGAGCCGGTCTGGCGGCCGCGATAGATCAGCAGCTGGTTCTCGCCCTCGTCCAGCAGCGCCGACATGCCCTCCGACAGGCTCACCCGGCGAGCGCCACCCGGTGCGTCGAACAGGCTCGAAAGCTGCGCCGGAGTGGACGCATGCCAGCGCAGCCGGACGACCTCCTCGCCGACGCTCACCTCCCCACCGAGACGCGAGACGTGCGGGGCGACGTGCGGCAGGGCGAGCGCGGTGACGTTCACCGCCGAGTCGTCGGCCGGCAGGGCTGCGTCGGGCGAACGGCCCATCAGCAGCGTGTCTCCGGAGCCCAGCACCACCGTGGGAATCCCCGCACCGCGCAACGTCACTCTCAGCACACTCGCCCCTCCGCGCCCCAGCGTAGCGTGCGCGCGGAGTGTGCTCACGGCGTCGGCGGGCGGTCCTCGGTCAGGTACTCGTAGGCGGCCATGCCGAGGATGCCCGGCACCTGCAGCATCCCCCACGCGCCGTTCTCGTCGAAAGCGCCTTCGCTCATATCGCGCACGATGTCGCCGTAGCGGGTGCCCTCCATCGAGTCGTTGATGGCGCCGCCGATCATCGTGCCGGCCGACCAGGCGGTGCCGAGCGTCATGTCGACCTGAGGGCCCATCGCCTTGAACGCCAGCGGAACGCCGTGCTCGATCCCGCTCGCCACGTCGCCGTTCTCGACGGCGCTCACCAGACCGTGTGCGTCGGCGACGGTCGAGTACACGTCGAGCCCCGTCATGCCGACGCTCGCGAAGCCGCTGAGTCCCTTCTCGGCGCGGGAGATCGCGCCCGACAATTCGAGCCAGTCGTCGCCACCGCGCGGCAGTTCGCTGAGCACACGCCCGAGCATGGCTTGGCCCGGCAGCGCCACGAGCACGTCGCGGATGCTGCCGAGCCGTTCTTCCCAGTCCACGGGGGCGGCGGATGCCGTTGAGCCGGATGCCCCGGCCGTGCCTCCCGCGGCCGATGGCGCCGCGCCGGCCACCGCACTGCCAGAGCCGGCCACGCCGTCCGTGCTGACGGCGAGCTGCTGCTCGGCCTCGCGCACGAGGTGCAGTCCGGCCTCGCGCAGCCGGCCCGCGACCGTCGCCATGGCGGGCAGGGACTCGTCGCGCCATCGCGCGCGCATCCGCTCGCCATCGGGACCATTCCAGGTCAGGTCCGACTGGAGTGCCAGCGTCGTGCGCCCTGCGACGGTGATCAGCTGCTGCGCCGCGGCGGCGAAGGCACCCGCGGTGGCGTGGAGCTCTTCGACGTTCGCGCCCCATACTGCGTTGTTCGACATGCGCCCATGGTGACCGCACCGCCTCCGCAGCGCCAGCCTGCGTGGGGTGGAAACTTCCGGCTCATCTCAGACGGCGCGATGTCGCCGCGAGGGCGTGCGCCCGAGCTACGGATCGGTGTCGCCCATGGGTTGTTCTACCCATCGTCAGACGCGATTTCCGCATCGTAGGGTGTTCGCGGAGGTGTGCTA
>NZ_JBBDGM010000025.1:0-10085 GCF_037204185.1 Microbacterium bandirmense | reverse complement strand
GACCCTTGACGGGCCGCCGATTTGGGGGATGATCGGAGCATGAGCACCGAAGACCCCGTGATGCGACTGAGCGAAGAGGAATGCCGGCAGCGCCTGGCACAGCAGGAGCTGGGGCGGCTGGTCACCAGCGTCGGCGATGTGATCGACATCTTTCCGATCAACTACGTGGTCGATCAGGACACCATCGTCTTCCGAACCGCCGAGGGCAGCAAGCTCGTCGAGCTGACGGTGAACGACGAGGTGCTGTTCGAGGTCGATGATCACACCGACGCCGATGCATGGAGCGTTGTCGTGCGCGGCAGGGCACGGCGGATCGACACGATCGCCGAGCGCGAGGCCGCCGACCGGCTGGGTCTGGCGCCGTGGATCCCCACGCTGAAGTACAACTACGTGCGGATCACGCCCACGACGCTCAGCGGACGTGCCTTCCGCCGCACCGCCGAGCCCGAGCGCTACGGGGTGTCCGAGTATTGAATCAGTCGGGCGCGCCCGTGCGACGCACGCGGGAATGCGTCTCGGTTCGGTCGAGTGCGTCGGATGCCGTACACTGATGAGGCAGTTGTCTGCATCCTTCACCGTGCCCCGATGGGCACGCGGGGGAGGCGGATCCAGGGGCCACACGGTCTCTAGGGCGGTAGCTCAATTGGCAGAGCAGCGGTCTCCAAAACCGCAGGTTGCAGGTTCGATTCCTGTCCGCCCTGCGCGTCAGCGCACATGCTGACTCACGAAAGGTACGTGCAGGATGGAACAGGACGACGTTCGCGGCGAGATCGTCGCAGCAGGCCCGTACGCCCTGCGCGACAAGAAGCTCGGCTTCTTCGGGCGCATCGCCCTGTTCTTCCGCCAGGTGATCGGTGAACTGCGCAAGGTCGTAACCCCGACCCGCAAGGAACTGATCAAGTACACGGTCGTCGTGTTCGTGTTCGTGCTGATCGTGATGGGCCTGGTGTACGGCCTCGACTGGCTCTTCGGAAGCGTGACTCACATCGTGTTCGGAGTCCCAGCCGGCTGACGCACCCTTCGACGACCACGGGAACCCCCGCTGAACGTCGCAGTGAACGGAAAGAAGCAACGTGTCTGAACGATATTCCGACGATGCGGACTGGGCGACCGCCGCAGAGCAGTCGAGTGAAGAGGACGAGTCCCAGGAGGGCAACGTCCTCGCCGAGCAGGAGCAATCGGCCACTGCGGCCGAGCACGTGGCGCTGCACGTCGAGGGCAGTGAGGACGGGGCCGAGGAGTTCGGCAACGACACGGATGACATCGACATCGAAGACCCGGAGGCGGACGCGATCGTGAACGACGCTCTCAACCTGGACGAAGCGGCTGAATCAGAAGCAGCCGCCGAGGTCCTCAACGACGCTGTGGCGGAGGACACCGCCGAGGCCGAGGCTGCGGCCGCCGACGAGGTGGCCCCCTACGACGGCCCCGAACTCGGCGACGACTCCGACTCGGAGCAGACCGACGACGAGCCGGCCGAGGAAGACCCCTACGAGGCGTTCCGCATGGATCTGCGCATGCTGCCCGGCAAGTGGTACGTCATCCACTCCTACGCCGGCTTCGAGCGCAAGGTGAAGGCCAACATCGAGCAGCGCAAGTCGACGCTCGAGGTCGAGGACGACATCTACCAGATCGAGGTCCCGATGGAGGACGTCGTCGAGATCAAGAACGGCCAGCGCAAGATGGTCACGCGCGTGCGCATCCCGGGCTACGTGCTCGTGCGCATGGAGCTGAACGAAGACACCTGGTCGGTCGTCCGCCACACGCCCGGCGTCACCGGCTTCGTCGGCAACGCCCACAACCCGACGCCGCTGCGCTTCGAAGAGGCCTTCAACATGCTGAAGTCGCTCGTCGAGGTCAAGGATGTTCCGACCGCGAAGTCCATCGCGGCCAAGGGCGGCGTCGCCGTCGCCCGCCCGGTGGCGGCCGAGGTCGACTTCGAGGTCGGCGAGACGATCACCATCAAGGAGGGCTCGTTCGCGGGTCTGCCCGGCACGATCAGCGAGATCAAGCCCGAGAGCGGCAAGCTCACGGTGCTGGTGTCGCTCTTCGAGCGCGAGACCCCGGTCGAGCTGTCGTTCGACCAGGTCACGAAGATGGTCTGATCCGCTTTTCTTCACGCGATGCCCCGCTCGGCTCTGGCCGGGCGGGGCATCGTCTGTCTCGGGCATCCGATCAGGCGTGCTGCGCGGCCCAGTGCGGGCTCTGGATGAGTCCGATGAGATTGCCGAACGGATCGCTGACCGACGCCGAGTACCAGCCTTCGCCACGCTGGGTCACCGGATCGAATGACACCGCGCCGAGCGCGATCAGGCGATGGAAGGACGCCTGGATGTCGTCGACGTGCATGCTGACGAGTGCGCCGCCGGGCTGGGGGAGTGCGGGGCGGAAGCGGGCGTCCATGAGGGCGAACTCATCGTCGTCGTCACCGAAGCGCCACTCCGCGTACTGCGTCGGACCCTGTTCGGGGCGCACGAAGTACGGGGCCGAGTCGAACACCCGGGTGTACCACTCGACCGCTGCGGTCATGTCGTCGGCGACGAGGTTGAGGTTGGCGATTCCACGGAACATGTTGTCTCTCTTTCTGTTGGGTGCTGATACGTCTATGCTCGTCCGTGAAGTGATCACCGAATGATCACTTAGAAAAGATCTTCTGGAGATTCTTCGAGATGCGCGCCGACCGCTTGATCCAGGCGCTCCTGCTGCTGCAGGGGCGAGTGCGGATCACCGCTGCCGAACTGGCCGCAGAACTCGAGGTCTCGGTGCCGACCGCCCGCCGTGATCTCGAGGCACTGGCGATGTCGGGGGTGCCGATCTATCCCACGCGCGGTCGTGGCGGCGGGTGGCAGCTCATCGGCGGTGCGCGCACCGACCTCACGGGACTCACCGAAGGCGAGGTGACCTCGCTGCTGATCGCGCTCACGCAGAGCCTCGGTGCGGAGCCCGAGCGGATCGCCGCCATGCGGAAGCTGATGCGTGCCGTGCCGGAGCCGTTCCGGGAAGGTGCGCAGCGCGTGGCGGATGCCACCGTGCGCGACCTGCCCTGGGGTGAGGTGCAGTCGTCATCCGCGTCGGCGACCGTCTCGACGCTGCAGCGGGCGATCGCCCGGCGGCGTCGTGTGTCCATCGAGTACGACGGCTCCGGCGGGGCGGTGTCGTTCGAGGCGGTGCCGCTCGTCGTCGGCGCTCGCGGTGCGCGATGGTATCTGCTCGCCGCGCCACCGGATACCGACGCCGGCGTCGCGGACGTCGAGCGGCTGCGCACGTACCGCGTCGATCGCATCCGATCGGTCGTCGTCCTGGCTGACGGTGGAGGTGCGCCCGACGGGTTCGACGCCGTCGGCGAGTGGGCGCGGATGGTCGAGCGTGTGGAGGGGCTGCGTGGTGCTGTGCGCGCCTCGGCGCGCGTCGAACCGTGGGCGGTGCGGGCGCTGTGCGATCGGTTCGGTGCGCAGGCGCAGATGCGCGAGGCGGAGCCGGATGCCTCGGGCCGGGTGCTCGTGGAGGTGCGCGCACATCGCGTCGACGCCATCGCGGAGCAGCTGGCCGGGTGGACCTCCGTCGCCGAGGTGATCGGTCCTGCAGAGGTGCGCTCGGCACTGCGTGCACTGGGCGAGAGAATCGTCGAGCAGTACCGCGATGGCCCCCAGGATCGGGTGAACAGCCCCGGGTAGTCGACGGCGAGCCTCTCAGCATCCACCGCGATCTCGCGACGGAAGTCGCTTTCGTCGGATGTGCGCCCTGCCCGTGCGTCGGGTAGACTTACGTGGTTTGTGTGCGCGTTCGCGCGCCGCAGACGACCGCGTTCCGGAGATGCCGGACTCGCGGGAGAGCGGATGCAATCGGCATCGGCTCGATGAAAGGAAGAGGAAATGGCACCGAAGAAGAAGGTGACCGGCCTGATCAAGCTTCAGATCAACGCCGGTGCAGCCAACCCGGCGCCGCCGATCGGCCCCGCGCTCGGTCAGCATGGCGTCAACATCATGGAGTTCTGCAAGGCGTACAACGCCGCGACCGAGTCGCAGCGCGGCAACGTCATCCCCGTGGAGATCACCGTCTACGAGGACCGCAGCTTCACGTTCGTTCTGAAGACCCCGCCGGCAGCCGAGCTGATCAAGAAGGCCGCCGGAGTGCAGAAGGCCTCGGCCACCCCGCACACCGTCAAGGTCGGCAAGATCACGATGGACCAGGTCCGTCAGATCGCCGAGACCAAGCAGGCCGATCTGAACGCGAACGACATCGACGCCGCGTCGAAGATCATCGCCGGCACCGCCCGCTCCATGGGCATCACGGTCGAGGGCTGAGGGAGATAGAACATGGCTAAGTCCAAGGCATACCAGGCTGCCCTCGCCAAGATCGAGGCAGATCGTTTCTACACTCCCACCGAGGCTGTCGCCCTCGCGAAGGAGACCGGTTCGGCGAAGTTCGACTCGACCGTCGAGGTCGCGCTCAAGCTCGCCGTCGACCCGCGCAAGGCCGACCAGATGGTGCGCGGCACCGTCATGCTGCCGCACGGCACCGGCAAGACCGCTCGCGTGATCGTGTTCGCCAACGGCCCGGCCGCTGAGGCCGCGATCGCCGCTGGTGCGGACGAGGTCGGTGGCGCCGAGCTGATCGAGAAGGTCGCCGGCGGCTGGACCGACTTCGACGCCGCGGTGTCGACCCCTGAGCTCATGGGCCAGGTCGGTCGTCTCGGCAAGGTGCTGGGTCCACGTGGCCTCATGCCCAACCCGAAGACCGGCACCGTGACCCCCAACCCGGCCAAGGCCGTGGAGGAGATCAAGGGCGGCAAGATCGAGTTCCGCGTCGACAAGCACGCCAACGTGCACTTCATCGTCGGCAAGGCCTCGTTCTCGGCCGAGCAGCTGAACGAGAACATCGGCGCTGCGCTCGAGGAGATCGTGCGCCTGAAGCCGGCCAGCTCGAAGGGCCGTTACATCCAGAAGGGCGCTGTGTCGACCACGTTCGGCCCCGGCATCCCCCTGGACGTCAACGCCATCTGAGGAAGCAGAGAAGACCCCCGTCGCGTTTCGCGGCGGGGGTCTTCCGCGTTGATCGGATGCCCGTGTGTCGGACACCCGTGTCAGCCGACCAGCACGGGCAGCACCAGGTTCACGCCGAGGGTGATCATGACGACAGCGATGAGCGCGTCGAGCACGCGCCACGCGCGCGGCGTGCGCAACCACCGGCCGAGATGCCGTGCACCGAAGCCGAGCGCGAAGAACCACAGGAAGCTGGCGAGGATCGCCCCGGCGGCGAAGACCCAGCGTGCGTCGCCGTGCGTGGATGCCACCGAGCCGAGCATCAGCACGGTGTCGAGGTACACGTGCGGGTTGAGCCAGGTCAGGGCCAACACGGTCGCGATCGTCGGCGCAAGCCGGGTGGCCGCGCGCGACGTCAGCACCGACGAGGGGGCGTGGGACGTCGGATGCCCGTCATCGGATGCTCGCGGCGCGGGTGTTCCGGCGATGAGTCCCTGATCCTCACCGCGCCAGGCGCGCCGTGCGGCGAGCGCGCCGTACACGACCAGGAAGACCGCCCCGGCCCAGCGTGCGACGATGACCAGCCACGGGGCGTGCCCGACGAGCAGACCGAGTCCGGCCACACCGGCGGCGATCAGCGCAGCATCCGACAGTGCGCAGATCAGCACCACGGGAAGTACGTGCTCGCGCCGCAGACCCTGACGCAGCACGAACACGTTCTGGGCGCCGATCGCGATGATCAGCGACAGGCCGAGGCCGAGCCCGGCGAGGAAGGTGAGCATTCCTTCACGCTATTCGCGATAGGACATAAGCTCCAGCGAAGATAGCTTCACCTGCATTAGCCTGGCTTATGTGAAGATCGACGCACAGCTCGCAGCCACCATCGCCGCCGTCATCGACGAAGGCGGCTTCGAGGCCGCGGCACGCCGACTGCACATCACCCAGTCGGCCGTCAGTCAGCGTGTGAAGGTCGTCGAGCAGCAGATCGGGCGGGCCGTCGTGGTGCGTTCGCGCCCCGTGCGGGCGACCGAGGCGGGAGAGGCGCTCGTGCGCCTGGCCAGGCAGGTCGAGCTGCTCGAACACGATGCGCAGGTCGCCTTCGGTCTCGGCGACGCCGATGTCACGGCCGAGGCGCGCGTGCGGGTGCCGCTCGCCGTGAACGCGGACTCCATGGCGACCTGGTTCCTCGCTCCGATCGCGCGCGTCGCGCGACAGCATCCGATCGATGTCGACCTGCATCGCGACGACCAGGACTACACCGCGCGAATGCTGGAGTCGGGCGAGGTCATGGCGGCCGTCACCAGCGAGGCGGAGCCGGTCGGCGGCAGCGCTGTCACGCCCCTGGGTGTGCTGGAGTACCGGGCGATGGCGACGGCCGATTACATCGGGCGCTGGCTCGCGGACGGTGTCTCGGACGACGCTCTGCGGCGTGCGCCCTTCGTCGACTTCGACCGACGGGACACGCTGCAGCAGGGCTGGCTCCGCGCGCGGGGGATCGACCCGTGGTCGGTGCCGAGGCACTACGTCCCCGCCTCGCACGACTTCTCTCAGGCCGTGCGTCTGGGGCTCGGGTGGGGGCTGATCCCGGTGCCGCAGGCGAGCGATGACCTGATCGAGCTGGGGGAGCCGCGCATCAGGGTGCCGCTGTACTGGCAGCAGTGGAACCTGCGGTCGCCGCTGCTCGACACGATCGCAGCAGAGGTCGCGGCCGAGGCGAGGTCGGTGCTCGCCCCGTACTGACCGGCGGCCGCCGTCATCGGCCTGACGTGGTCCGAGAGGACTCGGTCCGAGAGGGCTCAGTCCGAGAGGACTCAGTCCGAGAGGACTCAGTCCGAGAGTGCGAGGGCGCGGAACATGTCGCGCTCGCGCAGCGAGTCCCGGCGACTCGGTGCGGCCTGCCCCTCAGAGGGCGGACGCTGGCCGGTGGTGCGGTGGTACAGCTCGTCGATCAGACGTGTCGCGAGTCCGACCAGCCGGCCGATCTCCTTGTCGTCCCGGTCGATCCACACCGCCCGGGGTTCGTCGTGCAGCGGCCGGAAGTCGTCGTGTTCCTCCCACACGAACAGGGTGCGCTCGGCGCCGAGCACGTGCTGCTGCCACCACACCTGCCGCAGGTAGTTGCGGGGGATGGTGCGCCACGACTTGTTGGTCGTCTTGATCTCGGCCAGCAGCACCCGGCCCTCGCCATCGACGCAGACGCCGTCGGGCGTGGCGAGGTGGCGTCGCTCGACCTGAGCATGGAAGAGCGCCGACGAGGGGAGGATGCTGTGCGTCGCCGCGACCCACGCGGCGATCTCGGGCTCACGACGTCGGCCGTGATCGGTGTAGGCATTGCCGCCGAAGCGGGGACCTGCACCGAGCTTGGAGTCGGCGGCGCGGACGATCGAGGCCTCTCCCGAGAGTCCGGCGACATCGGTGGCGGTGATCCCACGGGCGCGCGCCCGGAGCCAGGCGACCCGGTCGCGGGAGTCCGCGACGATACGGGCTTCGAGTTCCGGGGTCACTCCACGAGGTTACCCCTCACCCTCGGCCATCCCTTCCGTACACGCCGCCCCTTGGCATCCGCCGCTTTGCTCACCCCGGCCCGCGTCCCCCTTCTGAAGCCCCGCGGAATCTTCTTCGCCCCTGTCCAGCTACTCCGCCCCTGCTCATTTACGCAACTGAGCGGGGGCAGCGTAGTTGAGCAGGGGCGGCGGCTCGACGATGCGCGCAGGGACTCTCACTGCACAACGGGTGGCCGCGAGAAAATCAGCCGCGGGGCTGGGGATAACCCGGTCGAGGTTCCGGCGTTGCCGGAGGATCGGTGCATGCCGAAGGCCATCGACATCGCTGACGCCCGGGCTCTGATCCTGACGCGTGCGGAGCTTCGCGCGCGCGGATACTCCGAGCGCGACATTGAGCGTGCGGTGGCTGACCACGTGTACCGGCGTGTGCGCAATGACCGCTACGTGAGAGTGGAGGACTGGGAAGGCCTCTGGAACGAAGGTCGTCATCTTGTGAACGTGGTGGCGACGCAGCTCAATTCCGCAGAACCCGGACCGGTGTTCTGGGGGCCTTCGGCCGCGGTGCTCCATGCACTCCCGCTGTATCGGCTGGCGCCGAAGAACGTGCACGCGGTGATCTTGGGTGCGCGGCACGGTCGAACCGTGGCGGGCGTGACCTGGCACAGCATTCCCGTCGACCCTGCCGACATCGTCGAGGTCGACGGCATCCGATGCACCTCGATCGACCGCACGATCCTCGATCTCGCGTGCACGAGCGCGGCGACGGTCTCGCTCTCGGCTGCCGACGCCGCGCTGCGCGAGGAGTCGGTTCAGGGTCAGGTGCAGGATGCGGATGCCGCGGCGGAGTGGCAACGACGGATGCAGGCACGCGCCGAGCATGCTCACCGACCAGGCATCGTGCGCGCGCGACGGATCATCCACTTCGCGGACGGGCGAGCACAGCTGCCGGGCGAGAGCGTGAGCAGGCTGCACCTGGCGAGCCTGGGCTTCGCTCCACCCGACCTGCAGGTGCACGTGCGCGGTTCGAGGGGTGATGACTACTGGCTCGACTTCGGGTTCCGGCGCTCACGGTGCTTCGGGGAGTTCGACGGGCGGGGGAAGTACTTGGATGACGGCTTGCGCGGGGCACAGAGCACCGAAGAGGTCGTGCTCGCCGAGAAGGCACGAGAGGACGACGTTCGCGGTGTCACCGGTTGGCGCACCGCACGCTGGGGCTCTCCCGACATCAGGACCACCGCGATCTTCGGAGCGAAGCTGGCCGCTTTCGGCATCCGTCCCCCTGGGTAGATTCGGCGCTCCGCCCCTGCTCAGCTACTTCGCCCCCGCCCATTTACGTAACTGAGTAGGGGCGGCGTAGCCCAGCAGGGGCGGCGGCGGAAGGACGGAGTGGGGGCGGGCAGCGACAGCACGTGGGGATTTGGTGGGGGAGGGGGGATGCCGTAGGCTTGGGGGTAACCGAAGACCGCCGGTCATCGTCGTGTGCGCAAGCGCATGGTGATCGAAGCACTGCATCGCAGGGGCCCGCGCAGGTGTGCGAGATACTTCTTGAAGCTCCGTGCGCTTGCGCCGGAGCTTTTTCCATGCCGTGGGTGGTCGAGGTCGACGCCGCGCATCCGCGTGGCGTCCGTACACGTAAGGAGTGACCATGGCGCAGAAGGATGCAACGGTCTCCGAGCTCACGAAGTCTTTCGAGAACTCGAACGCCGTCCTGCTGACCGAGTACCGCGGTCTGACGGTTGCCCAGCTCAAGGAGCTGCGCAACAGCATTCGTCAGGACGCGGAATACGCCGTGGTGAAGAACACGCTGACCAAGATCGCCGCGAACAACGCGGGGATCACGACGCTGGACGACGACCTCAAGGGCCCGTCGGCTGTGGCGTTCGTGCACGGTGACTTCGTCGCCACCGCCAAGGCTCTGCGTGACTTCGCCAAGGCCAACCCGCTTCTCGTGATCAAGGGCGGCGTCTTCGAGGGCAAGACCCTCGACGCCGACGAGGTCAACAAGTACGCCTCGCTCGAGAGCCGTGAGGTTCTGCTGGCGAAGGCAGCGGGCATGATGAAGGCGACGATGGGCAAGGCTGCCGCCACCATCGACGCGCTTCGCGAAAAGCTGGAGACCGCAGAGGCCGCGTAAGCGACCGGCGATTTCCTCACCCAAACCCCATTTATTAGGAGATACATCATGGCGAAGCTCACCACTGAGGAGCTGCTGGAGCAGTTTGCTGGCCTTACCCTTGTCGAGCTCAGCGAGTTCGTGAAGGCGTTCGAGGAGAAGTTCGACGTCACCGCTGCCGCCCCCGTCGCCGTTGCCGGCGCTGCTGGTGGCGCAGGCGAGGCCGCTGCCGAGGAGGAGAAGGACTCGTTCGACGTCATCCTCGAGGCTGCCGGCGACAAGAAGATCCAGGTCATCAAGGCCGTCCGCGAGCTCACCTCGCTCGGCCTCGGCGAGGCCAAGGCTGTCGTCGACGGTGCCCCGAAGGCCGTCCTCGAGGGCGCCAACAAGGAAACCGCCGAGAAGGCCAAGGAGGCCCTGGAGGGCGCCGGCGCCACGGTCACCCTCAAGTAAGACCCCTGCGCAAGCACGGAAGGCCCCGGGATT
>NZ_JBBDGM010000024.1:0-10170 GCF_037204185.1 Microbacterium bandirmense | reverse complement strand
CAAACACCACCTAGATGTACCCGGTCAGGACGTTGGTCGCAGTCGGCTGATTGGGGGCTTGCCTCCGAGAGCTGAGTGGCGTCGTTCATTGTTGTAGTGCTCGAGCCAGGGTGCAAGTGCGGCGGTGCGCTCGTGACTGTTGGTGAACACCTGCCGGTAGGCCCACTCGGTTTGCAAGGTGCGGTTGAAGCGTTCGACCTTCCCGTTCTGCCAGGGGCAGTGCGGCTTGATGAACTTCTGCCGGATGCCGTAGGCGGCGCAGACACCGCGCAAGGAGTTCTTGTAGGCCCAGGCGTTGTCTGTGATCAGCCGTTCGATGCGGGGGATGCCGTGGGAGGCGAAGAAGGCGATAGCGCGTTCGAGGAATCCCGCGCATGTGGTGCCCTTCTCATCGGAGAGGACCTCGGAGTATGCCAGGCGGGAGTTGTCGTCGACGAGGGAATGGACGTAGTCGTAGCCGATCTTGGGCCGCTTGTTCTTCTCCGCCTGCGTGGCGGGACGTCCCCGGGCACGCCACCGGCCCCCATCCGGGATACGGCCGAGCTTCTTCACGTCCATATGGACCAACTCACCGGGATCGTCCTTCTCATACCGGATTGTCGTCTTCCTCGATGCGCGGATCTTCTCCCCGGTCATCGGGTCCAGTTCACTCAGGTGTGGCATCCCGTGCCGAGCAAGGATGCGTGACACCGTCCGAGGAGCTATCCCGAGCCGGGCTGCGATCTCGTCACGGCTGAGACGCTCAGCCTCCCGCACCGCCAATACCGCTTGCTCCGTGCGCTTCGGTGTCTTTGTCGGCATCCTCGCCGGCCGTGAGGAGCGGTCTTCCAATCCGACGGCACCTTCGTCGCGATAGCGGGCGAGCCATCGGGCAACGCACCGACGAGAAACACCCATCGCGGCAGCGATATGCGCTTGCGGCCACCCCTGGTGGGCGCGAGCGACGATCAACCGACGACCATGAACAGTCAAACGAGCATTACGGTGAGACACGAGAACCTCCGTGGTAGTGAAGACGTCAGATATCTCCACTAAGCCCGGAGGTTCTCCCCCTCCACAACCCCATCACCGTCACCAACCTGATGACCGGGTACACCTAGATGCGCCTCGCCGACTTGCCGCGTGCTTCGATAAGCGTCAATATAGATACATGTCGAATCAAGAGGTCGAGTTGGTCATCGTCGGGTCCGGTCCCGCCGGGTACACCGCAACGGTCTACGCTGCTCGTGCGGGGCTTGCCCCGGTCGTGATCGCCGGCTCGGTGACGGCGGGCGGGGCGTTGATGACGACGACCGAGGTGGAGAACTTCCCTGGCTTCGTCGATGGTGTGCAGGGTCCGGAGTTGATGGAGTCGATGCGGGCGCAGGCTGAACGGTTCGGCGCTCAGATCGTCTACGACGACGCGACCCGCCTCGACCTCGACGGCGACGTGAAGATCATCGAGACCGGTGCCGGGGCCACGTATCTGGCGCGGGCGGTGGCCCTGGCGATGGGCTCCGCGTACCGCAAGCTCGACCTCCCCGAGGAGGACCGCTTGTCCGGGCACGGAGTGTCCTGGTGCGCGACGTGCGACGGGTTCTTCTTCCGCGACAAGGAGATCGCCGTGGTCGGCGGCGGAGACTCCGCGATGGAGGAGGCCCTGTTTCTCACCCGGTTCGCGTCGAAAGTGACCGTCGTGCACCGCCGGGACGAGTTCCGGGCGTCGAAGATCATGGCGCAGCGCGTGCTGGACGACCCGAAGATCGACGTCGCCTGGAACAGCGAGGTCGCCGCGATCCTCGGCGACGAGCAGGTCACCGGGCTCACGCTGCGCGATAGCGTCACTGGGACCGAGCGGAGACTCGACGCGACGGGGGTGTTCGTCGCGGTCGGGCACGACCCGCGTTCAGAGCTCGTGACCGGCCAGGTCGACACCGACGCGGACGGGTACGTGCGGGTCGCGCACCCGTCGACGCGGACGAACCTGGCCGGGGTGTTCGCGGCCGGGGATCTCGTCGATCACACGTACCGGCAGGCGATCACCGCCGCGGGCACCGGCTGCGCGGCCGCGCAGGACGCCCAGCACTACCTGTCGAACCTTGCTCCCGCCACCGTTTCCGCACCTGTTCTGGAGGTTTCCGCATGAGCACCGTCACCCCCGTCACCGACGCCACTTTCCGGGCCGAGGTGCTCGAGTCCGAGCTGCCCGTCGTGGTCGACATCTGGGCGACCTGGTGCGGCCCGTGCAAGGCGATCGCCCCGATCCTGGACCAGCTCGCCGGGGAGTACGCGGGCCGGGTGAAGATCGTGAAGGTCGACGCCGATCAGAACCCCGAGACCGTGACCGCGGCCGGCGTGACCTCGATCCCGACCCTCGGGTTCTACCGGAACGGGGAACGGGTGGACGTGCTGATCGGCGCGCACCCGAAGCCCGTCTACGCGGCGAAGCTCGAGGAGTTGCTCGCATGACCGACACCCTGACCCGCACCGCCCCGAAACGACTCTCCACCCTCGACAAGTGGCTGCCGCTGTGGATCGGCCTCGCCATGATCGCCGGTCTCCTCCTCGGCCGCTTCGTGCCCGTGCTCTCCGACGCGCTATCCGCGATGGAGGTCGGCGGGATCTCGGTCCCGATCGGGCTGGGCCTGCTGGTGATGATGTACCCGGTGCTCGCGAAGGTCCGCTACGACAAGGCCGCCGCCGTCACCGGCGACAAGAAGCTCCTGGTCTCCTCGCTCGTACTGAACTGGCTCGTGGGACCTGCGGTGATGTTCGCCCTCGCCTGGATCTTCCTGCCGGACCTGCCCGAGTACCGCACCGGCCTGATCATCGTCGGGCTCGCCCGCTGCATCGCGATGGTCGTGATCTGGAACGACCTGGCCTGCGGTGACCGGGAAGCGACCGCGGTGCTGGTGGCGATCAACTCGGTGTTCCAAGTCGTCGCGTTCTCCCTGCTGGGCTGGTTCTACCTCACCGTCCTGCCGGGCTGGCTGGGGCTGGACACGCAAGGGCTAGAGATCTCGGTCTGGCAGATCGCGCTGAATGTGCTCGTCTTCCTCGGCGTCCCGCTGGTCGCCGGCTTCACCTCCCGCTTCATCGGCGAGAAGCGCAAGGGGCGCGACTGGTACGAGGAGACGTTCATCCCGAGGGTCGGGCCGTGGGCGCTGTACGGGCTGCTGTTCACGATCGTGCTGCTGTTCGCCCTCCAGGGCGAACAGGTCACCTCGCGGCCGATGGACGTCGCCAGGATCGCGCTGCCGCTGCTGGTCTACTTCGCGCTGATGTGGTTCGCCGGCATCCTGCTGGGCAAGGCACTCGGCCTGGGCTACGCGCGCTCCACGACGCTCGCGTTCACCGCCGCGGGCAACAACTTCGAACTCGCCATCGCGGTCGCGATCGGCACCTTCGGCGCGGCCTCCGGCCAGGCCTTGGCCGGGGTCGTCGGCCCGCTCATCGAAGTGCCCGTGCTCGTGGGCCTGGTCTACGTCTCGCTCTGGGCCGCGAAGGCCTGGTTCCACACCGACCCCTACGCCACCGAATCGAGGACGTCATGACAGACACTGCTGTCTTCCCCGACAAGGAGGCGTGCGCGCCGTCTGCGACGCACGCCATCGGGACCGAGGCCGCGACCACCGTGGCCGGCGCGCTGAAGGCGCTCGCTGACCCGCTGCGGCTCCGGATGCTGTCCGCGATCGCGACCGACCCGCGCGGCGAGTCCTGCGTGTGCGACCTCGCCGACCTCGCCGACGTGTCCCAGCCGACGGTCTCGCACCACTTGAAGGTGCTGAAGGAGACCGGGATGCTGCGGTCCGAACGGCGAGGCACCTGGGTGTACTACCGCATCGCACCGGGCAAGCAGCGCGCCGTCGCGTCCCTCCTCGACGCGTTCGCTCCCGCCGCGGCCGTCACCGACGAACCCGAAGACACCGCAGCACGGGCCGCGGCCCTGCAGCAGATGGACGCCCGCGTCACCCGCCTCGCCGAAGAGCTCGCGGACGAGCTGACCGGGCTCAACCGAGACCTCGTGATCGCGATCGTGCGCGAGTCCTACGCCAGCCTGGTGCGGTCGGCGAAGCTGACGACGCACATGATCCCGCTGACCGAACGGTTCGCCCGGCAGCGCCTCGCCGACCTCATCCGTGATCGGACGACCGGGGTGCCGCAGGTGCTGTTCGTGTGCGTGCAGAACGCGGGCCGCTCCCAGCTCGCCGCCGCGATCGTCAACCAGCTCGCCGACGGCCGCGTCGTCGCCCGCTCCGCAGGTTCCGCCCCGGCGTCGGACGTGCACCCGCACGTGCGCTCCCTGCTCACCGAGATCGAAGGGCAGCAGGAGGCCGAGACGGCGTTCCCGAAGCCACTCACCGACGACGCCGTGCGCGCGGCCGACGTGGTGATCACCATGGGCTGCGGCGACGTCTGCCCGATCATCCCCGGCGTCCGCTACGAGGACTGGGCCGTCGGAGACCCCGCACTGGCCTCGGCCGAGGGCGTCGAAGCGATCCGCCACGACATCGAGGACCGCGTCCGCGAGCTCCTCGCCACTCTCACCGACTGAAAGAAGCGAACCACCATGACCGACCAGAAGCCTTCCGTCCTCTTCGTCTGCGTCCACAACGCCGGTCGGTCCCAGATGGCCGCCGGTTATCTCCGCGAGCTCGCAGGCGACCGCGTCGAGGTCCGCTCCGCCGGATCCATGCCCGCCGACCAGATCAACCCCGTCGCGGTCGAGGCGATGCGCGAAGTCGGCATCGACATCACCGCCGAACAGCCGAAGGTGCTCACCACGGAGGCTGTCCAGGACTCCGACGTCGTGATCACCATGGGCTGCGGCGACGCTTGCCCGTTCTTCCCGGGCAAGCGCTACGAGGATTGGAAGCTCGACGACCCCGCCGGGCAGGGCATCGAGGCAGTGCGCCCGATCCGCGACGACATCAAGGCCCGCGTCGAGACCCTCCTCGCCGAACTGCTCGTCTGAGGGACTGCGAGCACGGGAGGGGGCAGCGGCCATTGGCCCCGCCCCCTCCGCCGTGTCTCGGGTTTCCTGATCCCTGCGGCGAACACCGATGTGCCGTGAGACGTGCCCCATCGATCGCGCTACAGCCCGTTCTCGCTCTACCGGGACGCGCCTCGCAGCGCTGCTTCAATCTGCTCCTGCGTAGGCTCTCCGGCAAACCCGCTTTCCGTCGCGTAGACCTGGCACAGGCACACAAGCGAGCGAACCGGTGCCGTCGGGAACAGGTCGACGCCGTCGACGAGGATCGTGGGCGATCCTCCGAACCGGGTATTCTCCGCCTCTTCCTCTGTGCGGATCGTCACCAGCTCGATAGGCACGGCCCCGAGCCCGAGAGCGTCCAGCGCAGCGCGCGCGTTGGCTTCGGCGATGTCCGTGTACGGGCAGCCGACAATGTGCAGCAGTTCCATCTTCATGAGATGCCTTCCGCTCGTGCGCCGCCGACTCTCGTCGGCGTGAGGAGGTTCAGACAGACCACTCCCACACCGATGACGACGAAGACGTCAGCGATGTTCCCCACAAAGAGGTTTCCGTAGGCGAGGAAGTCGGTGACGTCCCCCTGCCCGAACGAGGGAGGGTTGAGGAGTCGGTCGACGAGGTTGCCGAGCGCGCCGCCGAGTACCAGGCCCAGAGCGATGCCCCACCGGGCACCGCGCAGCCGCACGGCAAACACGACCACCGTCCCGGCTGCAAGGATGCCGACGACCGTGAAGATCCAAGCGGCCCCGGAGCCGAGCGAGAACGCGGCTCCGGGGTTATAGACCAGTGACAGGCCGAAAAGGTCGCCGATCAGCGGGATCCGTCCTACAGAAGTCAACTGCGCAACGGCAAGAACCTTCGACCCCTGGTCCACGGCCAGGGCGAGCACGGCCACGACGAGCGCGAGACCGAGCGCCCTCCTGCGGCTCGCAGCCGACCCGCGGTTCCTCTCGACGACGGCATCCTGCGCGGTCACGACGCGGTCTTCCTCGTCCGGGCAGCGCGGAGACCGTTGAGGATCACGACGACCTCGGCGATCTCGTGCACCAGCACCACCGCTGCGAGGCCGAGCACGCCGAACAGGGCCAGCGGCAACAGGGCGGTGATGATCAGCAGGGACAGGATGATGTTCTGGTTGATGATGCGCCGTCCGCGGCGGGCATGGTCGAACGCGCGCGGCAGCAGCCGCAGGTCGTGACCGGTGAAAGCCACGTCGGCGGACTCAATCGCGGCGTCGGAACCTGTCGCGCCCATCGCGATACCGATGTCCGCGGCAGCCAGGGCGGGGGCGTCGTTGATGCCGTCGCCGATCATCGCGACCGACCCGTGCTTCTCGCCGAGCTTGGCGATCGCTGAGGCCTTGTCCTCCGGGCGCAGCTCGGCGCGCACGTCCTCGATCCCGGCCTGCGCGGCCAGGGCGCGGGCGGTGCGGGCGTTGTCGCCGGTGAGCATGGTCACCCCGACACCCTGGGCCACGAGAGTGTGTACGACCTCGGGGACCTCGGGGCGCAGCTCGTCGCGGACGCCGATCGCGGCGACCGGGACGCTGTCGCGGTGCACGATCACGACGGTCATGCCCTGCTCCTCCAGGCCCGCGACCCGGTCCTTGAGCGTCCCCGCGTCCAGCCATCGGGGACTGCCGACGGTGATCCGGGCCCCGTCGAGGGTGCCCTCGATGCCGTGCCCGGCTTGCTCGGTGACGTCCAGGGCGGCGGGGGCTCCGGGCGAGGCGGCGGTGATTGCGGCGGCCAGCGGGTGGGTGCTGTGCTGCTCCAGCGACGCTGCCCATGCCAACGCCTGCGCCTCGGTCACGCCGTCCGTGGTGAGCACGGCGGTGACGGCGGGCTCGTTGCGGGTGAGGGTGCCGGTTTTGTCGACGGCGACGTGGCGGATCACGCCGAACCGCTCGAAGACCGCGCCGGATTTGATGATCACGCCGAACCGGCTCGCCGAGCCGATTGCGGCGACGACGGTGAGCGGGACGGAGATCGCCAGCGCGCACGGGGACGCGGCGACGAGCACCACGAGGGCGCGGGTGATCCACAGCTCCGGGTCGCCCAGCAGCGAGCCGATGATCGCGACGAGGGCGGCGAGGATCAGGACGCCAGGCACGAGGGGGCGGGCGATGCGGTCCGCGAGGCGGGCGCGGTCGCCCTTCTCGGTCTGAGCCTGTTCCACGAGCTCCACAATCGTGGTCAGCGAGTTGTCCGTGCCCGCCGCGGTCGTCTCGACCTCCAGGGCACCGGCGGTGTTGATCGCCCCGGCCGACACCGCATCCCCCGGATCGACCTCGACCGGGATTGACTCCCCGGTAATCGCCGACGTATCCAGGCTGGAACGACCGGCGCGCACGATCCCGTCGGTTGCGATCCGCTCCCCGGGACGCACCAGCATGAGCTGCCCGATCTGGAGGTCCTTCGCGGCCACTTCCACGGACGCGCCGTCCTGCCGGATGGTCGCGGTCTCCGGGACGAGCTTGAGCAGCGCCCGCAGCCCGCCGCGGGCCCGGTCCATGGCCTTGTCTTCCAGCGCTTCGGCGATGGAGTACAGGAACGCCAAGGCGGCCGCCTCCTCGACGTAGCCGAGGATGACCGCGCCGACCGCGCTGATCGTCATCAGCAGCCCGATGCCCAGCTTGCCCGTGAACAGCTTGCGGATCGCGCCCGGGGTGAACGTCGACGCGCCCAGCAGTAGGCCGATCCAGAACGCCACCAGCGCCGGGATCTCCGCACCCGTCCATTCCAGGACCAGGCCCGTGCCGAAGGCGACGCCGGAGAACACCGGGACCATGATCCCGCGGTCGCGCCACCACGGGCGCTCCCGCTCTTCCTCGGCCTCCTCGCCGACCCGGGTCTCCGGCTCGTCGCAGCCGCACGCCGCGCTCACTCGCCCGCTCCCGTCGCGCAGCAGCCCGGCACAGTGCACTCGGCGTCCACGCACGGCGCGTGCTCGTCCACCGCGAGCGTCACGTCCACGAGCGCCGTGAGCGCCGCCGCGAGGTGCGGGTCGGCGATCTCGTAGCGGGTCTGCCGTCCCTCGGGCTCGGCGACCACGATCCCGCAGTCGCGTAGGCAGGTCAGGTGGTTCGACACGTTGGAGCGCGTCAGCTCCAGTTCGCGCGAGAGCACGGCCGGGTAGCTCGGCCCGTCCAGCAGGGTCATCAGGATCCGGGAGCGCGTCGGGTCCGCCATGGCCCGGCCGAGCCGGTTCATGACGTCGAGGCGAGAAGCAATAGTCAGCATGCACTGAACTATACAGCAACCGCTGACCTAATATCGATTCGTCAACTAAGGCAATAGCGCCGTCTTGAACAACGCGGGCTACCAATAGGCGCAGTCGGCAGTGCCGGTGAGGAGGTCAAGATCTCCGGATGCCCACAGCGCGACGGGCCGATCCGCGCCGAGGTCGTCCAGCCCCGTGGGCCATTCCGCGTCGGTGGGGATGAGTACCCGATGGGTGCCGTCCGCGGCGCTGTCGAGGGCGTCGATAACGGTCCGCTCAGCGATGGCGGGTGGGAGGGTATCGAGGGTGTGCTGGACAACAGCGGGGCCGTTGGTGCCGGTGAGTCGGGCGGCGGGCGTATTCGGTTCGCCGGGGATGGTCAGGCACGCCAGCGCGATGCGTGCGTAGCGCTCCTACTGGTCGGGGTCGGCGGCGGTGATGCGGTCGAGAATCTGAGTGCTTATGATGTCTGCTCCTGTGAAGTCGTGAAACGGGATGAAGGGGTGGGGCCGGCCACCGGCGATGCGATGACCGACCCCTGTGGTTGTTGACGGCAGGTCAGGCCGCGACCTCGGCCCCGGCGTCGGTCGCGTCGTCCTCGTCCGTGCCGCTTGCCTCGGTGGCGTCGGCGGCGTCCGTCTCGGTCGACGACTCCTCGGCATCGGCGGGGTTCTCGAGCGCGGTCACGTCCTCCACCCCTTCCTCGTCGGTGGCGGCGCTGGTGGCGTCGTCCTCGTCCGTGCCGTTCTCCTCGGCGGCGGCATCCGTCTCCTCGTCGCTCGTCTCCTCGGCGGCGGTGTTCTCGCTGGCGGTGTCGTCCTCGGGGGTGTCCTCGGCGCGGGTGGCGCTGTCGGGGTCGGCGATGAGGGTTTCGACGTCGGAGAGGGTGTATCCCCATGCGGCGAGCTGGTCGAGGTACTGGCGGGTCGCCTGGTCGGGGTTGCGCCAACTGTTCTTGTCGGTTGCCGCTTCCAGAGCGCCGAGTGCGACGGCGAGCAGTGCGTGTCCGGCCTTGGTCGGGGTGGCCTGGGTCATCGCGGCGATGGGGTGCGGCTGTCCGTAGTGGCGCTGACCGTCGAGATTGAGGAGGGTCGCGGCCATGTCGTGCCCGTCGTTTGCGGCGCGGGTGACCTCGTAACGGCTATCCGCGATCACGGTTGCCGTGAAAGCGAGCGCCTGGGAGGGCAGACGCTTCCGCCCGAGCAACTTGGTCACCCATGCGCGGCGTACCTTCTCCGCGCTGACCCATGCCTTGTTGTTCGCGACGACGCGGCGACGTTCGGCCTTCTCCTCCTCGGTCATCGCCCCAGATCGGGTGGTGGGCTGGCTGTGCCGGATGGAGGTCAGGCCATGCTCACGCCAGTTCACGACGACGTGCGCGATGTCGATGCTCCCCCACCGCTCCCCGATAGCGACGGCGTGCCCGTCCTTTCCGGCGTAGTTCTCCTCGGTGACGCGCTCGCCGTCTGCGGTGACGAGATCATGGAGGAACGCCACGTCATGGTCGCCCCATGCCGGGTAGTCCACGACGGTGTATCCGTCTGCTTCGTACTGGGCGCGCAGGGACGCGATTTCCTCCTTGGTGGCCTTGTCGTCCAGGTGCCGCTGGGCGTAGTGGTCGAACGATTCCGGGTCACGTGCAGCGACGCTGGTGAGTTCGGCCAGCGCGTCCGGGTCGTCGTCGAACTCGGTGAGGATGAGCGCCTGATCGAGGGTGAGGGCGTGCTGGGCCACGGCGATCTTGGCGATGTCGCTTTCGGCGACGGCAAGGCCGGTCTTGACGGTGGTGCGCTTGGCACCGGTCTGCTTGGCGATCGCAGTGACGCTCATCCCGTCCAGCGCCAACTGCCGCCATGCCTCGGCCCGGTCGGTGTCTGTGAGGCCTGCGCGGTGTTCGTTGGTGATGTACTGCTGGATGATGCGGATGCGCTTCTCGTCGGACGCGTCCACGACGTAAACGGGCACGTCCTCGGCGTCGG
>NZ_JBBDGM010000023.1:0-13300 GCF_037204185.1 Microbacterium bandirmense | reverse complement strand
GATGCTGGACGCACCCCTCCTCGTGGGATTAGGCTCAGCGGGTGCCCCGGGATCGGCCCGGGGACCCGAGTGAGAGGAGTGAGCGATGAACACCGTCATTGTCGTGCCCACCGCCGACCACCTCTCTCCCGAGGCCACCAACCGCTGACCCGCGCGTGGCCTCCCTCACTCGGAGTCCACATCGTGACAGATCCCTTCGCGTCGTTCGACGACGCAACCCTCTCGTTCGCCGACGTCGAACCCGGCGAGAACCAGCGCTGGACCACCTGGCCGGCGATCACGCCCTCAGAGCGCGGGCCTCAGCCGTGGCCGGCATGGCTCGTCACCAGCGCCGGGGCCATCGACACCGAACTCGGCGTGCTCAAGACCGGCAAAGAGGCCGACGTGTTCCTCATCGAACGCGCCGTGCCCGATGATCCGTCCCAGCGCACGCTGCTCGCCGCGAAGCGCTATCGCAGCGCCGAGCACCGGTCGTTTCACCGCTCGGCGGTGTACACGGAGGGTCGCCAGGTGCAGAAGTCGCGCGACGCCCGCGCAATCGCGAAGAAGTCGGCGTTCGGCCGCGAGGTGGCGGCGGCCGAATGGTCGTTCGCCGAGTTCGGCGCACTGTGTCGGATGCACGAGCTCGGCGCTCCGGTGCCCTACCCCGTGCAGGTGAACGGCACCGAGCTGCTGATGGAGTTCATCGGCGACGGTGCAACCGCGGCGCCGCGTCTGGCGCAGCACCGCGGCACGCGCGACGAGCTGGGCGGCCTCTACGAGCAGATCGTCGAGATCATGCGGACCTTCGCGCAGACGGGCTTCGCGCACGGCGACCTATCGCCGTACAACCTGCTGGTGCACGACGGCCGGGTGCGGGTGATCGATCTGCCTCAGATCGTCGACATCATCGCGAATCCGCAGGGGCTCGACCTGCTGCATCGTGACTGCGTGAACGTGTGCGACTGGTTCACGCGGCGACGCGTCGAGTGCGACGCCGAAGAGCTGTTCGCCGAGCTGCTGGCGTCGTCGTGCACCTGACCCTTCGACAGACTCAGGCACCCAGCAGGCTCACTTCCCGCCGGGAGGGCCCGACGGACGTCAGTGCGGAGATTGATCTCGCAATTGATACTCAGCCTCGTCGACCCAGGTGCGGCGTTGCGAAGCCAGCTGCCGTCGTCGTTGTTTGTTGACCGACGCCAAGACGGGCACAAGCTCGAATACCTCTGCGATGTATCCCGGTATCAGGCCAGGCTCACCGTCCGTGGCGCTCAAGAGGACGGCGATCGTCTCGATCGGATCTGCGCCGCTGTCGAGGAGCCGGTCGATTTCGCGTGCGTCCTTCTCACCTTTCTCGGTATCTGGGCGATCGAGCAGTGCAGCGAGCTTGGTCGCCGTGTGCGCATGGATGTTCAGCAGTCGCCACCCCTTCATGGGCGCGGGCTCCGTGTGATCCATGAGTTTCTCGACTCTGAGTCGCAACTTGTTGCCCAGCGCCGATTCCCACGGTATGTATGCGTCTACATGCACCCCGTTCTTAGTGCCGCGCCCTTTGCGTCCACCACTGTGGATGGTGTTCTCGCTGTAGTCGGGCAGGATCTCGCGCAGCTTCTGCCTCAGGCCCTGATCCATGATGATGAGGTCGATATCACGACTCACATCGCCGCCGACGCGCATCTGAGTAGCCCACCCGCCGATGAGGATGGACGGCTCCAAGTCGTATCCGAGATGATCGAGCAGCCCTTGAACGCGCCCGAGTTCGTCTGCCGTCAGCTCCGTCATGATCTACTCCTGATCCCAGTCCCGCCTGCTGAAGAACTTCTCGTGCAGGGCGATTCGAAATTCAGATGCTTGCCAGCCGGGAGTCGCGAACAGGTCGACGTACGTCTGCGCGACCGACGAGTGGCGTTGCCACATGCGTGCGGCGCGGGGGTCCGCGAGGAGGAACGTGACGTTTCCACGATTGCGACCGTAGCCGGTGTGTCGCTTGGCGCCTGAGAGCTGCAGCATGTCGTCTACGGCGTCGGCCGTGTGCTCGTCCCGAAGATAGTAAAGGTGTTCGGAGTAGTCCGAGACCACGTTCACTCCACCCAACAGCTCCACTGCCGCCGCGGCACCTCCCACGATGAGGCCGCCGTCCATCGTCGTCGCAAGCAGGTTCTGAAGGCCATAGGCAGGCAGCGTCACCATTACTCGCGCGTCATTCATGACGCTGCGGGCTGCACAGGACAGGGTGAGCACCTTCTCCGGATTCACAACGGTGAATCCAGCGTGATGCTGTTGGATGGCGCCGATCTCGATCAGACGACGCAAGGCATAGGAAGCAGTCGCCGGGGCGACGCCAGCGCGAAATGCGAGATCTTCGATGTTGTGCCAGCGTCGACGGCCGTGCATGACTGCGTTGTCGATGAGCTCGCGCCATACCAGTTCGTTCTTCTTCACCGTCGTGGGCCCTTCCATTGCGTCCACAACTTTTCTTAAGAACTAGGTTACAACTTTTCCTGCGAATCGATCAACAAGTTTTCCTGTAAATGAATCACGCGGATAGTCTGCTCACTTCCCGCCGGGAGGGCCCAGGATCAGCAGTACGGTGTACAGCGCGACGATCGCGACGGCGATCAGGGCACCGAGCACCCACGGACGCAGCAGGAACCAGCGCATGGTGCGGTCGTACCAGCTGCGATCGCGCGGGTCGTCGGTCTCTTCCAGGCGCCATGCGCCCTCGAGCCGGCCGGTGCGGTGCAGCCAGATCTCGGCGGGGATCGTCGCGTAGGGCACGATCGCGCTGGCGATGGCGACCACGGCAACGCCGACGCCCCAGCGCTGATTGAACGCGACGAGCACCGCCATCGCTCCATAAGAGAGGAAGACGAAGCCGTGGATGCCACCGCCGATCGTCACCACCAGCGGGTCCGCCCCGACCGCGCGGGCGATGAGTGCACTGATCAGCAGTGTCCAGGTGATCGCCTCGGCGATCGCGAGCACGCGGTAGAGACGGGCGGGCGTGGTGAACAATTTCTCTCCTCGGTCGGTCTGCATCAACGCTAGGCCGTGCATCCTTTGCATCCGCCCGATCAAGCCGCGAATCCGAGCGGCGCGACGCAAAGATCATCCGAAAGGTGGAGCCGAGCGGGCCGGCGACCGGGCGCGGTCCACGTTCCTGCGCGCCGCACCTGGGCGGCGCGCCGTCACCGACTGTTCACCGGTCGCGGCCAGACTTCGATCATGAGCGATGAGCAGCGCCCGCCCCGCCCTGAGGCGACGGCCAGCACGGATGCCGTGGCGGTGATGGGGCTCGACCTGCGTGGCGAGACCCCCGCTCCCCGCAAGCAGGTCTACTCGTGGGCGCTGTGGGACTGGGCGACGCAGCCGTTCAACACGGTCATCCTCACCTTCATCTTCACGGCGCTGTACCTCACCACCGACGCCTTCCTGACACCAGAGCTGCAGGCGCTCGACGACAGCGACCCGCTCAAGGAGGCGGCGATCGCCGAGCTGACCTCGGGTCTGGGGCTCGGGTCGACGATCGCGGCGCTGGCGATCCTGCTGGTGGCGCCGGTGCTGGGCCAGCAGGCCGACGCGGCCGGCCGGCAGAAGCTGTGGCTGGGCATCGGCACGGGCGCCTTGATCCTGTGCATGTTCGGACTGTGGTTCGTCACCCCGGTGCCGTCGATGTTCTGGGTGGGTGTGGCGCTGATCTCGGCAGGATCCGTGTTCGGCGAGATCGCCGCGGTCAACTCCAACGCCATGCTGATCGGCATCGCGAACCCGAAGAACATCGGGCGCATCTCGGGCCTCGGATGGGGTTTCGGCTACATCGGCGGCATCGTCGCACTCGTGATCGTGGTCGTGCTCGACACCGCCGACTGGTTCGGCATGTCGACCGACAACGGGCTGCCCTTCCGGCTGATCGCGGTGGGCTGCGCGGTGTGGGCGCTGGTGTTCAGCATCCCGATCTTCCTCAACGTGCCCGAGCCCTCGCTGGGTCGTCCCGAGCGAAGGGTGGGCTTCTTCGCCTCGTACGCGCTGCTGGTCAGAGACGTGGTGGGGCTGTACCGCAACGCCGAGACGCGGCCCACGTTCTGGTTCCTGCTGGCCAGCGCGGTGTTCCGCGACGGGCTCGGCGGTGTGTTCGCGTTCGGCGCGGTGATCGCGTCGGTGGTGTTCGGGTTCGAGTTCATGCAGCTGGTGATCTTCGGCATCGCCGCCAACCTGATCGCGGGCGTCTCGACGATCTTCGCCGGGCGCTTCGACGATCGCTTCGGCCCCAAGCGCATCATCGTGATCTCGCTGACGGCGATGGTCGTCGCCGGACTGGCCGTGTTCTTCCTCGCCGACGGCGGCACGACGGTGTTCTGGATCGGCGGGCTGATCCTGTGCGCATTCGTCGGACCGGCGCAGGCCGCGGGCCGCTCGTTCCTGGCGCGACTCACACCGGCCGGACGCGAGGGCGAGATCTTCGGCCTGTACGCGACGACCGGTCGCGCCGCCAGCTGGATGGCGTCCGGAGCCTGGACGCTGCTGATCGTGGCAACCCAGTCGACGACCTTCGGCATCCTCGGCATCGTGCTGGTGCTGCTGATCGGGCTGCTCCTGCTGCTGCCGGTGCCCGAGCGCCGGGCGAACCCCTGACCCGCGTGCGACGGGAACGAATGCAGGGAGTCTGAACGGTTGCAGGTGGATTCTGCGGTGTTTCCACCTGCAAGTGTTCAGACTCCCTGCATTCGTTCCTGGGTCCGGGATGTCAGCGCCGCAGTAGTTCGAGCGCGGCGGGGGCGGCACCCGCGGCGGTGAGGGCTTCGCACATGCCGCGTGCTGCCAGGCGATAAGGCTCGTCGCTGCTGTAGAGCAGCGACCGTGCGTTGGCCTGTTCGTACAGGGCGGGTAGCGTGAAGGCGAGTTGGGCTGCGCCAGAGGCATCTAGGTCGAGTTCACCAGCATCCACCGCGTAACCCACCTGCATCTCGACATAGTCGTACCAGAGCGTCATCGCCTCGCGCACTGCGTCACGCACTGGGCCCGGCTTGGAATCGAAGTCGGAGGCAATGGCGGCGAAGAAGCACCCTCCGCTGAACACGCGCGTGCGGGAATATTCGATCAGGTGATGCATCAACGCGACGAGTCTGTCGAGGCCGCGTTCCTGCTCGCGAGCGCGCTCGACGACAACGCGCATGAAGACGTCGCGCCCCGCGGCCACGGTGGCCAACTGCAACCCCACCTTGTTCTGGAAGAGACCGGCGATACTGCTCTTGCTGTGGCCGGAGGCGTCGGCAAGCCGGCCGATGCTCAGCCCGTCGAGCCCCTCCACCGAAGCAAGGTCGGTGGCGAACGTCAGCACAGACCGGCGTGAGGCGTCACCCCGCGCGCGCCGGCCGTCAACGACTGTTTCGCCCATCCCCCTAGTGTACGAACGATCGTGCGTGTAGTCTACGTACGATCGTTCGTATTGATAGGAGTGCACCGTGCCCGCATTGCAGAACACCGTCGCCGCCGGCATCCGCTTCTCGTCGCGCATCGCGCCGGCACTGGGAGGCCGCCTCGCGTTGGAAGCCTTCTTCGCGACCGCTCGCATGCGTGTGCGGGACGACGACTCGGCCACGCACGATGCCGCGCGTCGCGCCACCATCCAGGTGCGCGGGCGGGATGTCACCACCTATCGATGGGGCACGGGCACGCGGGCAGCCTTGCTCGTCCACGGCTGGAACGGACGCGCCTCGCAGTTCGCGACTCTCGTGCGCGACCTCGTCGGCGAGGGCTATCGCGTCGTGGCGTTCGATGCGCCCGCGCACGGCGATTCCCCCGGTCGGAGGACCGATGTGCGCGACTGGGTCGTGGCGATTCGACTGCTGTCGGATGCCGAAGGACCGTTCGGCCTGATCGTGGGGCACTCCTTCGGCGCCTTCGCGACACTGGCCTCGCTGCGCGACGGGGTCGAGGCCCCACGGGTGGTATCGGTCGCCGGCGCGGGCGAGGTGCTGGCCTTCCACGATCAGTTCGCATGCAACGTCGGCCTGCCAGATGGCGCGCGGCGATCGTTCGAGGACGGCTTCTATCGCCGTATCGGCGTCAGTCGTGAGGAATCGGATGCCCGATATGACTCACTGGCGCAGCCGCTCCCTTTGCAGACCGAACTGCTCATCGTGCATGACCGGGGCGATCGCGCCCTCGACGTGCGCCACTCCGAGCGACTGCACGCGGCACACCCCGCCCAATCGCGCCTGATATTGACGCAGTGTAACGGGCACAACCGGGTGCTCAGCGCCGATCCGGTGCTCGACGCCGTGCTGGCGTTCGGCGATGGTGGCCTCGAAGGTGCTAGCCAGCTGTCGGAAACGCCGCTGCGCGCGACGCCCTGAGAGCGTCACGGCCCGCAGACCCTGAGGGTTCCCGATCGGAGCGCCCTCGTATACTGAACGGGTTCCGTCAGCTCGATGAATTTCAGGTTAACTGCCCGTGCGCCAATGGCTTCGGAAGAGTCGGATACTGCGCAGCATCCGCTTTCTTCCTTATTACCTCCCCTACGCAGCTTGGGCGACCCTGAAACCGGTCAAGACCAACCGGGTACTGTTCCTGTCTGACTCGCACGACGGCTTCGTCGGCAACATGGGATTTCTGCGCGACGCGATGGTGCGCGCGGATCCGTCGGTCGAGATCATCGGCGTGTTCAAACCCAGTCTCGCGTCACGACGGCCGCTGCGCGACGTCTTCCGTCTGCCGATGCTGATCGCGACGAGCGCGGTGATCGTGCTCGACGACTTCTATCCGCTGATCTACCGTTTTCGGATCCGCCGCGGTGCGCGGCTGGTGCAGCTCTGGCATGCCGCGGGCGCGTTCAAGCAGGTGGGTCACAGCCGGGCGGGTCTGCCCGGCGGCCCCACGCGGGGCAGCGAGATCCATCGCAACTACACGGATGCCATTGTGAGCTCGTCGGGCATCGTCGACGACTACGCCGAGGCGTTCGGAATCCCGGCAGAGCGCGTGCGCCCGTGGGGCATGCCGCGTTCGGACGTGTTCTTCGATGCGGATGCCGTCGCGTCCGCCCGTGCGCGCGTGCGTCGCGAGCTGGGCGTCGGCGACGACGAGCGCTTCGTCGTGTACGCGCCGACGTTCCGTGGCAACGGCCAGCGCAGCGCGACGGCCGCTCCCGATGCGGACTGGGCGGGGATCGCTGACGCGCTGGGCGCCGGCTGGCGGGTCGGGGTGCGTCAGCATCCGTTCGTCGCTCGCCGTGCGCTGGGCGCGGGAGTGGTGGATGCTGCTGCCGTGCCCGACATGAACGACCTGCTGATGGCGGCCGACGTGCTCGTGACCGACTATTCGTCGTCGATCTTCGAGTTCGCGCTGCTGCGCCGGCCGGTGGTGTTCTACACGCCGGATCTGGAGGAGTACGAGGCGGCGCGGTCGTTCTACCGTCCGTTCGATCACTACGCGATCGGCCCGGTCGTGCGCGACGCCAAAGACCTCGCCGCCGCGATCGCCACGGCCGATGTCGACGACGCGCGCTTGGATGCGTTCCTCGACGAGTTCGCGGATGCCCTCGATGGACGTTCCAGCGATCGCATCGCCGGCGAGCTGCTCCGCGTGCCTGTCACGGAGCCGGTCTCGTGATGGTGCTGGCGCAGCGGCTGCGTCTGGATGTGCTCGCCGCGTACGCCGCGCGCTTCGCGCTGACGCTCGTGAGCCTTGTCATGCGGGTGCTGCCGCGGCGGCACAAGGTGGTGCTGCTGACCCGGCAGAGCAGCAAGCCGCCTTCGGACTTCCTGCTGCTGCGGGACGCGATGCTGCGCGCCGACCCCTCGGTGCAGGTCGTCATGATCGCGAAGATGGTGCCACCGGGCATCGTGCGCAAGTTCGGCTACGCCGCGCACCTGCTGGTGGAGATGTACCACGTGTCGACCTCGAGGGTGCTGGTGGTCGACGGCTATTCGATCATCGCCTCGGCGACGCCGCGCTCGAAGGGCCTGACCGTGGTGCAGCTGTGGCACGCGCTGGGGTCGCTGAAGAAGTTCGGGCTGAGCATCATCGGACAGCGCGGCGGGCGCGACCCGCTGCTGGCGAAGGCGATGCGGATGCACGCCGGGTACGACATCGTGATCGCGAGCGCCGAGCGCTGCCGTGAGCCCTTCGCCGAGGCGTTCGGCGTCGACGTGTCGAAGGTGGTGGTCGCGCCACTGCCGCGGGTCGACAGGCTACGCGATCCTGCGCACCGCGCGAAGGTGCGGGAGCGCTTCGACTTCTTGTATCCCGACCTGATGGGCAAGAAGGTGGCGCTGTACGCTCCCACGTTCCGCACCGAGGGTCGGGTATCGCCGGTCGATCCGGTCGAGCTGACGCAGGCGATGACGGATGCCGGATACGCGATGATCACCAAGCTGCATCCGCTGGTTCCGGTGCCGTCTGCCTCGGGGCTGCGGGTTGCGCCAGGTATGTCGACGCAGGACTTGCTGCTGGTGGCCGACATCTTCATCACCGACTACTCGTCGGCAGTGTTCGAGGCCGCGGTCGCGGGGGTTCCGTCGTACCTGATCGCCCCTGACCTCGATGAGTACTCGCAGCGGCGAGACTTCTACGCCAAGTATCCGGATGACCTCGGTCTGCCGATGGCCGCGAGCCTCGAGGCGCTCGTGGAGTCGGTACGCAAGGGCGAAGCGGATGCTGAGATGATGCGCATCATGCACGAGAAGTTCGTGGCGGATGCCGGGGATGAGCGTACGTCCGCAGCGGACCACCTCGCGGACGTCGTGATGGAGGCAGCGATGTCGACAACGGCTTTGGAGGTCGTCGCATGAACGCTCCCCGCACTGTCGCCGTGATGCTCGCGGGCGCCCAGCGAACTGCGGAGTGTCCACCAGTACGATGAGAGCTTCCCTTCCCCCTGCAGCGTTCTTCCTGCACCCCCTAAACCCTTCCTCGGAGGACTGCGATGACCACTCACGGCAATTCGTCTTGGTCAGGTCAGCACACGCTGATTGCGCACGCTTTAGGCAGGATCGGGGGTAAGGACTATACAAACTCCAAGCAAGCACTGACACGATCATACGAACGTGGCTTCCGGCTGTTCGAAGTAGACGTTGCGTTGACCTCAGACGGCGAGCCAGTCCTGATCCATGGCTGGACCCCAAAGGACCATGCCCGCCTGGGATGGGATGCCCCTACAGCGGATGCCTCCGCTCAACTGTCGGTAGCAGCGTTTCGCGGGAAGCGGGTTCACGGCAAGTACGCGACAATGCGCCTCAGTGATCTGCGGGATTTCCTAGTTCAACATCCCGACACGCGCGTGCTTTTTGACGTCCGCCCGCTTGACCGGGCACAGACCCGTGAGATATACGGGAAGATCGCCTCAATCATCAATGACAAAGGGCTGCGCGATCGTTGCATGGCGGGAACGTACAACAAAGAGATGGTTGAGGAGGTCCGAAGCCTAGGCCATTTCTCGCGCATCAATCTATTTCACGCGAAGCCTCAATCTGATACCTCAGCCGAACTAGACGAATCGTTCCTTTCTTTCTGTGTCGCACAACAGGTTGAGACAGTTACCGTTGCTCCCACTACACCAAAGCAGATCCTCGATGCGTTTAGAGATTCAGGCATTTCTCCCATCGCGTTTACCGTGAACGATGCGCGCGCCGCCGCAGATCTACTCGAGCGAGGCGCCACCTCAGTCGGCACTGACACGATTTCCCCCGAATCTCTGAAACGCGCCGGGGAGGTCTATATTCATGAGCTGACCACATACACAGACTCGCGGGGCAACGAGATCGTGTATGAAGGTGAACGGCCACCTAAAGAGGTGAATATCCGCATACGGGGGAGAAACAACCGCCTTACGGTTGCGAAGGGCTCCCGGCTCACTCGACTGGACGTAATCTTCGACAACAATAACGCGGAAGTTTCCATAGGCCCGAGCAGAGCGGGCATACCTACTGCTGCATTCCGGATTCGAGCTGGTGCAGACTCCACGGTGCGGGTCGGCAAAGACGTGTCGACAACACGAAGTGTCTTCTTGTCTGCCACGGAAGGAACAAGCGTCATCATCGGTGATGATGTGATGTTCGCGACAAACAATGAAGTTCGAGCCGATGACGCTCACGCTATATTCGATGTCAGTAGCGGTAAGCGGGTGAATCCAGCGAGATCAGTAACCGTTGGAAACCACGTTTGGTTGGCCCGCGACGCAGTAATATTAGGAGGTGCCACAATTGGCGATGGGAGCGTTATCGGATATCGCAGCCTCGTCACGCGCAAGGTACCCAACAATTGCGTCGCCGTCGGCGCGCCTGCAACGGTTACGCGCCGGAATATCGCTTGGGAGCGGCCTCATCTCGACGATTATCCGCCATTCAAGCCGAACGCGACCGTGATCGAAAAGTCCAAGTACTGGAATCCGACAGAGGACGACTCCGCACAACCGGCGATCAACCACGCATCCCTTCTTACGCGTATCAGGCGAAAGGTTCGCAAGCTTCTGTCGTGACTGCTATTCGCGCAGTTCGCGTGCGTGTCGAACCCAACGTTCAACACCATCCCTCAAGGTCGTTCGGCTTCGCCACCCGATGCCGCGCAGACGGCTGCTGTCGACGACGCCCGCAGACACCTTGCTCCACCCCTTTGCGGGCGCAGCATCGTCGCTGATCTTGACGGAGTGTCCGGTTCGGCCGTCTACCTCATTGAACAGGTCCGCCAGCTCACGGATCGAAACCAACGCGTCATCATCAGCGACGTTGTACGCGATCTCGTCGCCCTCGACCAGGAGTGTGATCATCGCACTCGCGGCATCCGCGACGTATGTATAGGTTCGCGTCAAGAGGCCTTGCGACTGCAGTTCGATGTCGCGGTCTTCCAAGACATCGGTCAAGAACGCCGCCTGTACGCGACCATCAGTGATGTCCATCCCCGGGCCGTACGTATGTGCCAGTCTGGCTATCCTCACATCGATGCCATGCTGCGCCTGATAAGCGACCGCAATGGTCTCGCCGGCACGCTTGCCTTCCGGATATGCGGAACGCAGGTCGAGTGGGTTGACCCGACCCCAATCATCCTCGGTGAATGACGTCGCGTCGCCTTCCACCGGTTGGCCATACACTTCCCGCGTGGAGACCAACACATAGCGCTGCGCATTGGACCTGACAGCGTAGTCGAGAGTATTGAAAACGCCTACGGTATTGGCTTTGATCGTCCCCACAGGATCTGAGGAGAAGTACTTCGGGCTCGCTTGGCTGGCCGCATGGATCACGTAGTCTGCCTCGGGCGCTCCGTCGATCGGGATTGCTACGTCCTGGATCACGATGTCGACGTCCGCTCGCTCGGCCGCCTCACCCAGAACGGCACGCAGCTTCGAGGCGCTTCTTGCGAATACAACTACTCGGAGCGCCAAGTCGTGCTTGTCACTAGCTCGCAGCAGCCCAAGAACTATGTAAGAGCCAAGCATTCCGCTCGCACCGGTCACTGCGACCGTCTTCCCTGACAACTGGGTCCAGTCGAGTGAAGATTCAGCAATCAGATCCAGGTCGGCGGCAACTACAGTGGTGAGCGACATCAGATACCTTCGACATCGTGAAAGTGCTCGAGGTCGAGCAGTGCGCGGCTCATGAAATAGTCCTCCGGAGTCGTGACCTTTATGTTCGCCCTCGTGCCAATAACAAAGGAAGCGGAGACGTCTAGCTCCCCGCGCATCAGAGAACACGAGTCGATGTAGTCATCATGCGCCTTTTCGCGAGCCGACTCATGCGCAGCAACCAACTCGTGAAGCCAGAACGTTTGTGGCGCCTGCGCAATGAAAAGCTCGCTACGGGGAAGAATATCGTCCACTCGGTCACCGTCCGCACTGACGACCACGGTCTCTACAGCCGGAAAAACGGTTATCGCCCCGCGAGCAGACTCTAGTGCATCAAGGTTCTCGCTGATGATTCGGTCGTTGATCAGCGGCCGTACACCATCATGCACAAGGGCCTTCACGTCTTCATCCTGAATCTCGTCGTGCGCTACTCGGAGCGCGCGGTAAATCGAATCCTGGCCGCTGGTTCCGCCTGCTACTATCCACCGAACCTTGCTGATCCCGAAGGTTACGATCATTTCGCGGAAACGATCCTCCCAATCCTGCGGAATTGCGACCGTCAGCGCATCGATATCTGGGTGACGCTCAAAATGCTCCAGAGTATGGATAATAAGCGGCTTGCCCCCGTAGTCCAGGAACTGTTTCGGCACGGACGTGACACCCATCCGCGAGCCGGTTCCTCCTGCAAAGATCACTCCGATATTCATGCGTTCCCCTTCACCTCGTTTTCGGCGAGCCAGGATTCAACATCTTCATGAATTCGCTGACAGTTGAGACGATCATCGAACTCAAAGAAGGTCTCGTACCGGCGCGTGTACGCATCAGCCACCGCACAGTCCCTGCCCAACGCGTCGAGCAGGTGGTCAACCAACGTATCGACGCTCGGCGCTATCGGCCCGAACCCCATCGTCGGGTAGTCCATCGCGCCGTCGCCGTACTGCGGGGGCATATCGCTGTCGTGGAAGTAGACGATGGCCTTGCGCATGTAGGCAAAGTCGTACTGGATCCCCGAGTAATCCGTGACAAGCAATCGTGCACGCTTCAGTTCGACATCGTATGAGGTGTCGATACCAGCTGCGCCAACCGAGACGACCTTGTCAACGATGTCGCCTACGCCCTTATCGGTTGCAACCTCGTTCAACCCCTGTCGGAAGTACTCGTGGTTCGTCGCCAAGGTGGGGTGGATCATAAAGCGGATGCTAAACCCGCGGGCCTCTGCTTCCTCAAGAAGAGCTCTCGACGTGAGAAGTGCAGAGAACCTGTCGAAATAGAGAGAGTTCAGGAAGTCCTCATTGGCCGGTCGTCGATTGTTCTCGCCTGGGGACGGAGCAGCATACTCCGGCCGCCACGTCGGGGAGATCATGACGACGCGTTCGGAGTCGACAGGAAGCCCATCGAACCGTGGGATTCCGGTAAGCACGAGTTGATCCGCGGCATAGCCGTACTCTGGCGTCCCGATGTTGGCTATCTCGTACCTTGAAGCGCAGTAGTACCGTTCGATCCCTGCGTGCCCCTGGTGCATGGACCTACCAAGTTCTTGCATGCTCAGTCCGTGCTGAATACACACGATCGGTGAGTTGTTCATGTCCCTGAGAAACGGACCAAACTGCGTGAGTCCAGTCGTGGTGGCCGGGTTGGGATGGGTGGTAAAAATGACCTTCGCGTGGAGGTAATGCAACGCGAGTCGTATTGACCCCGCATAGACGAGATTCGCACCTGCATGTCGTAGCCGTGGAGCTTCGGCGGCGTCTTTGTTCACCGCATAGA